>JBGQHN010000214.1:0-7850 GCA_041497975.1 Planctomycetia bacterium | reverse complement strand
CTCGATGCAATTCTACGCGTTGGAGGTGTTTCCGCGAGGCGATGCCGAAACGTGTGCCGATAAGGAAGAAGGCTACCATCAAGGTGACGCTCCGGCGTGCCCGACATGCGGCGCAACGGTCGGAATGCTGACCTGGCTGCCCCCCTTTCGCGTGCTGCTCAAGCTTTACGGCAAAGAGTTCGGTGACCTCGCCTTCCTGGTGGCCGGCAATGACTTTTTAGTGTCGCTAGAGTTTTATGAGGTCTACCGGCGATGCAACCTCACAGGCTTGTCAGGATTTGAGCCCGTAGAAGTTTTGCAGGTGAAATCTCGGAAAAAGCTGCGATCCGAACCGCCACCCTACTTCCGTGTCAACGCCAGCTACGGCCAGACGGCCCTCGATTTGTCCGCATCCGGGTTCGAGTGGTTCGCTCCGCCCACATGTCCGACTTGTCGGAGCGCAGACAAGATACGCTGGAAAGGACTCGTCCTCGAAGAAGGGAGCTGGACGGGCGAGGACGCCTTTCGACCGCGCGGCCTGTCTGGCCAAATCATGGTGTCCCAGCGGTTCAAAGACGTGTGCCAAGAGAACGGCATCAAGAATGCCGTCTTCACGCCAGCGGAAATCTCGGGACACGACTTTTATCCGGGCATGAAAGACCCCAGCGAATTGAACCTGCCACCGTGACACTCTGTGAACACAGGCGCCTATTTCGCCGCGGCCACTGGAGCGACTGCCTGGGCGACGTAGCCCGGAGCGGCGATGAAGGTCGCTATCGCGGCGCCGTCTTCGGCGTTCCAGATGCGCACTTCACCCGAGAAGCTGCCGGCGGCGAGGCGGCCCGTGGCGGGATGATAGGCCACCGAGTATACGGCGTCCGTGTGGCCCGGGTACGTCTTGAATTGCTTGAAGCCTTCGAGGCGATGCTGCTGGACGGTCTTGTCGCCGGAGCAACTGAAGATTTTGTCGCCCTGCGTGGCCAGGCCCAGCACCTCGCGGCCAAAGCCGGTGATTTCGCCCTTCTTGGCGCCGTCGTCGGGATTCCAGGCGTGGATTTTCTTATCGGCGCCGGCGGTGAAGATAAGCTTGCCGTCGCCCGAGAATCCGACGCCGAACACCTGATCGCCTTGGCCCGAATAGGTCATCAACGATTCGCCGTTGGCGGCGTTGAACAACTTGGAGGTCTTGTCCCGGCTGGCCGAGGCCAAGCGCGTGCCGTCGGGGCTCCACGCCAGGCCGACCACCCAGTCGGCGTGGTCTTCGATGAGGATTTCCTGCTTGCCGGTGGGCACGTCGTAAATGCGAATCGAGCGATCGGCTCCACCGGCGGCCAGTTTCGTTCCGGCCGGATTGAAGACCGCGCGATAGGCGACGTCGCTCATCGATCCCAGTTCCTTGACCAACGTGCCGTCGGCGGGATTGAACAGCTTGACTTCGCCCAACTGGCCCGGAGTGCCGCCCGCCACCGCCAACAGCGAGCCGTCGGCGTTGTAAGCGATTGAATAGGTGCGCTCGGCGACGTTCTTGATCCGCCGCGCGAGCGCGCCCGCCGTGACGTTCCAGATCGTGACCTCGTGGTAGCCGCTGGCCGCCAATTCGCTGGCGTCGTGATTGAACGCCACGGCCGTGATCGGCACGCTGCGCTTGTAGGCTTGCGGCGGGTCGGGCTGGGCCAACTTGGGCACGATCGACGCCAGCGGGGCGTTGGGGTCTGGGGCGTCGTACTTGGCACCTTCGGCCACCCACCGCTTGACGAGTTCGATTTGGGCCGGCGACAGGGGATCGGCCTCCTTGGGCATCCGGCTGTCGGCGTCGGTCGAGCTAACGAGCGCAACCATCTCGCTTTCGTCCGGTTTGCCGGCGGTGATCGACGGCGAACCCGATTCGCCCGGCTTCATCGCGAGGTTGTAATTAAGGACCTGATAGCCGCCCTTTGGCTCCGGAGGACCGTGGCAAGCCTGACAGTGCTTCATCAGGATCGGCGCCACGTCCTTGCTGAAGCTTACCGGAGCATCGGCGGCAAGTGCCGCGGCGCCAAATGCAACCGATACAAGCAGGGCCAGAGCGACAACAGATAGTTTCCTAACGGTCGGCAACGGATCCACTCCCGAAAAAAACGATCGCTTAGTGCTGGAACAGGAATTCATTGGCATTCAACAGGGCCCAGCAAACGTCCTCCAGCCCGCGCATCCGGTCGCCGGCGTTGGCGATATGCTTGGTGGCCGCGGCCATCTCGGGCTCGCTCGGTTTGCGGCACAAAGCAGCCATATAGAGCTCGCCGATAATGTCTTCGTTCGACTTGCCCGCCGCGGCGAGCACGCGCAGGCGATTCTTTTCGTCACGAACCTTCGAGTGGACCAGCGGTCCGTTGATCATCTGCAAGGCCTGCGAAAGATTCGAATCGGTCGAGCGCTCGCATTGGCAGGCGGTCTCGCGGGCCGGCTGGCCGAACACCTTGAGGAAATCGCTGTCGACGTCGGGACTGGGCAGTTGCGTGGCCCGCGTTCCAGCGGGCAGGCCGGCGAACTTTTCCGAGACGTTGGTCACGCGGCAAATCGCGTCGAGCAATTGCTCGGCGGCCAACAGCCGCGTATTGGCGTGCGAAAAGTACTTCACGTCGTTGGCGTTGAATTCATTCTTGCGCGAGCTGAGCTGGTAGGTGCGGCTGTTGAGAATGGCGCGAATCACTCGCTTGCGGTCGTAGCCGTTGGTGGCAAAGTCGTCCGCCAGCGCCGCCAAAAGCGAGGCGCTTGCCGGTGGATTCGAGTCGCGGAAGTCATCCACGGGCTCGACGATTCCGCGGCCGAACAGATGGCCCCAAATGCGGTTCACCTCCACCTTGGCGAAAAACGGGTTTTCGGGCCGCACCAGCCAGGCGACGAACGCGGCTCGGCGGTCGTCCTCGCCCGACAGGTCGGCCGTGCCGGTCAGCGGCAGCCACGGCTGCATCTGCTTGCCGGTTCGCGGCTGCGTCACTTCACCGGCGCGAGCGACCCAAATCACCTGTTCTTCGGGATTCACGCCGGGCTTGCGCTGCACGCGATTAAAAAACGCGCCGATGCCGTAATAGTTATCTTGCGACCAGCGCTCGAAGGGATGGTTGTGGCATTTGGCGCACTGGATTCGGATGCCGAGAAACAATTGCGAGGTGGTTTCCGTGCAGTCGTTGGTTTCCGTGGCCGTGCGAAAATAATTCGCGGGCGGATTGATGAACGTGCTGCCCTCGGCCGTCAGCAGCTGGCGGGCGAATTCGTCGTAGGGCATGTTGTCGCGCAGCGCCGTCACGAGCCAGCGATTGAACTTGTGCACGCCCCCGGCCGAAACCTTGACGTTGCGAATGCGCAGCAAGTCGCCCCACTTCAGCGCCCAGAACTCGGCAAACTCGGGCCGATCGACCAGCGCGTCGATCAACTTGGCGCGCTTCTGCGGGTCCGTATCGGCCAGGAACGTCGCCGTTTCGGATGGTTCTGGCAGAATGCCGATCACGTCAAAATACACGCGCCGCACAAATTCTTCGTCGGTGCACAGCTCCGACGGCAGAATCTGCAATTGCGCGAGCTTTTGAAAAACATGGTGGTCGACAAAATTGTTCTCCGGCGGCGAATTCCAGCGGAAGCCCGGAATCTCCTTGAGGAACATCATCGAAGAGGTTTCGATCTTGTCCAAAAAGCGCGCCAAGATGGCCGCTTCGCCCCGGTCCTGGCCAGCCACCAGCCCCGCGGCGTCGACCGCGGCCACGGCTTCGTCGGAACTGGTGAAAACGGCCAGCGAAGTCACGTCGCGCACCGAGCCGTCGGAAAAGTGGGCCAGGGCCACCAACTGCTGCGTGTGCGCGGGCCGCTTCAAAATTCGCTCGCGCGGATAAAGTTCGAGCTTGACGCAGGTCGCCGCATCGGCCGGATCGACCTGGCAGCCTTGGGCAATCCAATCGCGCAACACTTCAAAGGCCGTGTCGCTCTTCTTCAAGCGCCGGCCGCCGCCGTGCGCCACTTCCATCAGCGGCTTGCGCAACAGCAGGCTGTTTTCCGGCTCGTACAAGTTGGTGCGACGATTGAACGCTTCGCGGACCAGCGTCTCGATGTCGAGTGCCGAATCGTAGGCCCGCAGCGACATGCGAAAACCGCCCTTGCCGCTGGGCGAACCGTGGCAAGCGCCCGAATTGCAGCCCTGCTTCGAGAGCACCGCCAGCGTGCCGTAATTGAACGATACCTTGTCGGGCACGTCCTGGTTCGCGACTTCGACCGGCACGGTCAGCTCGTGGCCGCCGGCCTTCACCGTCACCTCGGTGCGGCCGTTGCCCGAAGGCAATACAACATGCCCTTGCGTCCGCGCGATCTTGTCGTCCTTGGACTTGATTTCCGCAACGCCGCTTAAATCCTGCACGCCGCCATCGGCATAAAACCCGCTGACAATCAAGTGCATCGTGCGGCGGGTGGCGTCGAGCTTGACACCGGTCGGAAAGACTTCGATTCGCTGGGGTGAGCCGACAACGACCGGTTCGATCGCGCTATCGGCGGCGGCCCAGGCACGCGCGGTAAGCGACACAACCAGGCACGCCGCCAGGCCCCAGGCGGGCAAAGGAGCATTTTGTATTCGTGAGTTGCGGCTCATCAATCTCTCCCTATGTTCGAGCCTCGTTGTGTTGTCGCGATCAGCGTAGTGCAAAGTGCTATGGTTTGTTGACTTCTACGACCACCGCAGGCGATTGGGCCGTAAAGTCCGCGTCGCCGAATGGTGTCGTGCCGGCCACGACAACCTTGTCCAGCTTGCCCGGCCCAACGGCGGCCGTGGCCGCCAACTCCACCTCAACCTGATTCTGGGCATCGACCAAAACGACCTGGTCCGGCACGCTGAATCCGGCAGGCAGGTTCTTCCAGGCCAATTTTACCAGCCGCTTGTGCGCCGGCGCGATGCTGCGCGCCAGTTGTCCTTCGGTCTCATCAAGCCGCCAATAAGCCAGCGGATTGTCCTTAAGAATCGCGTCGCGAGCCGGGGTGGCGGCCTTGGCGGCGCTATAGTGGGCTTGAATCTGCGCCGGCGACAACACGGCGTCGAAAACCACGATCTCATCCAACCGCCCCTGGAACGGAGCAAATCCGTCGCCGCGCGTGCCGAAAAACACCTGATTGTCGTCGAAATTCTTCGCGGCCGTGGTTTGAATTTCCGGATTGGCAATCTCGCCATCCAGATACACTTTTATTTCATCCCCAGCGCGGATTAGCGCAACATGGTGCCATGCGTTGATCGAAAGCGGCGTGCGGCCGGCAACCATCGTCTGGCCGTTGTAAAAGAACAGTCGGTCGCGCGGCGAGCTTTCGACTCCGCCAATGCCGAGATGATCGCCGGGTTGGGCGTTGCTTGCGCTTGGCGCGCCAGGCCGGCTGTAAAAATATCCCGAGATGGCCGGCGAATTCGGCTGCGCCAGATCGCGCGTGTTGTAGAGCCATAACTCGAGCGTGTAATCGCCATGGGTCGACGCGGGCAACCGAGCCGTCAATCGATCGTCCCCCGGCGCCTTGTCCACACCTGAAAAAGCGGCGGCCTTGTTATCCGCCTCAAAACCCGCCAGCGCCGGCGAGCGCGGACCCTCGGCGCCTCGCGTCACTCCGCTTTGATAGGTTGCCGCGGCGGCGACCGGCTGCAACTCGCCCGCGAAGCTCAACGTGCCCTTCTGCTTGCCTCCGACACTGACCGGTCCGGCGGGAGCGAATGCAATCGCCATCGGCGGACCTTGCAGCGTCAACTGGTCGACGACGAATTGTTGCGGCTGATTCTGGAACGTGGCCGAGCCGATCAGGCGAATCGTGTGCTTGCCGGGCGGGATTGCCTCGGGGCTCGTGATCTCGAGCGCGACTTCGGTCTTGCCCTTGTCGATGGGCGCGGCCTTCACCGTGGCCGGCGCGGGCAGACCGTCGACTGTCAAATCCACCTTGTCATCGAAGCCGTTGGCTCGCGTCAATTGAACTTTCAGACTGGCCGGCACGCCCGGTTGAATGAGGGGGACGATCGGCGACGGAGCGGCCAACTGGAAGAATTTCGGAAACACGGGACCAACGCCCAGGGCCAAAGTGCCATCGAGCACCGCTGGCGGAAAAGGCAAACCGCTTAATGCCGTGCGCATCGCTCCCAGCGTGCTGGCCGTCGCGCGGAATTCGTTGGCGCCGATCTTGGCCGTGCCGACGATCTTGATGCCCGCAATTTGACCCGCCGTCAGCGACGGACCCAGCGTGGCTTGCAATGTCGTCTCGGGCTTGCCTTCGGGAATAATGTTGTGGCGCAGCACGCAGCCCTCGCCGGCTCCTTCGAGCGCGAGCGTGATCGGCCCGTTATAGTCGCGCCGGGTCGCCGTGACTTTCACCACGAACACGCCGTTTTGCGGCGCGTCGACCTTTTCGGCCGCCGCGGCTAGCGTAAAGCCGGGCTGGTACGGCTCGACCAAGATCCGATACACCTCATCCGCCCCGCCACGATGGTTCGTGTCTTCCACGCGCAGCCGATAGATGCCGTCGGTCGGAAACGCGAAGTTAAGAATGCCTTCCTCCGGACCCGTGTCCTCGGCTTCGGCCAACACGCCGCCCTCGCTGTTGTACAACCGCAAGAACAAGTCGCTGGGAGAACCCAAGCTGCGCGTCTGTCCGATGAATACGAAGCGATCGCCCTTGCGGCCTTCAAATTGGTAGAAGTCGCGGTCGCCCGCGGTGGCCAAACGGCCGTCGATGGCGCCAGGAACCTTGACCACGGTGCTTTGTTCGGGCTTGTCGTTGGGCTCTTGTTCGAGCTGTTCGGGAATTTCGCTGGCCAGCAGCGTGACCCACGACGAGCCTTGTCCGGGAGCACGGACCGCGGGCACACTCACTCGCCCGGCCGGCACGTCGCTCGGCACCGCCACCGCGAAGGGCGCCGATGAATCAATATTCTTGCCGGCAAGTTCGATGTTTGCGCTCGTGCCTTTTTGCGCCGCCAGCGGATAGGGCACCGAGGGGAGCGGAAAGTCACCCAACCGCAGCCGGTAGCGATGCGCGGCGCCCCCTTGGAAGCGAACATCGCGGATTTCCAGGTAATAGTCGCCCGCCGCTTCGAATTGATAGCTCAAGCGGCCATCGGCCCCGCTCGCGGCTTCATCGTCGCTGAAAGCCAGTTCGCGTCCCGTGGCCGAAAGCAAGCGAATCATCGGATCCAACGGCGAACCGACTCGGCGGGCGAACACTTCCACGGATAGCCGCTGGCCGGCCGCGGCCGTGATCTTATAGAAATCGCTCGATTCGGCATCGCAAGCTCCGTCAACCGCGATGGGCGGCGACACGCTCTGCGCGGTCTGCAGGCTCTTGTTGCCGCCCGCCTTGGCGATGCCGGCCAAGTCGTCAAGCAAGATCAAGCGCAGGTTCGAGATACCCTTGCCAGTCGCGACGCGAATGCCGCCAACCCCTAGCGGCACATCCGCCGGGATCGTCAAGCGGTAGCTGACGCTGGCCGGCTGTGAGCCGTTTCCGTCGATTCCGGGCGTCAATACGGCCGTCACGGGAAAACTGGCCCAGATGCCGGCAGCCCCCGCCAGGTTGCCACCGTGAAACACGACGTCGACGGTCTTTCCCGGTTGCACGCCCCCCGGCACGATGTGGCTCAACGTTGGCGGCTGGCAAAGCGCGGCGCTAGCCGGCAGCAATCCCAACAACAGAAGTGCATGGAACGGTCGCTTCATGGCAGGGTGGTGCAACGGTCGGGAGGTTGGCAACGTCGGGCGGGCTGATTTCAGGCACCATCCTACCTTCCGAGCCGACGCGATACAACGCGCCAAGCATTATTTTCACTGACCCGACAGGCAACTTAACTCGTTGCGCGCACGCGGCTTGATTTGGTGTGGCGACGATCG
>JBGQHN010000213.1:0-7866 GCA_041497975.1 Planctomycetia bacterium | reverse complement strand
TAAACGTCGTCGGAAGTGTCGAGGAAGCGCCATCCCCTGACGCGGCCGTGGTCAAAAACAGCATCGAGCCCGCACCGCCTGAAGCGAAAACACCGTCGATGCTTCGCCCGGACTCGCGACGAGCGTACGTCGTGCAAGCGACCGAGGAACAGGTCGCCAAGATCATCACCGAGCTGAGCAAGCAAGCGGATCAAGTCAAACGAGTCAGCGACGAGCGCTCGCGCAGCGAAAAAGAAAGCCGAGGCCGCACCGTGGTTGTCGGCGCCAGGCGCCACCATTTTGTGTTGCAGATGTCCCCTGCGGCGCCCGCTGAGTCCGTAGAAGGCGAAAGCAAGCCGTAGCCGATCCCAAGTGCGCGCGGTACACTCTCGGCTACCATCCGCGGCAAGCTTCACGACAAAATCGCACCAGAGGAACTCGTCATGCCGGTCACGATTCGCGTGCGTCCCAACGGACCGTTGTTGATCGAGGGAGAAGTAACAATCGTGGATCAGCACGGCAATCCGTTTCCGATCAACCCGGACAAGCCGACAGTCGCCTTGTGCCGTTGCGGGCAATCGAGCCGACGCCCCTTTTGCGACGGCACGCACAACCGCTGTGGTTTTCAGTCCGTCGAGATCGCGCCAGCGCCCGGTGCGTGAACGCCGTGGGGATGACCAGCGCCGCGGTGAAAGGGATAGACAAGTTTTCCCCAATCGATGCGAGCCCCCAGAGCACGATTCGCCGACCGTTAAAACTGTGCCACGCGTAACGGTTATGGCGCGGCGCTCGTGCGCATTTTGATCGCACTGGGTGGCGGGCCGCTAGCTGGCGGCGAAGGTTTTGATAGAATCTCGCCGTGGCTGGATGAGCCGGCCTTCTGAAGGCGACTTTCTCTCTTCCGAGAGTGACTTCGACGCATGGATTCCGCGCTACTCGATCGCACTTCGCACCAGTTCTTGGACCAATGGAAGCGGCTGGTCAGCACGACTAACTGGGAAAAAGGCCAGATTATCTGCAACTGGCGCGAGGCGCTGCGCAGCTCGGGCGCGCCGGTGTCCGAATACTCCGACGAAGCCTGGAGCCGACGCGTCGGAAACGTCACTGCACAGCACGTGGGACGGCTGCGCCGCGCGTTCGAGCGTTTTGGCGAATCGCGAGACGAGTATCGCGGCCTGTATTGGAGCCATTTTCAAGCGGCGCTGGACTGGGACGACGCCCAGATGTGGCTCGAGGGAGCCGTGCAGAGCGACTGGTCCATTTCCGAGATGCGTCGCCAACGGTGGGAGGTCCGCGGCGGCCAAGAGCCGCTCGAGGACGAAGGGGATTTGGCAAGTTCCTGGGACGAAGACGCCGAGCCCCAGGATGCTTCGGACGAGGTGGTCTCCGGAACCCTGGGAGTGGTCAATGCGCCACAAGGGAACTCGCACCGCGAAGACGAGGTCGAAGAAACACACGATGATTCGCAATTCGACGACGAGGGCGAACAGGCCGTCGTTTCGCGGGCAACGCCCGCGCGGGGCGAAGCGGTCCGCCCGTTTGCCGATCTGCCGCCTTTGCCCAGCGACGTAAACGACGCTTTCGAAGCATACAAGCTGTCGATCTTGCGGCACAAGTTGGCGGGCTGGCGGGAAATCTCGCGCGAGGATCTGTTAGCCAGCCTCGACGCCCTGAAGATGCTGGCGTGTGCCCCGGCGGATTTCTGAATAAAAGCACCAAGATATCTGAGTGCTTCGCCGGCAAGTGCTTTGCGACTTGCCTCCGTTGGGAATAAGCAGCGCTCCACTGGTCGTGCGGAGCTATTTAGCTGGTCGGCCGCATGTGAGCGTCGATCGATCGCCGCTCGCTTAACCCTTGGCCGCGTACAACTCGGCATACTCGAGGATCCAGCGGTCGACGACCTCGCGGAATGAGGCCATGTCGACGTGCGAGAGCATCTGATACTGGTTGCGGTTGTAGATTTCCTTGTTGCGAATCGTGCCTTTGGCCGCCAGTTCCAAGACGTGCGACGTGGCAAATGGCCGCACGACGAGTTCCAGACGGCTGAAGAAGTTTTCGCGTTTACCGGCCGATAACGCCAGGTTGTCGCGGCTGATGGCCGCGCCCCAGCCCGCCGCGCCGACGAGCGTCTCGAAACGAAATCCGGGAAAATGTTGCGGAAGCTGTCGCATGCCCTGTTCGATGTACTCGGAAAGCTCGAGTCGATATTGCGAGTGCAGCCGCTTGAGTTCCTCCTCGCCCATGGCCCGCTCGGCTCGCGCCCGTGCTTCGGCGTCCTGCGCTTGTTGTCCGCGTTGAATTGCCTTCTCGAGTCGCTGCTGAAAGTCCATCGTTGGGTTTGCCTGTCGGGAAGCGTCTTAGCGGTGTCGGAAGCGATTCGAGGGCGCTGTCGGTGGCGCGTGGCCGGGTCTCGATCCTTGGGGTGTCTGGAGTGGGCCAGCACGAGGACCGCGGCCCTAAGCTAATCGCCTGTTGAAAAATTGGGACAGGCACCTCGCGGACATGGTCTCTTACGGGTGTCGGGGGATCTGGCTCGGAGCCAGTCCCATTTTTCAACGGCCTGCTAAGCTTCCGACCCAGAGGCTTCCGTGCTATCCGTGGGATCGGCTGGTGTCTTCAGCTCTAAGAATTGTTTCAGGTCGCCGAAGGTTCGCAAGGGCTCTTTGCCGGCTTTCATTTCGTTGGTCAGTGGCACCAGCGGCTTGGGTTTAGGCTTGTGCTCGGCACGCGTCTTGAATCGTGGCTTGCCGGGGCGCGAGCCTTGCTCGTGCCGCCGCGCCGCGGCATGTTGCGGCTCGCGCCCAGGCCGAGGGGGCCTTGGATCTCGAGGCGCGACCGGCGCCCCGGCCGCCTGGTTGCCGATCGCCTGCGACGGTGTTTCGGCAGTCCCCACGTTGGCGGGCGCCGCGGCGCGCTCGCCCGAGCCCGCCCTGCCCTGCTTGCCTTCGCTTTTGCGCTTCTCGCCACGCCGCGGAGGCGCGGTCCGCTCGGTGCCGGGCGGGATCATGGTTAGTGAAACGCGGCGCCGCGTCTTGTCGATTTCGTGCACCCACACCTTGACGATGTCTCCAACGGACACGACGTCGTGCGGATCGCGGACATACTTGTTTGCCAATTGGCTGATGTGAACGAGTCCCGTGTCGTGCAGTCCGATGTCGACGAACGCGCCAAAATCGACGACGTTGAGCACCGTGCCCGACAGCTCCATCTCGGGCGCCAAGTCGTCGAGTTTGATGACTCCCTTTTTGAAGATCGGCGGGTTCAAATCCTCGCGCGGGTCGCGGCCGGGGCGGGCTAGCTGCGCCAAGATGTCCTTGAGCAGCATCGTGCCCGCGTTCAATTGCGCGGCCAAAACATCCAGCGGCAACTGGCTGGCGCGCTCGGCGATCTGCGTTGTCGCTTCCTTTTCCGCCAGATCGGCGGGCTTACATTCCATTTTTGCCAGCACCTGCTCGGCCAGCTCGTAGCTTTCCGGGTGGATCCAGGTGGCATCGAGCGGATTGTCGCCGGTCCCGATCTTCAGAAAACCCGCCGCCTGCACGAACGCCGCCTCGCCGAAGCCGGGCACGTCCTTGAGTTGCTCGCGATTGTGGAACGGCCCGTGCTGAGCCCGATAGTCATACAGCCGCCGCGCCGTGAGCTGATTCAAGCCAGACACATAACGCAACAGCGCCGGGCTGGCCGTGTTCAGATCGACGCCGACGTAGTTGACGCACGACTCGACGACCGCGTCGAGCGAAGTCCGCAAGTGCTTGGCCTTCACGTCGTGTTGATACATGCCGACGCCGATGCTGGCCGGGTCGATCTTCACCAATTCGCTCAGCGGATCCTGAATGCGACGCCCGATCGATATGGCGCCGCGGAGCGTGGCGTCATATTCGGGGAATTCCTCGCGGCCCAGCGGGCTGGTCGAATACACGCTCGCCCCCGCTTCGTTCACGATCACGTAGGCCACGCCCTGGTCGGCCAATTCGACCGCCAAAATGTCCGACATCAACTCTTCGGTCTCGCGGCAAGCCGTGCCATTGCCGATGACGGCCAGGTTGAGCTCGTGCTGCTTGATCATTTCCACCAGCTTGGCGCGGCCTTCCTTTTTCCGTTCGGGCTTGCCGATCAAGTGAATGACGGCCTGGTCCACCAGCTTGCCGAATTCATCGAGCGCCGCCAGCTTGCAGCCGCTCTTGAAGCCCGGGTCGATCGCCAGCAAGCGACGGCCGCGGACCGGCTTTTGCAAGAGCAGGTTGCGCAGGTTGCGGGCGAACACTTCCACGGCGTGCGCTTCGGCCCAATCGGTCAATTCGCGGCGCACCTCGCGCTCGAGACTCGGAAACACCAGCCGCACAAGCGCGTCTCGGCCACAGCCGCGCAGAAACTCGGCGTGTGGATGGTCGGGCGGGCACACCGATTCGTCGACGGCCGCTTGCATGGCATCGAAATCGGCTTCGATCTTGACGCGCAGCACCTTGGCCTTCTCGCCTCGGTTGATCGCCAAGACGCGATGTTGCGGCACGCGTTCCAGCGGCTCGTTGAATTCGAAGTAATCGCGAAAGCCCTGGGCCAGTTTTTCGTCCGCTTCGCCGCGCGTGCTGACGAGCTTGCCGGTGCGATTGAGGATCTGTCGCAATTTTTGCCGCAGTTCGGCCCGCTCGCTGAGTCCTTCGGCCAGGATGTGCCCGATTCCCAACAACGCGTCGGCGGCGCTCATCACGCCGCGATCGGGATTGACGAAATCGGCGGCCCGGGCGTCCAGGTCGGCGGCGGCCGGCGCGGCGGCGAGCACTTCCTCGGCCAGCGGCTCGAGTCCGCGTTCGCGGGCCGTTGTGGCCAGGGTCTGTTTCTTGGGCTTAAACGGCAAATAGAGATCTTCGAGCCGCTTGGTGCTCTGTGCCCCTTCGATTTCCGCGGCCAGCTCGGGGGTCAGTTTTCCCTGCGATTCGATCGACCGCAGAATCGTTTGCTTCCGCTCGGCCAACAGCCGCATGCGCACCAGCCGCGACTGAATCTGCCGGATTTGCTCTTCGTCCAGGCCGCCGGTCTGGTCTTTCCGGTAGCGGGTAATGAACGGCACAGTATTGCCAGCATCGAGCAGTTCGACCACGCACTCGACCTGCCGCAATGAGAGCTGCAGAGCTTGCGCCACCGGACGAAGGTCGATGGCGATCGTGTTGGTGCTACCCATGCAGAATTACGCGTCGCAGTACAACTCGACGCAAATGTTTAGCTGCGTGTGACTTGCCAACCCGGCAATCTAGCGCTTGGGCGGTGGATTGTCAAGGATTACCTGGCATCGACGATCGGCGTCTTTCGCCAGATTACCCAACAAACCCTTACGGCGTTTGCGACCGGCGCTGCCGGTTTTACCGCTGCCATAGGGGCTCTCAAAAAAAACGTCAAGTTCGGACAATTGAATCAAACCCGCAGCACACTCCCTGCCGATATTTGATGCGCAAGGGGGGCGTAGACAGCATGATGTGCATGCGCCCCGAGCGGCGAGTCAAGCTTTCCGATTCCGCTGACCGGTTCAAGGAAGTCTCAGACGTAAGGAAACGTCCCATGGCTCGAAGCCAATTGCGAGTGTACTACGGTCCTCAAAGCGATGTTTGTGCCACGGTCAGCCAAACCAAGGAGACCAAGGATACGGTCTCTGTGCCGCTGGGAGAAATTCTTCCTCTGTTGACCGACGCCGTGCGGAACGAACGCACCTGGCTAGCTGATTTCGAAGACGACCAGGTTACAATCTCAACCGATCTGTACGAAGTGATTCTGGCCTACCAGCATTACCGCCGGCCCTCGGCCTGACGCTTCGGCGACACTCGACTGCGAACGCACCGACACAGCCTGCCAAGTGGCCAGGCTGTTTTTTTGCGCCAGCAGCGCCGCCGTCAGGGCGTGCGTGCTTCGCCGCGGGCGGATTTTCAAAGGCGCACAGCGCAGGGTGGCAGGGTATAATTGCTATGCGGAAGAGCGCCAACTTGCCGGCTACTGAGGCCGGCCGTCTCCGCCTGGAAAAGCCCGAGGATATTGCGTGACCGAAAGCCTGCCGGAAGGATCTTCCCCCGCCGAGCCCGCGCTCGCGAAGCTGGAACAAGCCCTGACCGAGGGCAACGGGAAAATCGATCGGTCGCGGATCGTCGATTTGATCGAGCAGATCAAAGAGTCCGCCGACAAGTTGGCCGTCGATCGAACGACGCGCGGGGACTTGAAAATCATCAGCCGCACGCTGCGCGAGCTGCGCTACGCGTTCAAGGTTTTCACTCCCTATCGTTCGCGGCGCAAGGTGACCGTCTTCGGCTCCGCGCGCACGCGCCCCGACGAACCGGCGTACCGCCAGGCCGTGGACTTTGGGCGCGCCATGGCCGAACAAAAATGGTTGGTTGTCACCGGCGCGGCGAGCGGCATCATGGAAGCGGGCCACGTCGGCGCGGGACGCGAAAACTCGATGGGCCTGAACATCATGCTGCCCTTCGAGCAATACGCCAATCCGATTATCGCCGGCGACACCAAGCTCGTGCACATGAAATACTTTTTCACGCGCAAGCTGATGTTCGTCAAAGAGTGCGATGCCGTGTGCCTGCTGCCCGGCGGTTTCGGCACGCTGGACGAAGGATTGGAAGTGCTCACGCTGTTGCAGACCGGCAAGCGCGACATGGTGCCCGTCGTATTTCTCGATGCCCCGGGGGGCACGTTCTGGACCGATTTCCAGCAATATGTCGAGCGGCGGCTGCTGGGCGGCGGCATGATTTCGCCCGACGACCTCTCGCTCTACAAGCTGACGGACAACGTCCAAGAAGCAGTCGACGAGATCATGGAGTTTTTCAAAGTCTACCAGAGCATGCGCTACGCCAAAAACAAGCTCGTGCTGCGGCTCAAACAGGCGCCGTCCGAAGAGTTATTGGCGGCGATCAACGCTGAGTTTGCGGACATCACCAACGGCGGCCAGTTTACGGTTGGCGGTCCGTTGCCGGAAGAAAAAGACGAGCCCGACCTGGCGGCGCTGCCGCGACTCATCTTTCGCTTCAACCGCCGCAGCCTGGGCCGTTTGAGACAGTTGATCGACGCGCTCAATCGCGGCCGGATCGAGCGAGCAGCCCTGCCAAGCAAGTAGGCCCGACGGCGATTTGCGGGGCGCGGGACGCGGGCGTACACTGTAGCGGGCGACCGCGCTGGCCGCGAAACTCTCGGCGCCCCGGCACAGTTGAGGCGTTATCAAGTGCTGACAGAATCGCTCGCGACGGCGGGACGATCCTCGGCGGTTTCGTTGGTGTCCAAACCATCGCGCCGGAGCAACCCTATGGCAAACGAGTGGTATGTCCAACACGGTGGAAAGCAGTACGGCCCGCTCTCGCCGGCGAATTTGAAGAAGCTGGCCACCGACGGCAAGATTACGCCGACCACCTCGGTGCGCTTGGGAACTGAGGGAAACTGGGTGCCCGCTTCCCGTGTGCAAGGCTTGTTCGCGCCACCATCGCCTTCCGCGATACCCCCCACAAAAGCGAAGGAGCCAGAGCGCGCCTCCGTTTCGCCGCAGGCGGCGAAAGTTGCCGCGCCGCCCATCGCACCGCCGGCGCCGCCGGTAATGGCAACGCCCATGGCTCGACCGGCACTGGGTTCGTTCGGTTCGGTCCCCAAGGCAGCGCCGGTTCAAAATGACTTGATGGCCGCAAAAATCTTAGGGGCCGTGGCACTCGTTTCCGGCGTGCTGGCGTTAGCGACGTTCTGGCTCCCCTGGGCGGGAGCCATGGCCATGGGTTGGATCGGCATCGTCGTGGGCGCTTTGGGCTTGCTGCTTGGCGCTGCGGGGCTCGTGCTGTCGGCCATGCAAAACGGCTCCGGGCTGTATTTGAACATTGCCGGCACCAGCAGCTCGGTCGTGGGGCTGGTGCTCAC
>JBGQHN010000212.1:0-7890 GCA_041497975.1 Planctomycetia bacterium | reverse complement strand
GCAGTTGCAGGCCATGCAATTCGCGTTTTTGCTGATGCTCCCCTCGGTATTGCTGTCGGGCTTCATGTTCCCGCGCAATTCCATGCCGCTGCCCATTTACCTGGCGACGTTCGCGATTCCGGCTACCTATTTTCTCGAGATTCTGCGCGGCATCGTGCTGCGCAACGCCGACCTGGCGGACCTCGTTCCACAGGTGATCGGGCTGTCGCTGTGCTGCATCGCCATCCTGGCGTTAAGCTTGAGCCGCTTCCGTAAACAGTTGGCCTAGAAACGTTAACACCGCCATTTAGTAGCATCCCGCTTGGGCGGTTGAGTAGAATAGCCAGACTGTTGTCGATCCGACCTCATTTTCCGGGAGGCTGACCTATGCTGCGCTGGGCACTGATTTTTCTGATCGTGGCTCTCTTGGCGGGTGTCTTCGGCTTCTGGGGGCTGGAAGGCACCGCGATGCAGATCGCCCGCATCCTGTTCTTCTTGTTCATCGTGCTGTTTATTATTTCGTTGGTCACCGGTCGCCGGACGCCGATCGATTGATCGTCGCTGCCGTGCGGCACATTGCCAGGCGCCAACTGTTTGGTCATGTTGAAAAACTGGGACAGGCACCTCGCTGACATGGTCTTTCTCGAGTGTCGGGCGATCCGGCTCGGAGCCAGTCCCATTTTTCAACGGCCAGTTATGTCTTGATCCCGCACGGCCAAGGCTTCGATCCAGCATGTCGACCACGCGACGCCAGTTCAATCAAGGAGCGCTGTCGGCCTCGCTGTTCGGCTGGACCGCGATCTCCTCGCTCTTGGATCGCTCGGCCTCGGGCTCCGAGTCCTCGGCGCGGAAGCTCTACTTTGGCGACCTGCACAATCACAACGCGGTCGGTTATGCGAAAGGCTCGCTCGAGCGGTCAATCGACCTGGCCCGCGGACATCTCGACTTCTTCGCCTTCACCGGACACGCGTCGTGGCACGACATGCCCCGGATGCCGCAAGATCGTCACAACATTTGGGTCAAGGGCTTCGAGGTCCATTCGGCCCATTGGCCCAAGACCCGCGCGCTCATCAAGGGGGCCACGGATGACCGCTTCGTGGCCCTGCTGGGCTACGAATGGCACTCGAGCGCGTTTGGCGACTATTGCCTGATCTTTCCCGGCGACCAGAGCGAGCTCTTTCTGCCCGACCACGTCGAGAAGCTGCTCGACTTCGCCGACAGCAAGGGCGCCCTGGCGATTCCACACCACGTGGGCTACAAGCAGGGCTGGCGAGGCGCGAATTTTTCGCACTTCCGCTCGGCGGTCTCGCCGGTGGTCGAAATTTTCTCGGAGCACGGCTGCACCGAGACCGACCGTGCGCCCTATCCGATGTTGCGGCACAGCAACGGAGGGCGCTCGACGGCCAACACGATCGGCCGCCAGCTCGAAAAGGGCCTCAAGTTCGGCTTCGTCGCCTCGTCCGACGATCACCTGGGCTATCCCGGCGCCTATGGCGAAGGCGTCGTCGGCGTGTGGGCCGACGCGCTTTCGTCGGCAAGCCTGCTGGAGGCGATCCGCGCGCGGCGCACGTACGCGTTGACCGGCGACCGGATCGTGCTCGAAGTCTCGCTCAACGGCGCGCCCATGGGCTCGTCGGTCGCGGCGGTGGCCGATCGACAGATCGACGTTCGCGTCGAAGGGCAGGACTCGCTGGCCATGGTCGAGCTGGTGCGCAATGGGCGCGTGATCGAGCGCCACTTCCCCGAGGATCACGCCGCGCCGCCACGGCTGCCGGGGCGCGTAAAGTGCCGGGTGCAATTCGGCTGGGGACCGTGGGCCGCGCTCGACTTGGGCCGTGTTTGTCCGTGGGACATGACCCTGCGGCTCGAAGGCGGGCGGTTCCACCGCGTCTTGGGGTGCTTTCAGGCGGCGCCGTTCGGCGAACCGCTGCGCGACACGCTGCAGGCGGTCTCCGACACCGAGGTTCGGCTCAAGGCGTTCACGACGCGCGAACATTGCTTTGCCGAGGACCCCACCAAGTCGCTCGTCTGCGAGCTCGAAGGGCCGGGCGATGCCGTGCTGTCGCTCGAATTGCGCCAGCCGGCCGCCAAGATCGTGCGCGCCCGGCTGGCCGACCTGGTGGAGAACAACATGGTTGAGTTCACCGGCGGATTCACGACCGAGAGCTTTATCATCGGCCGGCTGGTCGCTCCCAGCGAGTACTCGGCCACGATTCGCTGGCACGACCGGGCCCGCCAACAGACGCCGGGGCCCGACTGGTACTACGTGCGTGTCACTCAGCACAACGGCCACCTCGCCTGGTCCAGCCCGATCTGGGTTGGCTAACGGGCCGTTGAAAAAATGGGACTGGCTCCGAGCCAGGTCGACCGAAAAAGCGTGAAGAACCATGTCCGCGAGGTGCCTGTCCCAATTTTTTCAACAAGCACCTCGGGGCGCCATCGCGTCGGGACATCCCTTTTTGGCCCGCCGACTGGCACAGCGGCATTTCGCGCGGGTACACTGCTGGCAGAGCCAGTTTGAGTCGCCAACGGAGAAAGAATGCCATGACGCTTCCTGTTGCCCAGAATCGCACGCTCGAGTTTCAAGGCGGCCAGGCGATCGGATCGACGTACCAGTGGCCCGGTGGACAGTATTGCGCCATCCACACGTCGAAGGGCCTGGTCGGCTGCGGCATCTACGACATTCGCTCGGCCAACGAGTTCAGCCTGGCGGTGGCCATCGCCCGTGGCACTCCGCAAAAGCCGCTGCGTGATCCAGAGGATCTGTTCAACGCCAAGATTCTCGAGGTGAGCAAGGCGGCCGAAGGGCTGGGCGTCAAGATCGGCATGACGGGTCGCGAAGCGGTCGAAGCGATGCTCGCTGCCAAGTGACGCCCTGTGTTGGTGGCACTGGCGTCTTGCCAGTGTCACCCGACGTCGATGACATCGCCACGGGCCGCTACTTGCCAGCGGGCTTCTTCGACGCGTTGCTCGGCACGTCCACTCCGAACGACTTGAAGCCTGTGACCAGCACGCGTTGCAGACCCACCCAATACGTCAACTCATTGGCGGTCGATTCTCTCCGCGTACCTCCGGCAGCATCCTCCTGAAAGAACTCGGCCGGACTCAGCCCGTCGCCGCGCAGCACGATCTGGTTTTTTTCTTCGCTATAGGTCAGCCGCTCGCCGCGAGCGGTAAAGCCCGACCCTTCACCGACCACGTTGCCTTGTGCCTCTAACTCGAACCAACCGCGCTTCTCGCGGCTTCGCGCGGCCATCTCGCGGACGGTCAGCTTTCTGGCGTCGAGCACCATGCCCTGCGGACCCAAGCTCGCCGGATCATCGGCATTGAGCGTGGCTTCCCAGTGTTCCACGGGTCCGTAGACGGTCTTTGTCGAGTCCTCGAACGTGACGACTCGCTGGTGCAAATTGCCGACGATCGAGCGTTGGAACACGACGTTGAGATACGTCAATTCGTTGCCGGATCGATCGCGCCTGGTCGGCGGAAGCTGTTCGGCTGCGCCGGTTCGCGCCTCGAGCGCGCTTGAGCCGCGCGACACGTGCCGCACCGAACCCGGTCCGCGCGCATGGATGTCTCCGCTGGCGCGATCGATGGCCAGGTCCGAGGCTCGCACCAGGTCGAGCGACGTCTGTTCGCCGCGCTCGTCAAATTCCCGGCTCTTGAGCAGGGCCGGCCCATAACAGCGAATATGGGCCAGTTGCGGTCTGTCGGCGGGCGTGTCGGTGGCGGGCCGCCTGGCGTTGGAGAAATCGATGGGACGGCTAAGAATCGCCTCCAGCGTTTCGGTGTTGAGCGACTGATTTTCCGACTGCGCTTCGACGGATTTTTTGAACACGACGGTATTGGACTGAAAACTCATGCCGCCTTGCCAGGTCACGGCCATCGACTGCGGCCGCGCGAGCGGCTGTCCGTTGAGATCCTGGTCGATGGGCATCGTCATCCGGCCCGGCCCGTCGATCCACAGCCGGTGCGTGCTGCGTTCCATCTCGATCTTCCCGCCGGCCAGCGTGAAGCCGGCCGCTTCCAGCACTCCGGGCCGGCCGGTGACCGCGACCCGAGTCGCCTCCGTGTTGGCCGCCGTCACTTGCAGGCGATCGCCATGCACCACGAGCGGCTTTTCACCAGGTCGCGCCGGCGTGACCTCTTCCAGACGGGCCTGGTTTTCAACGGCAACCGCCGAAACGGCAAGCTGCTCCCCGTCGGGCACCAACCTGACCTGAATGCCACGGCCGCGCACGTCGAACCGTTGCGCGGACGATTGTTGCTGAGCCGCCGGCTGGCGGGCGGGCCGCGACGTTGTGTCGCCTGCCGCGGACGCCCCCGCGCTGGCGCCGGCGTCCGTCGGCGCCGCCGAGCGGTCAACCACGGCTTCGAGCCGATCGGTCGTGCCATGCAATTGCGGCGAATCGATAACCACCGATCCTTGGCCGGGCGTCGCCCTTTCTTGATAGACTCGCGCTAAAACGCGTTCGAGCTGCCAGCCGTCGCCGCGCGGCGCTGCGCCTGGTGGCGGGGGAGGCGCCGCGCGATCCGGCGGGGCGTTTTTCGGCGTCAGCCAGGCCAGGATCTCGTCGGAAGTGATCTTGCCCATCTGCGCAAACCGCACCGTCACGGCGCCGCGCAGCGTGGCGACGTGTTGCGCGCCATCGGGCTCGAAGCGGAACTCTCGCGCCCAGGCTGCGTCGTATTTTCCCGACGGATCGCTGGGCAAATTGCGCTGCATGATTCCTGGGCCCATGGCCACGAAACTGCCCGCCGCTCCGCCCGGGGCCGGCGTATAATCGATGCCGCGGCAGCGGGCGTAAATGCCGCGCTTCGGCGAACGGATCGTCACGGGGTTGCCGCGGGCCTGGATCATGCGAACCGCGAGCGACGACAACTGCGAGTCGCGCTGGGCCGTGGTGTCCGGGGCGGCGGCCGGTTTCGGCGCGCGTGGGTCGAACAAAACGGTCAACACTTCGCTGTTCATTTGATCCGCTTCGCCGGTCGCGCTGGGCCACACCACGTTGACTTCCTTGGTAAACGAAGCGGCGTACTTCTGCATCTCGAATTGGAACGGGCCCTGGCAGGTGATTTCGAGCGGCAGCTCGTCGCGGGGCTCGCGCGCGGCCGCCACGCCCCCGGCCAATGGACTGCCGGCCAGTTCGACTTGCATTTTCACTTCGCGGTTCAGTTGCAACATGCGCATCGTGGCGGCCCGCAGCCCCCCGGCCGACGGCGCTTCGTCGCTGGAGTTCAAAAAGATTTCCATTTCGCGGCCGCTGCCGCGATTGCGGCCCAGCCGAAACTGCACCGGGTGGGGCGTCCAAATCCGTTCTTTGAGCATTTCCACGTCGCGCGTCGTGATCTCGAGATCGTCGTGCGCCCCCGGGCTGCTTGGGGCGCGGTGAATCGTGATCGGACCGACCAGCCGGCCGCCCACCAGTTGGCGCTTCGAGAGGTCGACGCTTTTGATCACGATCGGCTGGTCGAACCGCACGATGGCCCCCTCGACGGCCCGCATGATGATCGGCAGCTTCTCGGCGGCGGGGTCGGCGTCAGGACTCTTGGTGAAGAACAAAAACGTGCAAGGCTTCAGCTCGACCGTCCCGTCGGGCAAGGGCCTGAGGTTCTTGAACAACAGCCGTGCTTGCTCGCTCTCCCAAATCGCGGGATTCTTCAGCTCCCAGGAGTCGGGCGGAAAATACTTGGCCACGTCGCGCTGACGAACGCTGGCGCCCTTGCGCGCCGCGTCGACTTGCTCGTCGGCAACGCGGGCGACGGGTTTTTGTTCCAGCCCGGGCTCGATCAGCGGAACGGCGATCAGCCAGTACAACGTATAGGCCACCACCACCGCGGCAAAGCTGCTGACGACCTGGCCAGTGCGTGCCATGCCCGACCATTGGGCACGAACGAGGCCCGCGGGTCGGGTCGAGGTTGCCGAGACTGAAGCCATCGATCGGCTCAAGTGGTATATTTTCGAATGAGGTCGTCCCAGCGGCGCTGTGCCTTGAGAATGACCTCGATGGTTTCGCGGACCGCGCCCAGCCCGCCGCCAAGCTCTGTGACGTAATGGGCCGCCTGGCGCACTTCTTCGCAGGCATCGGCCACGGCCACTCCCAAGCCCACCGCGCGCACCACGGGCAGGTCGGGCAGGTCGTCGCCGATGTAGCAGGCCTGCCGCGGCTCAAGGCCCAACTGGCCGAGAATCTCTTGAGCCACCGGCCACTTGTCTTCGGCCGTCTGGCGAACGATCTCGATGTTGAGCTCGGTTGCGCGAATCTTCACGATGTGCGAGCTGCGGCCCGTGATCAGTCCGAACTTGTAGCCGGCACGCTGCCACAGCCGAATGCCCAAGCCGTCGCGGATGTGAAACTGCTTGGTCTCGATCCCTTGGTTGTTGAAAACGATTTGACCGGGCGTCAACACGCCGTCGACGTCGGCCAGCACGAGCTCGATATTCTGGCAGCGCTGTTCCAGTTTCATGCGCAATCCCGCGGCGGGCCTCCCAGACACGATCCCGCGCCCTGCGAGCGCGGAACGGGAGCAAAGCGGGCCACGATGGGTCCGTCGGACGTTTCGATGGCGCGACCCATGGCGGCCTCGGGAAACAGGCTCACGACGTCCGTAATGTCGAGCAATCCCAGCGGCCTGCCGAGCGCGTCGATCACGGGCAATTCGCTGATCTTTCGTTCCGCCATAATGGCCACCGCGTCCAGCATCATCGATCCCTGCGGAACCGTGCAGGGCCGCGACGTCATCACGTCACGGATCGGCTGGTCGAGCGCCAGGTCGCGTTTGCTTTCGAACAGCCGCGCTAAATCACTATCGGTAAAGATGCCGGCCAACTTCCCGAGCGAGTCGACCAGCATGATTGCGCCGGTTCGACGGCCTGCGCGGCCGCGCTCGACGAATACCTGTCGCACGCTTTGTGATTCCTGGGCCACGCGGCACTCGACCAGGCCGCGCATGAAATCATCGACCTTGCTAAGCTGCCGGCCCAGGTTTCCGGCAGGGTGAAAGCGGGCGAAATCTTCGCGGCGAAAGTCGCGCATGCGGCTGGTCACCAGCGCCAACGCGTCGCCGACGGCCAACATGGCGGTCGTGCTGGTGCTGGGGGCCAGCCCCAACGCGCAGGCCTCTTGCAGCGGTCCGAGCTCGATCGTGACGTCGGCCGCCCGGCCCAGCGTGCTGCCGGCGCGTCCGACCACCGCGATCATCCGCACTCCGAAATCGGCCAGCGACGGCAGCAGGCGCACCACTTCTTCCGTTTCGCCGCTTTGCGAAAAGATCAACACCGCGTCATCGTGGCGGATCCTTCCCAGATCGCCGTGCACCGCTTCGGCCGGGTGCAGGAAGTGGCTGCGGGTGCCGGTCGAAGACAGTGTCGCGGCCACCTTTTGCGCGATCAGTCCGGCCTTGCCCATGCCGGTGGCGATCACGCTGCCCTGGCAATCGAAAATCGCGTCGACCGCGCGGCAGAACCCGCCGTCGATGCGCCGCGCCAGATTCGCGAGCGCCTGACCTTCGAGCTCGATAATTTGCCGCGCGTAGCGAAGTTGATCGAGCGCTGCTAGCGGCTGTGCGGTGGCACGTTGCGGCATGCTCATGGAAACACTTGGCTCGGCACGAATTGGGAGGGCAAATCGCGAGTCGGGGGATTGTATCTGTGTCGAGCGAAGCGGGCAATGTAGACCTCGGCCGGCCGACCGGCTGCTGGCGACCTGCGGGTCGATCGCATATAATGCTGCGCTAATTGGGTGGGATGTAGTTATTTTGCCGAGAGCGCCGTGCTCAATGCGGCCGGCCGCTAGCATCAAGGACCCGCCGGGGGAATCTCGCATGATCGTCACCACCAAAGAGCTGTTTCAACAGGCCTATGGCAAGTACGCCGTCGGGGCCTACAACATCAACAATCTGGAACAAACCGTG
>JBGQHN010000211.1:0-8012 GCA_041497975.1 Planctomycetia bacterium | reverse complement strand
GTGCGACAGCGGCTGCGACGCGTATGGCCGGCTGGTGGACCGGCTATTGGCCTCGCCGCACTACGGCGAGCGCTGGGGCCGCCATTGGCTCGACGTGGCCCGCTACGCCGATTCCAACGGCTATACGATCGACGGCGGTCGCTCGATCTGGAAATATCGCGACTGGGTGATCAACGCCCTGAATCGCGATCTGCCGTTTGATCAGTTCACGATCGAACAACTTGCCGGCGACCTGCTGCCGGCCGCCCGCACCGACCAGGTCATCGCCACCGGCTTCCATCGCAACACGCTGGTGAACGAAGAGGGCGGCACTGATCCGGAACAATTCCGCGTGGAAGCGGTCGTCGACCGCGTGGGCACGACCGGTTCGGCGTTTTTGGGGCTCACGCTGGGCTGCGCGCGTTGTCACGACCATAAGTTTGACCCGATTTCGCAGCGTGAATTCTACGAACTGTTCGCGATATTCAACAACGCCGACGAGCCGACGCTCCAGGTGCCCACCGACCAGCAAGCCAAGGAAATGCCGGCGCTGGTCGCCGAAATTGAGCAGTCGGAGAAACGCCTGGCCGAGGTCGACGCCAATTCGCTTGGCCGGCAGACGGAATGGGAAATGAAGCTCGCCGGCCGGCTGAACCTCGAACAAGCGAGCGACGTCCCGGCGGCGGTCCGCGGAGCGCTGGCCGTGCCGCCCGAATCTCGGACGGACGAGCAAAAACAGCTGCTGAAGCAAGAGTATCAGAAAGTCGATCCCGAGCGCTTGCCGCTGGCCGCGCGGATTATCGAGTTGAAGGAGAGCCAAAAGCAGTTGGCCGTTGCCATCACAACGACGCTGGTCGTGCGGGAACGCAAAGAGCCACGCTTGACCCACATTCATCTGCGCGGCGATTTTCTGCACCCAGGCGCGGCCGTGGCGCCGGGAGCGCCGGCCGTGCTGCCCCCTCTGGCGCCGCGCGGCGCGAAGCCCGATCGGCTCGATTTCGCGCGGTGGCTCGTCGACGCGCGCCATCCGCTGACGGCGCGTGTCACGGTGAATCGCATTTGGCAGATCTATTTCGGCCAGGGCCTGGTCGCGACCGAAAACGATTTCGGCTTGCAAGGCGACCGGCCGACGCATGCCGAGTTGCTCGATTGGCTGGCGGGCCAATTGATCGAAAATCATTGGAGCCTCAAGGCCCTGCACCGGCTGATCGTCACCAGCGCCACGTACCGTCAGGCGTCGCGGATGCGCGACGACCTTATCGCCGCCGACCCGTACAATAAGCTCTTGGGTCGGCAGCAGCGATTGCGATTGGAAGCCGAAGCGATTCGCGACGTGAGCCTGGCGGCTAGCGGGCTCTTGAGCCGCGAAATCGGCGGCCCGGGCGTCTATCCGCCGCAACCGCAGGGCATCTATCGCTTCACTCAACAGGTCAAATACTGGGGCGAAAACAAGAATGCCGACCGCTATCGCCGCGGTATGTACACTTACTTCTGGCGGTCGAGTCCCTATCCCTTTTTGAAAACGTTCGACGCGCCCGATGCCGTCGTGGCTTGCACGCGTCGGCCGCGATCGAATACTCCGCTACAGGCACTGACCTTGGCCAACGATCGGGCCTTTTATGAAATTGCCCAGGGCTTTGCCGCTCGGATATGCGCCGATGGGAATCAGGACGACGGCCAGCGGATCCGCGCTGCATTTCGCTGCTGTTTGACGCGCGAGCCATCGCCCGACGAAATATCCAGCTTGAAGCAATACCTGGAGAGCCAGCGAGCAAGGTTTGCCGCGGCGCCCCAGGAGGCCGAACTGGTGGCGGCGTCCAGCCCGCCGGCCGTGGCCGACCCCGTCCATGCGGCCGCCTGGACGATGCTGGCCCGGGTACTATTGAATCTCGACGAATTCATCACTCGGGAGTAAGGCCATGCAGTGCCGATCGGTTAATGGCCCGGCGCAGTTGTTGAACTCGACGCGGCGGCACTTTTTTGGGCACTGCGGAGTCGGCCTGGGATCGATCGCTTTAGGATCGCTGTTGGCCGAAGATTGCGGCGCGGCCATCGAACCACCTGATCTCCGCGATCCACTCGCGCCGCGCCCGCCGCATTTCGCGCCGCGAGCCAAGCGCGTCATTTTTTTGTTCATGGCCGGCGGTCCCAGCCAGCTCGAGCTGTTCGACTTCAAGCCGAAGCTGCAAGAGCTCGACGGACAGGTCGTGCCCTCGTCCTACACCAAGAATAAGCGATTCGCGTTCATCAAGGGCGACGCCAAGCTGCTGGGCACGCGGCGCAAGTTCGCCCGACACGGCCAATCGGGCGCCGAGCTCAGCGACCTGCTGCCGCAACTGGCGACGATCGTCGACGACGTGTGCATCGTCAAGAGCATGGTCACCGACGTGTTCAACCACGGTCCGGCCAAGCTGTTCGTCAACACCGGAAGCAGCCGTTTCGGATTGCCCAGCATGGGCGCATGGTTGACCTATGGGATCGGCAGCCAGTCGCGCAACCTGCCGGGCTTCTTGGTCTTGCAGTCGGGTCCGCGCGGTCCGCGGGGTGGCAATCCGCTGTGGGGAAGCGGCTTCCTGCCCACGGCGTATCAGGGCGTGCCGCTGCTGCCGGGCGCGGAGCCGATCTTGAACCTGGCCAGCCCACCAGGGATCGATCGCGCGCGGCAGTCCGAGTTTTTTTCGACCGTCCAAAAGCTCAATTCGCAGCGCCTGGCGGCCGTCGGCGACCCCGAAATCGCCACGCGGATCGCCGCCTACGAAATGGCCTATCGCATGCAAACCAGCGCTCCGGAGCTGATCGACATCGCCAGCGAAACCTCGCAGACGCTCGATGCCTATGGCGCCGAGCCGGGCCAAACGTCGTTTGCCAACAATTGTCTGCTGGCTCGGCGGCTCGTCGAGCGCGGGGTGCGCTTCGTGCAGCTCTATCACACCGATTGGGACCACCACGGGAACAAAGACACGCATCTCGGCCAGCCGCTCGACGATCGCTGCAAGGAAGTCGATCGGCCGGCGGCCGCGCTGGTGGGCGACCTCAAAGCGCGCGGAATGCTCGACGACACGCTGGTGATCTGGGGCGGGGAATTCGGCCGCACGCCCATGGGCGAGCCACGCGACCTGATCGGCCGAGATCATCACGTCGACGGCTACACCATGTGGTTGGCCGGCGGAGGCGTTCGCGGCGGGCAGACCATCGGCGCAACCGACGAATTGGGCTACTACGCGGTCGAAGACCGCATCCACGTCCACGATCTACAAGCCACGATCCTGCACTTGCTGGGCCTGGACCATTTGAAACTGACCTACCGCTTCCAAGGCCGTGACTTCCGCCTCACCGACGTCGCGGGCAGCGTCGTCTCGAAGCTGCTGGCCTGACGTCCGCTTACCGCCGGCCCGGTCCTCGAGCAAGATTGCGCTGGCGCGCGGGTTGCACCCAATCGCCTTTGCGATCTACTTTCGCGCGCCGGCCGACGGCCGCTCAGCGAAGCGCCGCTTTTTTACGTGGACGATTGACTGGCTTCGCGGCCGGCTTGTTGCCTGCACGCCGCGAAAGATCCACGGCTCTCCACATGTACCAACTGGCCACGGAACGAAACGGTCGCCAGCGCTCACCGTGTTCCAGAATCTCCTTGGGCATCGGCAGGCTCTTCGTGCCATACGTCAACATAAAGCCCGTGCGAACTCCTAAATCACTTACCGGTAGGATGTCCGGGCGGCCCAGCCGAAAGATTAGCAACATTTCCGCGGACCACTGGCCGATGCCCCGCACCGCGACCAACCGCGAGATGACCTCTGCATCGTCCATTTTCTTGAGGCGGGCCAGCGAGGGCACAGTGCCATCGAGCGACTTGGCGGCCAGATCCTTGACCGCCAGAACCTTGGCGCCCGACATTCCAGCCCCTCGCAGTGTCTTGTCGGGCGTCGCCAGAATCGCCTCAGGCTTGAGCCCTGAGCCGGCCGGGTACAGGTCCACAATGCGTCCAAAGATGGTCGCCGCCGCCTTGCCGGAAAGTTGTTGATACACAATGGCTCGAAATAACGCGTGAAACGGTTGCTGCATTTTTTCCGGTCGATGCGTAAAAGGGCCGGCCTTCTTGATGACGCGGGCCAGCGAACGATCGGCGCGACACAAGTGTGCCACTGCCTCTTCGGGATCAAACGGCAACTCCATAATTACTCCACGGTTTCAAAAAGCCTCGTCGTCCGACGGCCGCGAACAATCGCTAAACTCTATCGTTCCACGCCGCCGCGATAAAGGGTCGGGACCGTCGCGCGACTGACAGGGCAGGGGATATTCGTCTGGATTTTCCCGAAACGTTGAGTCTACAATGCATGCACCCGCGTTGATACGATTTCTCGCCCGCCGCTATCAGCAACCTTCCCACCTGAATTGAAGCTACCGTGACGCGCAACGATCACCAGCCGCCGGATCGATCCTACGCGACGGACCGCGGCTGCGCCGACTTCCGGCAATTGACGGCCCGTTCGCTCAACCGCCGCACGATCCTGCAGGCGGGCGGGCTGGGAATCTTGGGCCTGGGTTTGCCGCAGCTTTGGCAGGCGCAAGCCAACGCAGAAGTCAGCCCGCAGCCTGCGCACCTCGCCGGCTTCGGCCGGGCAAAGCGCTGCATTTTTTTATTTATGTGGGGCGGTCCGAGTCAGCTTGATACGTTCGATCCCAAGCCCGAGGCGCCTGCCGAAATACGCGGCTCGTTCCGTCCCATTTCCACTCGCGTGCCGGGCATCCAAATCAGCGAGCACTTTGGCCGCCTGGCCGGACACACCGACAAGCTGGCGATTATCCGCTCGTTGTGCCATGACGACCCGGCGCACCTGTCGAGCGGACACTTGACGCTCACGGGCCACCTGGCGCCAACGCTCAAGAGCGACGCGGCGCCGCCAAGCGAGCGAGACACTCCGCACCTGGGTTCCATGCTGGCCCGGCTGCGCGGAAATTCGGGCACGTTGCCTCCGTTTGTCACGCTTCCCTGGCTGGCGCTGCACCCGGCGGCGCCGGGCGGACGCGCGCCGGGACAAAACGGCGGCTGGTTGGGCCGCGGGCACGACCCACTGCTCGTTTCCGGCGATCCCAATCGTCCGGACTGGACAGTGCAGGAACTGAGCCTGCTCGACGGCATCGGGATCGAGCGCATGGAGTCACGGCACGAACTGCTCAAGGCGATCGATCGCGGCCGCGCCGAGTTCGGCGCCGCGGATTCCACGGGACTCAAAGAGCGGGCTTTTTCGCTCTTGGCCTCGCCAGACGCACGCCAAGCGTTCGACCTTTCGCAGGAACCCCTCGACGTGCGCGAGCGCTACGGCCGCAACATTCACGGTCAATGCGTCTTGCTGGCGCGGCGATTAGTGGAACACGGCGTGCCGCTGGTGTCGGTGAATTGGCACAACGACGGCCGAAATTTTTGGGACACCCACGGCCACAATTTTTCGCGATTGAAAGACGACTTGATTCCGCCCGCGGACCAGGCGCTGTCCGCCCTGTTGGAAGATCTCGCCGCGCGCGGCTTGCTCGATGAGACGATCGTGGCCTGGGTCGGCGAATTCGGACGTCGCCCGCAAATCGACGCCGGTGGCGGCGGCGGCGGACGCGCGCATTGGCCATTTTGTTACAGTGGGCTGTTGGCCGGCGGCGGTATTCGCGGCGGCGCGGTGTATGGCCAAAGCGACAAGCACGCGGCCCATCCGGCCGAGTCGCCCGTCAGTCCCCAGGATTATGCCGCCACGCTCTGGCACGCGCTGGGTGTCGCGCCAGGGACGACCGTCGAAGATCGAATGGGTCGACCGATTCGCGTTTGCGAAGGCACACCGCTTACGGC
Source organism: Planctomycetia bacterium (assembly GCA_041497975.1). Taxonomy (GTDB): domain Bacteria; phylum Planctomycetota; class Planctomycetia; order Pirellulales; family PALSA-1355; genus PALSA-1355. The sequence goes on along the minus strand of JBGQHN010000211.1, from coordinate 2,200 downwards.
GCTGTTTGGATAATTCGCCCGGAGTTTGCTGGCGAGGAATTTCGCGAACCGCGCTGCTTGCATATCCCCTATTTGATATCAATCAACTCGACCAGAAAATGCAAGCGCGCGTTGGGCGGAATGGCCCCGGGAGCTCCCGCCTGCCCATAGCCGAGTTCGGGCGGGATTTCCAACTCAATCATGCCTCCCTTGCCGACGAGCTGCATTCCTTCGGTCCAACCTTTGATCACGCGGCCAAGGGGAAACGTTGCCCCTTCTCCTCGCTTGTAGGAACTGTCAAATTCCTTGCCATCGTCAAGCCAGCCGCGGTAATGGACCGTCACGGTGTTGGCGCGCTTCGGTTTGTCGCCATCCGACTTGCGGCGGATGCGATATTTAAGACCTGAGTCCGTCTTGGTGAATGCTTCGGGCGCGTCCTTGTCCACGGGTCCGGGCTCGGAGGCCGACGTAAAGCCGACCAGCGTGAGCGCCGCCGCTGCCGCCAACATGACCCGCATGACTCGATGAATGCCCATGACCGTTGTTCTCCCAGGTGATGATGACGAAATCGTTGCACGCAACAGCATACGCTATTCGGCCGCCCAGGCAGTAGCCAATCGCCTGACGAGTGCTCCGTAACCGCTCTTTTTCCACCCGTTGCAAGACGTGGGACATTGGCTGGTCCCCGAGCGAACGCATCCACGGTCGGTTATACTAGGGGGCCGTGTCGCGGGCGTGCAGATTTTGGGCGAGGGGCCGATGCGGAAGCTGGGACTGTCGTTAGCCTTGATCTTGCTTGCTGCCCGCGTGGCGCCTGGCGACCAGCGCCCATCGGTCGAACCGAATTTGGCGCGCGACGTTTTGCCGCTCATCAAAGCGCGGTGCGTTAAATGCCACGGTCCGGCCAAACGCGAGGCGCGGCTCAACCTCGGTTCGCCGGCCGGGTTGGCCCGGGGCGGCGAAAATGGATCCGTGATCGATCCCGGCCAACTGGCCACGAGCCTGCTTTGGCGACGAATCGACGCCGACGAAATGCCACCCGATGAACCTTTGTCGGCCGAAGAGAAGTCGATTCTGGAGCGCTGGATTACCGCCGGCGCCCCCGGGTTGCCGAAAATCGTGGCCGGCTCGGATCCTCGAACTGATCACTGGGCCTTTGCCCCCTTGATCGGGCCCAAGCCGCCGGAAGTCAGCGGCGCCGTGCAAAACGCGGTTGATCGCTTCGTACTGGCCGATCTCGAGGCCCACGCTCTGTCGTTCAGCGGCGAGGCCGATCGGGCGACGCTCATTCGCCGCGTGAGTTTTGACCTGACCGGACTGCCTCCCACGCCGGAAGAAATCCAGGCGTTTGCCGGTGATTCCGCCGCCGATGCTTACCAGCGGATGGTCGATCGCTATCTGGCTTCGCCTCATTACGGCCAGCGCTGGGGCAAGTACTGGCTGGACGCCGCGGGGTATGCGGATTCGAACGGATACTTCAATGCCGACAGCGACCGGCCGCTGGCTTATCGTTATCGCGATTATGTCGTCGGCGCTTGCAACGAGGACAAGCCCTTCGACCGCTTCGTGCTCGAGCAATTGGCCGGTGACGAGTTGTCGGGCTTTGTGGGCAACGGCGACGCCACGCCGGAGGTGATTTCGTTGCTCGAGGCCACGCATTTTCTTCGCAACGGTCAAGACGGCACGGGCGAAAGCGACGGCAATGCCGATGAGGTGCGCATCGATCGTTACTTTGCTCTGGAATCGGCGACCCAGATCGTGGCCTCTTCGCTGTTGGGCCTGACCATGCAATGCGCCAAGTGCCACGATCACAAGTTTGAGCCGCTTTCGCAACGCGACTACTATCAACTGCAATCCGTGTTTTACCCGGCTTACGACATTCGCAATTGGCTCAAGCCCAACGAGCGTTATGTCTATGCCGCCTTGCCGGGCGAGCTCGCTCGATGGGAGGAGCTCAGTAAGACAGTCAACGCGGAAATTGACGCCTTGAAAGCAGATTTCGCCGCCTGGGTTCGAGCCCATCGAATCCCCAGCACGGTCTTGTTCCACGATGAATTCGAAGCCAGTGGCCCGAGCGTGGCCGAGCGGTGGAGCAACACGGCGCCAGGCGATGATGGTCCGGCGGGCAGCCCGAGCGTGCAGCTCGATTCGGCGTCGGCGCCGGCCGCGACTCGGCGCGCCGGCGCGCTTGTGATTTTGGAAAGCGGCGCGGCGGGCGATC
>JBGQHN010000210.1:0-8045 GCA_041497975.1 Planctomycetia bacterium | reverse complement strand
GCCGACCTGAAGGTATTCCAATCCCGAATCGCGCAGCACACCCAAGGCGTCTTCCGCGGTGCGCACGATGGGAAAGCCGTGCAGATTGAACGACGTGTTAAGAATGACCCCGCCTCCGGTGCGGCGCTCGAACGCGCTGAGGATATCGTAGACCGCGGGATTGTGCTGGCGAGCGATGATCTGGGCCCGGCACGTCAAATCGGCGTTGTGCACAGCGGCGATCAGATCGCGAAAATTCTCTTTCGTATCAAAGGTCATCATCATGTAGGGGCTGCGGAGGTTCTTGGGATTCTGGAGGTAGTCGTGCTGGCGCTCCTCTTTGACCATCGGGGCAAACGGCATCCAGAAGTCGCGTTTTTTGACCATGCGGTTGATGACGCGCACCACGTCTTGCGACTTCGGATCGGCCAGGATCGAGCGATTGCCCAGCGCGCGAGCGCCAAACTCCATGGGCCCGGCACAGCGCGCGACGGGGTGTCCCTCCGCCAAAAGCCTGGCCACCGCGTCGGCCATATCGGCGGGCCGTTCATAGTGAAAGCCGCTTTTCTTTACGGCGGCCAGCACGTCTTGTTCCTCGGGGGCATCGCCCAGGTAAAAGTGATCTAGCGGCTTGACGGTGGCGTCGCCGAATCGCTTGGCGGCCTCGAGGTAATAGGCCCCGATCGAAAGCGTTTCGTCACCGCAGGAGGGAAACGCCTCGAAGTAGTCGACTTCCGGCAGCTCGGAAATTCGCTTGTTGGCCTTGACGTTCATGAACACGCCACCGGCCGCCAGGACCTTCCGCACCCCGGTGCTGCGCGCGGCGTGCTGCACCCAATCGCACAAAAGATCTTCGGTAAACCGCTGCAGCCCGGCGCAGATGTAGTCGAACCGCATGCCGCGCAAATCACGCTCCAGGCACTCGTGAATGAAGTGGGTCTGACGGCGAGTGCCGCGCTGAAAGCCCAGGCCGTCGGCCCGCAGCCGCAGATACCGCTTGAACACCTGTGCCGTTTCCTCAGCGGCGCGGTCCGAGGCATACGGACCCATGCCCATCAACTTGTACTCATGCTCCAGCGGGACGAATCCCATGCCGTAGGTGACCCAACTGTAGACCGCGCCCAGGGAATCGCCTTCGGGCGTGACGGCGAGGTCCTGGCACTTGCCTGGGCCCCACACGCGCACCGAAGCACTCAGACTGTCTCCGGCCCCATCGCACGTCAGCACCAGGTATTTTTCCTCCGGCGATTCCCTCAACCCATAGTAGGCAGTCGCGGCATGCGTCAGATGATGGTCGTGGTGCGAAACGTTGACGTTGCTGAAGCCCGACTCGCCCAACAAGGCGCGCAGCCGCGACTGGCCGAAATTCGGGTGCAGGGCCGCGATGAGCGGCACTGCCACGCGCTGGCGAAAGCGGCCCACGACCGTCGATTGCCGGCGAAACGCATACAACACGTCGTCGCGGCTGTGGTAGCGGCAGATCACCTGGTTGCCGCCATAGGTCGTGGCCAACAGGTCGGAAGGCTTGATCCCCACGCGGTCCAGGCAGGCCTGCAAGGCCAAGCGCGGGAAGCCCCAAAAGTTTTTCTCGCCCGAGAGCCGCTCTTCTTGAATCGCGTAGAGCAGGCCCGATTCGTCGCCAATGCATGCGCTGGCGTTGTGACTGGCGTGTAATCCAAGGATATAGCGTGGCAAACTTCAAACTCCTCAAACAGGATCATGCCGGACGGGGCCCGGCCAAGCCGGTGGTTTCCCCAGGCGGTGCCGCGATGATTTCTTCAGGGTTCTCGCTTGAGGTAACCGAAGAAATACGCGTTGAAAACTTTCAGCTTTTCCAGGGCTCGTGCCAAGGTCCACGAAACGCGCACCAAGCGCCGCGACAGGGGCGGGGCCAGCGTCGTGCGATACAACGTCGCCCGCCAGCCAGGAAAAAGCGCGCGGACGTCGCCCCGTCCCAGGCAACAGACGTGGGGATTGCGCGGATTGACAAAAAAATCGACCCAGATCATGGTTCCGTCGGGCCGCACGACGCGCATCATTTCCGCGGCCGCCTGGCGCCGCACCTCGGGATCGAGAATCGAAGAGAACATCATGCGTTGCAGCACGACGTCGAAGGTATGGTCGGGCCAAGGGAGTTTCGTGGCGTCGCCCACGCGAACGTCGGCGCCCGGCAGTCGGCGCATGGTGAACTCGGCGCGCTGGCCTCCCAGTTCGATGCCCGCGATGTTTTGACGCTCCACGCCCAGATCCTCGAAAACTCGCAACCAATTGCCGTGACCGCAGCCCACCTCGAGCACGCGCCGTTCGGCCAGCGGCACCTGTCCGGCCCGCTCCAGGCAGCGCGCCAACATCAACTCATGTTCCTGATGAATGAACAGATTTCGCGGATGATGCAGGGCATAGAAATCGGCCGGCATCTCGTGCTCGCGGCGGTCGTATTCGGCGATGATCCGTCGTGATTCGGCGTCGAGGTCGACAGTCATGCGGATGACCCTTCCAAGCCGAAGACGCGGGCGACATGCCAGCGTCCCATCGCCAGGAACAATTCGACCGGCGGTGCTGGAACCGGTTCTAGTATTTTAGCATTCATGCAGACGTCGGCTGGCCGTTTTCGCCGCGATAGGAGCGATAGGCCCGCGCGGCCAGCATTTGGCCGATTCTTCCCAACGACAACAGTGTGCCCAGCGCCCGGGCATGACGATTGCGTCGAACGTGCTGGGGGTACGCCGCGCGCCCGAAGTCCAAAATGCGCCGAGCGCGCAAACGTTGTCCGCGGGCGAGTGTGGCCAGACCATGCCGCGCGATGTCGTGTTCGACGAACGCGTCGAGCAACTGGTCGCGCGACACGCCAATCCGCTCGAGCACCTTTGGATCGAGCTCGAGCGTCGCAACGTACTCGTCGACCAGGTATTTCAGCGCACTGGTCGCGCTTTCCTGGGCCAATTGGTTGTCGGGGTGCCAGCGATATGCGAACAACCGTTGATCGATAAAGTAGGCCATCTCGGCCGTGCCCAGGACCTTCCAGTGAAACCACTTGTCGGGATTGTAAAGTCGGCCGCCGCCGTAGCCCTCGACCTTGCGGTACAACTCGGCGGAATAGACCGTGGCCGCGAAGTTGAACGGATTCTTCATCCGTCGTAAACAGCGCTTCAGCAACTCGTCGGCGTTAACGCCGTAGACCGTCGCGCCGAGCAGTTTTTCAAGGTCCGGCTGACGGTCGACCGCCGTCCAAAGGCTTGGATCCGGGCCCGTCTGGCCGGTCACTCGATCGTCCGGGTCGATAACGTCGAAGCTGGCGCTTGCGATCGTGCCGTGACCCCGGGCGCCCAAATGTTCAAACAAGCGGCGATACGCGGCCAGCGCACCTGCGCGCATCAAGTCGTCCGACGAGAGCATGATCATCAGCTCGCCCGTGGCCATGCGGGCCGAGCGATCCAAATTGCCTCCGAACCCGACATTGCAGGCGTTGACGTGCAGTTGGATCCGCGGGTCGTTGAATGCCTTGACCAGCGCCACCGAGCCGTCGGTGCTGGCGTTATCCGACACGAGAATTTCGACGTCTGGGTCGTTCTGATCCAGAATGCTCCGGATCGTGCGACCCAGGTAGCGCTCGTAGTTATAGTTGGGAATGCAGACGGAGAATTTCATGGTGGCTGCCAGTTTTCACCTTGTCGCGGCGGCGGAGGCCGTGGCGCCGGAGCCTGGCTTGAGAGGTCGGGCCATGGCTTGTTCGTAAACGCGCAGAATACCGGCGGCGCATGCTTCCATCGAGTAATTTTCGATGGCCCGCCGCCGGCCGGCCGCGCCCATCGCGCGACCATGCTGCGGATCGCGCACCAATTGCTCGATCCGCGCGGCCAGACCTTGCGGATCGTCGATGGCGGCCAACAGTCCCGTCTCGCCGTCGCGAACGATCTCCGCGACTCCGCCGCCGCGCACTCCGACCACCGGCAGCCCGGCCGCCATGGCCTCGACGACGACGCGGCCGAAAGACTCGTTATCCGCCGGGTGCACCAAAACGTCCAGTTCGGACATAATCCGGGCCGGATCGATCACGAAGCCAGGCCAATGAAAGCGATCCGCCAGGCCCAAGCGGCGGATTTGGCCGTGCAGTTCGTCGATATAAGGGTCTCCGCCCTGCGTGCCGCCCCGCGACGGATCGTGGCCATAGATACGCCATTCGACCGGCAAACCGCGATCGACGCGGGCAGCGGCCTCGATGAACAGCGCGTGTTTTTTCGAGCGGCTGGTTAAGTTGCCGACCATGCCTACTACGACCCGGCCTGGTTGCACCGGCGCGGTCCCTGGTGTGAATCCGCTTAGATCAATGCCGTTGGGCACGATTTCCAAAAGATCGTCGGGCAGCCAATCACGAATTCGCTCGGCGCTGGCTTGGGAATTGGCCACGAGTTTCGAGCAGTGCTGCGCCATGTAATGACCTAACTCCGGACCTTCGCGCGCCAGGCGGAACGGATTGCCGGGCCCCACCAGCTCGCGCAGATGCCACACATGGGGCAGCCCCAATCGCCTGGCGGCCAGCCCGCCTTCGGGAAGGAGGATCGTGTTGGTGTGAATCAGGTCGGCCCCGGACTGCGAGGCAAATTCGGCCACGCGAGCGGCCGAGCCCAGCGACCAGCCGGTGGCCACGATTTGTCGTGCTTCGACCAGCGGCCGCTTCCAAAGCGGCATGCGGTTCTTGCGATTCCACCAATAGAGTTGCGTGAACAACAGCTCGCCATGCACCGCCTCGCGTAGCGCGTCGCGTTCTTGGGTCGTTCCGGCATCGTAACACACGGCCGCCGAGCTGATACCTTCGGCCGCCAGCGCCTTGGCCAGCGACAGCGTGCTCAGAGCGGCGCCGCCGCCGGCGCTGTTGAGCACGTGCAAAACTTTTTTCGGGCGGGCCATGTGCGCGCCTATCGCGGATACTCCCGTTCGAAATGGGCCAGGTCTTCGGGCGTGCCCAGCACCCACACGCGATCGACGAAGTTGGCGCGAATGTCGGCTCCCGCCGCGATCATGCGGTTGTAGACGGGGGCCACGTAAAACTCTCCGTTGGACCGCTCGTCGTCGGCGATCATGGCGCCGGCGTGCCGCACAAAATCCTTGCCGCGGCGAAAGTAGTACAAGCCCGTGCTGGCCCACTGGGAAATACGACGCTTCTCGGCGGTTTCCAGCACGCGACCCCGCTCGTCCACTCGGGCAAAGCTCCACTTGTCGCCGGCGGCGCGAAACACGTCGAGCACTCCGTCGACCGATGGGCCACAGGCCTCCAGGTAGCATTCCAGGGTCGTGGGACAGTACGTGTCGGCATTGAAGATCAAAAGCGGGTCGTCGTTATCGACGAGTTCGCGAGCCATCAGCACCGTGCAGGCCTGTCCCTCGGTGACCCGGTCCAGGGCGACGATCGCCGGGTGGTAGCTCGCGTAGCGCGCCTTGATGTCTTGTTCCAGGTTTCCCGCTGCCAGGTGTTCGGCCAGGCAGATGAAGATCAGCCGGCGGGCGAGCGACAGCGGCAATCCCTCGGTGGCCCAGGCGTACATCGGCTTTCCGCGCACGTCGATCAACGGCTTGGGAGTGGTGATGCCCAGTTGTGCAAAGCGGCTGCCACGGCCGGCCATGGGCATGACGATGTTCATGGGTCCTGCGTCGTATGGCCGGCGCGCCCCGACGCCTTGCGCTCCTCGGCACTGGCCGGCAGGTTTGAGCCGTCAGGGGCGATCGGGCTCCAGGACTCGAATCGCAGGGCGTTGTCGTCGATATACACTTGCGCGTGCGGTTTGCCGAAGTGAATTTCGTCATACTCGATATTGTGTCGCGCGAGCCATTCGAGCGTTGTGCGTCCTTGCCGCGCCACGGCCTGGCCGACGTTGCCCTGGCAGGTCTTCATGTGCCGTGCCGTGCACACGATAATGTAATGGCCGGCGGCCTTCAGCGCGCGGATTTTCTCCACCGCGCCCGGCACCGGCTCCAAATCGGCGTAGTTCTGGCCGGGCTTTTTGAGCTGGCAAATCACGCCGTCCAAATCGATGCAAATTCGCATTGCCAAATGGGTCAAGTTCGTTGTTCGGCGTAGGCCGGCGAAAACAATTCGCCGAACAGCTCCAGAGCTCGCGTGTACATCGCCAGTTGCCGGCGGGGCGCGTCGTAGTGCAAGGCGGGCATGCTGGCGAACAAGAGTCCGGTGATCAGCAGGATTTCACGGCGGTCAAATTCCGCGAAGAACACCCGCTCGAAGCGCTCTTGAATCTGCCGGTGCTGCGGTCGCGAACGAATATCCAAGTTGATGCGCTGCTGGTCGATCGAGACGTGAAACAGATCGTTGGTGATGAAGTCGTACAGCCCGTAAATCGAATGATACAGTTTGGCCACGTCGTAGCGTGGGTCGCCATAGATTCCCGAGGCGCCGAAGCTGCCGCGAGGATCGAGTAGTTTGCAAATCCGCGAGCGCAAATCGTAGAGAACGTTCGACAAGCACAAATCGCCGTGTACGACCGTTCCTTGCACGTTTTCGGCGAGCCGCTCGACCTCTGCTTCCAAGCGGCCCCACAGCGCGGGTATGTTCGGCACTTCGCGGCCGTTGATCGTCACCGGCCCCGGATGCCGCACCAACGCCAGCAACTCCTCGGACGCCGGCATGTTCTCGAGTCGCTTGCGGGTCTTGCCCAGGTACATTTCCTGCACGACCCCCGGTGCGAGCGGACGACGGTGACGCATGAAACCTTGCAGCATGATGTCGCGCAAATGCACGAATATCTGCTCCCAAATGCTGGGGTCGACGTTTTCGAACACGAACACTTCGGCCAGGGTTGGGTAGCCGTAATATTCGAGCGTCAGCCACGGATCTTGCCAGTCCGTCGAATAGCCGATCACGCGGGGAAAGAGGACGGCCAGCTCCGGCGGCAGCAGGCGCAGGTAATTAATTTCGTCGAGAAACTTTTCCACGTATCGGCTGCGCTTGGTGACGGTGCCCAACACGCTGTCGATCGACAGGTCGTTGAACTCGCGTTTTTGCAGCAATGTGCGATGAGAACTGGCCTGGCGATCGGGATTGCCGCAATCGAGCCAGTCGCCGGCGGTCACGGCTCGGATGGGTTCGTTCTCGTTGACGTGCGCCAGGATCTGGGCCAGTTCGGTGCGCCGCGCCGGAGGCTGCGTATCGGCCACGGCCGCGCGGGCCGCCGTGCGTAGCTCGCTCAGCCGCGGGAAATAATAAACGCCGATCAGCGCCTGCAGCGGCCCCGGCAGGCCGGGCTCTTTGTCATGCAGCGCGGTGACAATTCCTGCGGGACTGGTTTCGGCCGTGCACCAGCGGTAGGACTCTTCCACCGTTTGGACCAGCACGGCCGGCTCGTCGCGCAGCAAAACATCCGGGTCGGCGAACCGAAAGTGCGTGTCGCCCAACACAACCAGCGCCGAAGTGCCCTGCGCTTGCTCGGCCAGCTCGAGCACGGTCCGGCCGACTCCTCCGTCGGCCGACGGCACGATGAACGAGATTTCGCAGTCCTGGCCGAACGAGCAATCGACGAAGTCCTCGACGAACATGCCGCGTCGCGAGACGGCGATGATGAACCGACGCAGCCCCAACGAGCGCAAGTAGCGGAGCGTCCAATGAATGACCGGACGTCCGGCCACTGGGACCATGGCGGGGCAGCCGATGTTCGACAGCGCCATGACGCCCTCGGCGACCCGGCCCGCCGCGGGAATCAACACCACGGTGTCGGCGATGCGCTTTTCGTCCGCCGGTGTCGCGGCCGGCTGGGATGGAGCCATATTATCCCGCTTTGCGTGCATGCTCTGGATGGGGTGATTCGTCGTGTTGGCCGGCCGGCGCGGCAGCCGGCGGGACATGCGTGCGCACCACTTGAGCGCGCAGGTAATTGATCACGTCGACCAGGTTCAGCGTGCCGTCGCCCGCAATCGGCTTGCCGCGGGTCCTTTGCACCTTGCTCAAGTCTTGATCGCTGTCGTAGATGAAGCAAGGAATGAATTCCCGGCCCCCAGAGCGGTCGGGCGTAAACGTGTCGTCTCCTTCCTCGGTGGGATGGTCCGCATAGATCATGACG
>JBGQHN010000209.1:0-8054 GCA_041497975.1 Planctomycetia bacterium | reverse complement strand
TGAACCCGGGCTTTGCCGGCATTGAGAATCCGCTCTTCTACGACCCCCAGTGCGCGATCTTGTTTGGCGACGCGAAGAGCTCGCTTTTGAAACTGCTGACGGCGGTCCGAACGGTATAAATAAGAATTAGATCGCCAAATTATCGGAGCGGATTGCCGGCGCGTGCATCGCGACTTGCCTCCCTTGGGAGCCGACTCAAATTTCGATGCTGCGCACGTATTGTCCCAGGCCCAGCGCCTCGCGAACCTTCGCGTTGACGACGTCGCCGTCCCGTGCCACCAGAGTTTCACGCGTGATTTCGTCCTCGAGATTGATGCGCAGCTCGCCGTCCTTGACCAGGTGCGCAAGCAATGCCGTAATGTTCTTGGCGAACATCTGGCTGGCATGATAGGGGGCCTCGGACGGCAAGTTCGTCGGACCCAAAATGGTTACCCCGTGCTCGACCACGGTTTCACCTGGTTTGGTCAGCGCGCAATTGCCGCCGCGTTCGGCGGCCACGTCGACGACGACCGAACCGGGCGCCATCGCGGCGACCATCTCGGCCGTCACCAGCGTCGGAGCCTGTTTGCCGGGCACGGCGGCCGTGGTAATCACCACGTCGCTGGCGGCCACGACGCTCGACATTAATTCCTGCTGGCGCCGATAAAACTCTTCGTCCATTTGTCGGGCGTAACCGCCTTGGGCTTCCGACTGGCCCGCCGCCAGCGGCATCTCCACGAATTTTGCCCCCAGGCTCTGCACCTGCTCTTTCACCGCGGGTCGCACGTCGTAGGCCGACACCACGGCCCCCATGCGGCGAGCGCTGGCGATAGCCTGCAAGCCGGCCACGCCTGCTCCGATGACGAAAACTTTGGCCGGCGTGATCGTGCCGGCGGCGGTGATCATCATGGGAAACATCTTCCCCAGCGTGGTAGCCGCCAGCAGCACGGCGCGATAGCCCGCCACGGTGGCTTGCGAGCTGAGCACGTCCATGCTCTGGGCCCTCGTAATCCGCGGCACCAGCTCGAGCGCGAAGAGCGTCACTCCGGTTTTGGCCAGCGTTTCGGCCTCGGCCGGCATTCCCAAAGGATCGCACATTCCGATCACGACCTGCCCGCGCCGCAACAGCGGCAGATCGGCGCGGCCGGCCTGTGGGTTGGCCCCCAGGGCGCGCACTTGCAACAGGCAATCGGCCGCAAAAGCATCGGCGCGGGAGACGATTTTGGCGCCCTTTTCGGCGTACTGGGCATCTGGAAATCCGGCCGCCAGGCCCGCGCCCTCTTGGATGCGGACTTCCCAGCCGAATTTAGCTGCTACGGAAACCGAAGCCGGAACCAGGGCCACGCGGCGTTCGCCGGGAAATGTTTCTTTGACGGCGGCAACGATCATGAATTGTCTTGTGCTCGAGCAAGGAATGTGGAAAACCTGCGGCGGCCGGAAAGCTTCGCGCCGCTGCTGGCGCCTGGCTGCCGCACCGATTGTGGCAGATTGTCGGCCCGCTCGAAAGGCAATTGCCACGCTCAACCAAGAGCGGGCCCGGCCGCTGGGGCTACGCAAGTCGCCGGGGAGCTAGAAACCGAAGCCACCATCATGACTTGGAAACACCGCCGATTGTCGTCCCACACGTCTTGAACGCTCGGGCCCAAGCCGCTAGATTGGCAGTTTCCCTTAAACGCAAAAAACGGTCGCCCTCCCTGTGTCGGCGGCTCGTTTGCTTTCGTCTGCGAGCAACTCAATATGAACACGGCAACCGTCAAAAGCTACATGGCCAAGCCAGGCGAGTTGGAGCAGAAGTGGTGGCTGGTCGACGCCGACCAGAAAATCGTCGGCCGGCTGGCCAGCGACATCGCCACGATCCTGATGGGCAAGCATCGTCCGACTTACACGCCGCACGTCGACACCGGCGATTATGTCGTCGTCGTTAACGCGGAAAAGATCGTGCTCTCGGGCAAGAAGTGGGATCAGAAGCGCTACACCTGGACCACCGGTTACCCCGGCCTGAAGAGCGAGACGGCCCGCACGCGCTTCGAGCGCGAGCCCGAGCAGATTCTGATCGAGGCGGTGCGGCGCATGCTGCCCAAGAACAAGCTCGCGTACAAGATGCTCGAAAAGCTGAAGGTCTATGCGGGCGATAAGCATCCGCACCAGGCTCAAAACCCCCAGCCGAAGGAATTGGCGGTCAAATAAGCTGACCACCCAGGGCATCGGCCGATTTGGCGCGTTGATTAGCACACCACCGTCCAGAGTAAAGAAAGAAACCGATGGCAGTCGCCAAGCAGTCCAGAGCCAATGATTTTCTGGGAACCGGCCGTCGCAAGACTTCCGTGGCCCGCGTTCGCATCCGGCCCGGCACGGGCACGATCACGATCAACGACCGCCCGCTGGAAGCGTACTTTCCCATCGATCAAGACCGCCGCAACGTCCTGGCCCCGCTGGTCAAAAGCGGCAAGCAGGCCTCGGTCGACATCTCGATCCGCGTTCATGGCGGCGGGAACACGGGCCAGTCGGGCGCCTGCATGCTGGGCATCGCCCGCGCGCTGATCAAGTTCGACAGCGAGACGTTCGATCCCCTGCGGCACAATCACCTGCTGACCCGCGACAGCCGCATGAAGGAACGCAAGCACTACGGTCTGCGCGGCGCCCGCAAAGGCACGCAGTTCTCGAAGCGGTAGCGAATCGCGCTGGGCTGCTGAGCCAGGTGCACTAGGGTCCGTTCCGGCCCGTTGCTCAGCACAGTTCTTGGGCCGATTTGGCGCCCTGCCGGAACAGCCACGCGACCAGCTCGTTTGCGCCGCTGCGGCGGGCGGCATCGAAGGGCGTCAACTGGTCGTAGCCAATCCAGTTGATTTCGGCGCCGCGGCCCAACAGGTATTCCGCCGTCGCGCGCTGTCCGCCATGGCAACCACACCAAAACGCCCTCGTGACGTCGTCCGGAGAGGGCCGCGCGTCGCCCGCAAAGTGCTCCTCGACTTGGCCGATCAAGCCCAGTGCCGCCGCCTGCCACAGTGTGGTCCGCGCGCCGCGCTCGATCAGCCGCCGCGCCGTCTTCCACTGTCCGAACGCGACCGCGTCGGCCAGCGGCGTGCCGTTGCCGATCACCCCGCCGGGCGCCTCGATATCGGCGCCCCGATCGAGCAAAGCATCGAGCACGGCCACGTCGTCGCTGCTCGCGGCCCAGTGCAGCGGTGTCTAGGTGTGGGGCCCGGTGAATCGCGCGTTCACGTCGGCGCCGGCCGCGACGAGCGCGGCCACTGTCGCCGCGCCGTTGGGAAAGTGACCAGGCCAGTCGGTTGCCACGTGCAACAGCGTCCGCGACATCCCCGTGCCGCCACAGCTTTTTTCGGGGTCGCCCAGCCTGGCCGTCGCCAGGTGGGGATTCTCGGCCAGCAGACGTTCGAGCGTCTGCACATTGCCGCTGTGGATCGCGTCAACGACGGCCACCGCCAGCGGTTCGTCGGTGCGCATGCTCAACATGGGCAGCCTCACGGATAGGCATGATTTTGCCGATGGCAACGCGCCCGCTAGTAGAACCGCCCGGCTATTGAAAGATCAAGAGGCCGAATCCTTCGGGCATGATCTCGCTCGAGGCGGGAGCGGTCCACGATTGAAAGCCGACGCCGGGCACGGTGCGTTGAATGCCGATGGCCCAGGCGTTTTTTGCGATCGGCAATTGGCCCGTCAGTTCGGCAAGCGGGATGGCGGCCTCGACGGTCCACGCGCCCTCATTTTGGCCATGAGCCACGAACCAATTGGGGTTCCAGGTCGCGTCGCGCCAACAACTCTCCGCGGTCCAGCCGCGGCAATCGATCGCCAGCCGATAAAACGTGGCAAAGTCGCGATCGACGTCGATCAACAATTCCACGCGATCCTGGTCGGCCAGGTCCGCGTCGCGCGGCCGAGGCTCATCGGACCGGGCGTATTTGAAACCGGCGGCCTGGGTGCAACTGACGCCGAGGTATAAAAACTCTTCGTCGTAGGCCAGCATCGCCACGGCGCCCCACTCGGCATCGTCGCGCTGCTTGCTGTGCAGTTCCACTTTGCCGGCCGAGCGCCACATCGGCTCGTCGAGCCGGCCGTCCAGAACCGGTTTTGCCGGCGCGCGGGCGCACGCGCAAAGTTCCTTGGGCGGCTGCGCCTTCGGCTCACTCAGCCACAGTTCGGCCATGGCACACGAACGCCACGCGTCCGGTGGCCTGGTGTGACGCAGCGCCAGATAGAATCGCTCGGCTTGTCGGGGGAGCCCTTGTTGACGATGCGCCAAGGCCAGCGGAAAGCGCACCAGCGGCTCGCCGTAGAGTCCCGGTTCGAGCTGCTCGATCTGCTTGCCGTAGCCGGCAGCCTTGGCAAATCGAGCGTCGGTGTCCCCCGCGCCCACGACGACTCCGCCGGCGCGCTCGACTTGGGCGGCGGCCGAAACGACCGGCTCGCGCCGCGCCCCGCCGGCCAGTTGCGCGTCGCCGTCGCCCGCCGCTCGGCGGCCGGATCGGTCGGCCTTGCCAGGCCCCAGACGATCCACGACAGGTTGTTGCGCGCTGACGTGTTGGACCGTGTGTTGCTGAGGCGCGCGATTTCGCCAGGCCGCTTCGCTACTGGCATAGTACTGCACCAGCCACACCAGTGATTTTCCGGCCAATGGATGCGTGGGATAGCGTTCCACGATGAGATCGAAACATTCGGCCGCCAGTTCCCAACGTCCCTGGCGGTGGTAGCGGTCGGCCAGTTGAAACAGAACCTCGGCTGCCCGAGCGGGCTCCAGCATGCGGGTCTGCCCCGCGAAGTCGGCCAGAAAGCGGCCGTCACGGTCGTCCTTTTCGGATTGCGCAAGAATGGCCTGCAAGTTGCGCCGCAACTGGACTTCGCGCCGCATGGCCTCCATGTTGCCGGCAGCCGGCTCCGAGATCGCGCGGCGAGCTTCGCCCCCGGGCTGCAGCGGAATGCCGCTAAAGAAATCGCGCTTGCCCGCTTCTTGCGGTATGTGGTCAACCAGCAAGCGAAATCCGACGTTGGCGGCGGGTAGAGAAAACTCGCTGTCGATCACGCCGCGAGCCCCAGCGGCCAATTCGCCGATCGAGCGGCCCAATCTCGCGGCAACTTGTGCCGGACTTATGTTGGTCGTCCCCGCTTCGCCGCGCGGAAGCGCCCCATACAGCTTTTGCACGGTCCAAGGCTGCAAGCCTGCCTCGGCGATTTGCTCGGGATAGCGGCCCGCGTCCGCGGCGCGCTCGATGGCGCGCAGCACGATTTGGTTGACGACGTGCGCCAACGGCTCGGCGCCGCGAGCATCGGCCGTGGCGGTAAACACGACATTCGGCCGCCACATGCGAATGCGGCCCACGATATGCGCTTCGAGCTTATCGAGCGCCTGGCCGTCATTGGCCTGGTTCCAGACATCGACCAACTGTTCGGCCGAGAGCTTCAGGCTGGCCTGCCGGAGGGGAAACTTCCAGGCCGCCGCGGCGGCGCTGGCGCCGACGCGCACGCCGGCCTCGTGAGCTTGCGCCTGGGGGTCCACGGCAGGAGGAATCTCGACGTCCTCGCGATTGAGAATTTCCATCGCGCCCAAATATCCGTCGTCTGCCGACAGCCGCGCAACAAGCTCCAAGGGGATATCCGCGGCGCGGCTGAAAAAGCCGACGTACGCGGCGCGCCCCCCGCCGGCCCGCTGCTTCTGCCACGTCTTCCCGCCGTCGGTCGTGGCCAGAATGGTGCCCAAGTCGCCCACGGCGTAGCCCATGTGCTCGTCGACAAACGCCAGGCCATGAATCGGAAGCGTTTGACCCGTGTCGCCGACGCTCCAGGTGCGGCCCGCGTCGGCACTGTGAAGCACTCGAGTGCCGGGAGTGCCGGCGACCCAGCAATATTGGCCGCGCGCCGCGAGCGCGGAAAAATCGAAGTGATTGCGGATCGAGGCGGCGATGTCTCCGTCAGTGGTTTGCCAGGTTTTGCCGAGATCCTGCGTCTTGAGCACCAATCCGCCGTCGCCCACCAGCCATCCCGCGGACGGCGAAACGAACTGCATGCGCTTGAGCGCCCGCAATCCGAAATCGACGCTTACTCCTTCGACGCCGCGGCGGCGAATCGCGGCCAATGCGCCGGCGCTTCCGGCCAGCGCGCCGGTGTTGAGGTCGAGGAAGTCGCCGGCCAGCCAGGCGCGGCTTTCGGCGGCGGGCAGCGCCGACCAGGTCCGGCCACCGTCCTGCGTCGTAAAGACGCCGGAGGGAAAGTAGGCCGAAGTCTGGCCAAAGGCCCAACCGTGCACGGGATCGAAAAATCCGATCCGCGCCAGCACCGGCAGCACCAGCTTGCGCTCGAGCGTCCAGGTCTGTCCGCCGTCGCGCGTGCGCAGCACCACGCCCGCCGAGGCATGCGTATAGGGAAGCGTATAGCCGCCCGCTGCCCAGCCCGTTTTCGCGTCGAGAAAGAACACGCTGGCGAGCCGGCAATCGACGGTCGAGTTCTGCAAGCTCCAATGCTTGCCGCCGTCGGAGGTGTGCCAAATCACGCCACGATCGCCGACCGCCCAGCCATGCTCGCGATCGACGAACGTCACGTCGGCCAATTGGGCGTCGCCGCGCATGGCGTCGGGCGGATCGCCCTCGTCGCGCGCCTCGGCCGCGCCGGCCATGACGAGAACCATCGCGCCAGCCAGGCCCACTGCGCCGCGCCACACTCGGGCTCTCATACGCCATGTCTCCTGGGCTACGCGCTGCCGCGAAAATGGGGTCAAAAATCGGGCAGATTGTAACCGCGCGGTCCGCGTCGACCTAGCCCACTGTCGCGGCCCAAAGCACGCGGGAAACGTCGCGCATCAATTCGCGACGACGAGGTGTTGGATCGGGCCGATTGTTCCATTACAACTAGATTCGAGTCACTCACCATGTAAGCGAAACAGGGAGCACTTGATCGATGCGCGTGATCGTGGAAAAGGACCGCGAAGGCGTAAGCCGGCGAGCGGCACAACTCGTGGCCGATCTGGTGCGCCGGCGGCCCACCTGTGTCTTGGGCCTGGCGACCGGCGGCACGCCGTTGGGCATGTACGCCGAATTGATCCGCATGCATCGCGAGGAAGGCTTGGACTTTTCGCGCGTCGTGACGTTCAACCTCGACGAGTACGTCGGCCTGAGCGGCTCCCACCCCCAAAGCTACCGCTTCTTCATGCAGAAAAACCTGTTCGATCACATCAACATCGATCCGCGCGATACCCACGTGCCGGACGGTCGCGCGCTTGACTTCGAGGCCTACTGCGAGCAGTACGAGCGGATGATCGCCGAAGAAGGCGGGATCGATTTGCAGGTGCTGGGAATCGGCGGCGACGGGCATATCGCCTTCAACGAGCCCGGCTCGTCGTTGGGCAGCCGCACGCGGCTCAAGACGCTCACCGAGGAAACGGTGCGCGACAACGCCCGTTTTTTCGGCGGCGAGAAAGAGGTGCCGCGGCTGGCGATCACGATGGGTGTGGGCACGATTCTCGAATCGCGTCAGTGCCTGCTCTTGGCGGCCGGCGACAGCAAGGCCCGCGCGATTCGCGAAACGATCGAAGGCCCGATCACGGCCCAAATCACCGCTTCGGCGCTGCAACTGCACCGCGACGTGATCGCCATCTTGGACGAAGAAGCAGCGCGGCTGTTGGAGCGGCGCGATTATTATCTCGAAGTCGAGCGGGCTCAGGCCGCCTTGCAATCGGGCCAGTTGGGCAAGTTCGGCTTGCCGCCGGCCTGAGCAGGGTGCGTCACTTCTTCTCCTCAAACGCGGCGGGCGGCCGTTCGGCGGACGTGTCTGCCGATTCGTTGGCAGGCTTCTCGGCCGACTCCTCCGGCGATCGCCCAACCGGCGCTTCGGCGCTAGGCGCGGCCGGCGACTGGCTCGCTTCATCGGCGAATTGCTCGGCGAAGAATTCTTGCAGCTCTTTCTTGGCCGACGGGTCGAGTAGCGCCGTCTTCTTGGCGCCGGTCAAAGCCACGCGGCCCGTCTCGAAGTCGAACAACACCGTGGCCCAGTTGCGGTTGTCGGTAAATCCTATCGCATATTGCCACTCGGGCTCCTCGTCGAGCGGCGGAGAGTTCCAATCGAACGTC
>JBGQHN010000208.1:0-8072 GCA_041497975.1 Planctomycetia bacterium | reverse complement strand
GCTTTTCGGCCATGCCAGCCGATGAAGGCGCCTCGGCCACGCGCGCGGTGGGCGGCTGGGGCAGGCTTGTGTCGTCGGCGGTCAGCTTTCGAATGAGCAACGTCCCAAAGACGAGCAGCAACACACCGATAACCACCAGACCAATCTTTGTTTCCTTACCCATGATGGGCCTCCTCCTGAGGGCCAAGGCGCGCGAAGCGCCCGTCTATGTTGTACGTCGCTATCTGATGCGTCGCGCCACGCGCAACTTCGCGCTGCGCGAGCGCGGGTTTCGTTCGACTTCCGCCTGCGTGGGACGAATCGGCTTCTTGGTGAGGGCCTCGTATCGCGGGTCGTCGCGAAACTTCTCTTTCACCCTCCGGTCTTCCAGCGAATGGAAGCTGATCACCGCCACGCGTCCTCCCATTTTCAAGCATCCTGGTAAACATTCGAGCGCTTCGTCCAGCGCGCCGAGTTCGTCATTGACCGCGATTCGCAGGGCCTGAAACGTGCGTGTTGCCGGATCGATGCGCCGCGCGTCGCGGGATCGCCCCACGCTGCGCCGCACGATCTGGGCCAATTGGTGGGCCGTGCGAATCGGTTCCCGGTTGCGGTGCTCCACGATGTTGCGGGCAATTCGCCGGCTGTTTCGTTCCTCGCCATAGTTGTAAATCAAGTCGGCCAGTTCCTTGACCTCCAGTCGCTCGATCAATCGCCAGGCCGGCTCGCCGCTTTCGGGGTCGAAACGCAAGTCGAGCAGCCCCGGCGAATCGAAGCTGAACCCTCGCTCGGCGTCGGCCAGTTGGTCGCTCGATATCCCCAAGTCGAGCACGACACCGTCAACCGCGGAAATCTCCAATTGTGCCAGCACTTCGGGCAGCTCGCGAAAATCGGCGTTTACTAGTTTCACGCTCAGCCCGGCCAGGTTTCGCTCGCCCGCGGCCAGGGCCCTTGGATCTCGATCCAGCGACACGACCAGCCCCGAGCTTGTTACTCGCTGCGCAAGCGCCCGCGTGTGGCCCCCTCCGCCCAAAGTTCCGTCCACGAACGTTTGACCGGGACGCGGGTCCAGCCCGGCGATCACTTCCTCCAGCATCACCGGCACGTGTATCGGCGGGGAGTGATCCATACAGCGGCCAGCCGCGCCAGCAATCGTCGTTTGCCGTCCTTGGTGGTCATGCAGAAAGCCGCCCTCACCGCGGCACTTCCTTGTGCCTGCGGAGTCGGGGGTAGCGAGAAGCGTGGCCCAGCGCCACGTTCCCGCTGTTCGCAACCCGACGGCGATCCCTGCTTACCGGGCCTGCGAAGCTCGCGCAGTCAGTCGGTGGCCCAAGACTGACGGCTGAGCTTTCACACTTGGCGAACCTCGGACGGACAATCCATTCAGCTCCTGTCCTATCTCACCATCGCGATTGAGTGATTGCGCACGCTATCGATCCGCAGCGGGTTTTCGAAACGCCGCCTCGGCAAGGTGGTCGTAATCGCCCTGGCGCTTCGCCACGTATTGCTCCCAGCTAACCCGATCCCACAATTCCAAGTGGTCCTGTACGCCGATCAGCACTGCTTCCTTGTCGAGTCCCGATAGTTGGGCCAATTCCCCCGGCACGCGGAGCCGCCCCTGAGCGTCTAATTCCACGGCTTGCGCTCGGGCGTAGAACAAGCGGCGAAAGGCTCGCACGTCCTGAGCATTGGGCGAAGAGCCCGCTAGTCGATCGGCCAGACCGGCCAGTGCATCCTCCGTGTATAAAGCCAACGATCCGTCGGTACCCGGCGTCACATACAAGGCACCTTTGGCAGTGGCTCCCAGAGCCTCTCGCAGGGATTTTGGAATGGCGATTCTCAGCTTTTCGTCCACGGCCCGAACAAAGGTGCCGGTCAGAAGCATGAATCACCACAATTCCCCACTACTCACCATCGAGACCCAAGAATACCCGCTTCGCATACCGCGTCAAGTTGGCTTTCCACGACCGCCTCGTTCGAGACGGCTTTCCCGGCTTCGAGAGGAATTGCCCTCCTAGCCGACGGCACCGACACGGCCCATGGGCCCCAATTCACTCGGGATCGCGATCGGCGGCCAGCAACGTCGTGTAAAGCTGCTCATAGGCGCGGGCCATCGCCGCGAGTTCGAAGCATTGTCGGGCCCGATCTTGGTTCTGGCGCCCCAAGCGAGCCGCAAGCTGAGGATTGCTGAGAATTGCAACCGCTTTGGCAACAAATGCTTCAGCATCAAGCCGCGGAACTGTCTGGTCCGCGGCCCCGGCGCCAAGAGCCTCGGCGACCCCCTCGACCTGGGTGGCTACCACAGGCTTGCCGCTGGCCATCGCCTCGAGAATCGCATTGGGCATACCCTCCCACCGGGACGCAAGCAGACACAGGTCGCTGGCAGCCAGGATTTCTGGCACGTCCCAACGGAAACCGGCGAAGTGAACGCGTTCGTGCAGGGCTAGCAGTCGCACTTTCCGTTCGAGCCGGACCCGCTCGGGCCCGGTCCCGACGAGCAACAGGTCGTGGTCGGGCAGGGACGCGAAAATGGCCGGCATCTGCTCCAGCAGCCATGCAACGCCCTTCTGCGCGTCGAGCCGCCCGACGTAGGTAATCAAGCGGCGCGAAGTTTCGACGTCGAAAACGGCCGGTGAACACGGCTTCGCCATTGCAAACCGCTCGACGTCGACACCATTAGGAATGACAACCAGTTTTTCGTCGCTCAGTCGTCCCTCGCGACGAGAAAATTCGCGAACCGCCTGGCTGACGCAAACGTGCCGTTGGACCCAGCGGTCTGTCCACATCACCACGGCCAAATGCCAGCCTGCGCGGCGCTCCGCAACACGAATGCCGGTCACCAGGTGGGGCACTCCAGCCAGGTGCGCGGCGACCGTGCCAAGCACGTTGGCATGGAACAAGAAACTTTGCACGATTATGGGCGCATCGGCCGCCATTTGGCGGCGCAGTTTGCGCAACACCGAAACAAAATGCAGGCTGCGTCGCGCGTTGAAGCAATGAACCCTCACGCCGGCTTGTTCAAGCACGTCGGCCAGAGACGTGGGATTGCTCGCGGGACGCGGTCCGAGACAATACACAACGGGATCGAATTGCTCGCGATTCAAGCGAGTGACCAATTCGACCAGGCACCGCTCGGCGCCGCCGGGCTCTAGTTCAGTGATACAAAACCCGATGCGCGCTGGCGCGCCTGCTCGAACGTTCAAGTGGTCGACCCGTCAGATGTCATCATTGGCCCAATACGATTACGAACTTCCCAAGCAATTGATCGCCCAGTATCCGCTTGCGCGCCGCATCGATGCCCGGCTGCTGGTGGTCGATCGGGTCGCGTCGACCCTCCAGCATTATCATATTCGCGACCTGCCGACGTTGCTGCGCTCAGGCGACTGTTTGGTGATCAACGACACGCGGGTGATTCCGGCCCGGCTGATCGGGTTTCGCAGCCAAAGCGGCGGACGCTGGGAAGGACTTTTTCTTTCGGCCGACGAAGGCGGGAATTGGCGGCTGCTGGCCAAGACCCGGGGCAAACTAGTGCCCGGCGAACGCATTGCGCTGGTCAACGAGCGGTTGCAGGAAGCGTTTCAATTGCGGCTGGTCCTCAAGGAGCCCGACGGATCGTGGATCGCGCGGCCCGAGGCGGCCGGCGCCGCCCTGGAATTGTTGGAGCAAGTCGGCCGCGTCCCTCTGCCGCCCTACATTCGCGACGGCGAGATGATCGCCGCCGATCGCGAGCGCTACCAGACGGTCTTCGCCCGATCGCCCGGCGCCGTCGCGGCGCCTACAGCCGGTCTGCACTTTACCGAAGAGCTGCTCAAACGATTAGAGGCCACGGGCGTGGCGATCGTCCGAGTTACCCTGCACGTGGGCCTCGACACGTTTCGGCCCGTGACGGCTCCCTCGCTGGCCGAGCACGCGATGCACAGCGAATGGTGCCAGATCACGCCCGCGGCCGTGGCCGAAATCCAGCGCTCGCGCGCGTCCGGCGGGCGGACGATCGCCGTGGGCACGACCTCGGTGCGCGTGTTGGAGACATCCGCTCGGGCCGGTTCGCTGGCGCCGTTTTGCGGCCCGACCGATTTGTTCATTCGTCCGCCATACGAGTTTCGCGCCGTCGACGCGCTGTTGACGAACTTTCATCTGCCGCGAACCACGCTGTTGGTGTTGGTTCGCACCTTCGGCGGCGACGAGCTCATGCGGCGCGCCTATGACGAGGCCATTCGCGAAGAGTATCGCTTCTACAGCTACGGCGACGCGATGCTGATCCTGTAGCTGACTGCGGCCTGGCGGCTCCTATCGCAAAAACACCCGCTTGTTATAATCAGCCTCTGACCCGTCCTTCACCACACGAAAGGATTCTGCCGTGGCGCAAGTGCAAACCGAATGCGTGATGGTCGTGCCCACCGCGTTGTTCCACCGCCTGGGCCACTTCCAGGGCTTTTCGACCGACGTCGAGCGATATCTGGGCCAGCTGCTGCACCCCGAGCACACGAGCTACCGCCCGCGCCATGAAGTGGAACAAGACCCGAGCTTCAAGCAGTTGATTCCCTACGTGATTTTTCGCTACCAGGATCCGCAAGGCCGCGTGCTTGTGTTTCAGTACACCCGCGGCAAGGGGCAGGGCGAGGGCCGGCTGCACAGCAAGCAGAGCGTCGGCATCGGCGGACACATTTCGGCCGATGACTGTCAGACTTTCGAACCCTCCGGACAGGCTGCCTATCACGAAGGCATGCGCCGCGAGTTGGCCGAAGAAGTGCTGATCGACACTCCCTACGCCGAGTGCTGCGCGGGTTTGATCAACGACGATCAAACCGAAGTGGGCCGCGTACATCTGGGCGTGGTGCACGTCTTCGACGTCGAGCGCCCCGCGGTGCGACCGCTGGAAGCCGACATTATCGACGCGGGCTTTCGCCCGCTGGAAGAGATCCTGGCCGACACGACCGGCTTTGAAAGCTGGTCGCAAATCTGTTTGGAAGCGCTGTTTGGCGGAAAATGACGCCGTGCCGTCGTCAGCGTATGGCCGTCAGCACAAGGCTTGCGACCAGCAAACCGCTCGCCAGGAGCAGGGGGACCAGAACTGCCAGAGCCAGCGTCCACGAGTACTCCGGCTCGTCGGGAATCAGGTCACTTATCGGCAGCATATCGGGAATTGTCTCGTGATCGGCCGACGCGACTGGGTCGGTGCGCTGCGAAATCTGGCTAGGGCTGTCATCGTGCCCGGTTGACAAGTCGTCGAACAAACCCGGTTGCGTGTCGCTGAGCGATGGCAAGATCGGCCGCAACCCGCCGCTTGGCGGCGCGATAGGGCGGCCCGTTTCGTCAGGCGCCACCGCGTCCAGCGCCCAGGGCAACAGCCGCTCAATGACCCCCTCGGCGGTCCCGATCCTCTTGCGCGGATCCTTTTCCATCATGGCCGCGATCACGTCGATGAAATCGTCGGTCAGTTCGAGGTGGAATCGCCGCGGATTGATGGGCGTCTCCTCGCGATGCCGGCGCGCTTTGTCGCGGCTTGTGCCGCCCGGAAAGGGAACCTTGCCGGTGACCGCGTAATAGAGCGTGCAGCCCAGCGAGTATACGTCGCTGGCCGGCGAAAGATTGGACGGCGACGTGATATGCTCGGGCGACAAGTAGTCGGCGGTGCCTACGATCCGGCCCGCGCGCGGGTCGTCGGGATCATCAATGCCCAAGAAACCGGCCAGACCGAGGTCCGAGACTTTCGTTTGCCCATCGGGCGTGACCAGCAAGTTGCCAGGCTTCACGTCGCGGTGTACCATCCCGCGGCTGTGGGCATGGGCCAGACCACGGGCCGCCTGCGAAATGATCGTGGCGGCGTCTTGCATCGAGAGCTTGCCACGGGCCCGAACCAGTTTCCGCAGATCGGTGCCCGGCACGAATTCGGTTACCAGAAAATACACGTTGCCGTCGTGTCCGGCATCGTAGGCGCGCACCAGATTCTCGTGATCGAACTGGGCCTGGGCGCGGATCTCTCGCGTGAAGCTGGCGATGGCATCGGGCGTGGAACGATGCCGCGGAAGAACTTTGATCGCGACGATGCGCCCCATCAGCCGATGTTCGGCCCGGAATACCTGGCCCATGCCGCCCTGACCAATCGAGTCGATGATCTGGTAGGGACCGAGATTGAACTTGGAGCGGCCGACCTTCAATTGCTCGGCCTGCCAACGATTGAGCCGGCCCATTTCGACCAGCTTGGCGGCCAGCTGCTCATCGGGAATTTCGATCCACGTTCCCACCGATTTGCTGGCGGAGCGCAAGGCCTTCTCCGCCTCGAGAATCTGCTCGACGCTGAGAAGCCCGCTAGCCAGCGCCGAGCGGCGAAAGATAGTCAGGGGTAGATGGTCCACGGCAAATCCTGACGCCCGGCCTGCTCTTGCGCTGGCCAGTGGGCGCGCGAGGCCTAAGCTTATTTCAAGTCGTCGACAGCAACGTACGGCCTCTCCTCCCGCAGTTCCTACTTAATCATAGTTTACCGCCGTTTTCCAGTCGAAGGGCCGCACAATGCGCATATCCGCAAACATCTGCGTCGAGCTTTCGCACGTGTTCGGCGCGCGGCAACGACGCCGTGCTGGCTGCCTGGCGTGGATCGTCGCTCAGTCGCTAATTCCCAGTGCGCGCCAGGCCGGGGGCACCGGCGCGGTCAATTCCAGCCGCTCTTTTCGCACCGGATGCTCGACCACGAGGCGCCGCGCGTGCAAGGCGATGCCGGAAGCAAACGGCAATCCCCGCCCGTATTTTCGCTCGCCCCACACGGGATATCCTCGCGCCGCCAGTTGCAGCCTAATTTGATGTTTTCGCCCCGTAATGAGCTCGATTTCCAATAGCGACCCGCGCGCCACGCCGCGCAGATGCCGATAGCGCAGCCTGGCTTCCCTGGCTCCTCGAGTGGCCGGGTCGACGATGGTCATCCGCCGGCGCGCCTCATCCTTCAGGACCCAATCGATCATTTCTCCGCGCGCGGGTTGGATCGTGCCCTCGATAATTGCCCAATAGGTCTTCGCGACCTTATGGGTGCGGAATTGCTCGGTAAGCCGGGCCGCGGCTTTCGACGTGCGCGCCAGCAGCACCACGCCGGACGTGGCCGCGTCAAGCCGGCTCATGATGCCCAGATAGACATTGCCCGGCTTGTGACAGCGACGTTTGATATACTGCTTGGCAAGGACAAACAAGCTGGCCGCATCGGCCGCCACGCCCATGGTTGGCAAACCGGCTGGCTTGTTGACGGCCAGCAAGTGGTTGTCTTCGTAAATGATCTCCAAGTCGTCCGGTCCCATCGATATCCTGGAACTTGTTTTTTGAGGCGCCGGCCCGACCAGGGGCGTGCCTTATCGTAACAGAAAATGCGCCCTCGCGACCCGACGCTTATTCTGGCCAGTGGCTCACCGCAGCGCAAGAAACTGTTGGCCGAAGCCGGTTACCAATTCGAAGTTTTCGTTCCCGGCGTCCATGCCGAGTGCGGAATCTGCAGCCAGGAAACGCCTGGCGAGTTTGCCGCGCGGCTGGCCTATCAAAAAGCGGCCGACGTGGCGGGTCAATTGCGCGGCGAGGCGGTCGGAACCGCACCGGACCAGGCCGGCCGCGTGATCGTAGCGTGCGATACCGTGGCCGAATGCCTGGGCCAGATTCTTGGCAAACCGAGCGATCGCCAGCACGCGCGTCGGATGCTCGATTTGCTCAGTGGACGCGAACATCGCGTCTACACTGGATTGTGCGTGTGGTCGCTGTCGGGCGGCCGGCCGCTGGTACGCGTCGCCCGCACCACGCTCGTCATGGATCCTTTGACCGAAGCGGGCATCGAAGAGTATCTGGCCAGTGGACAATGGGAAGGAAAAGCCGGAGCGTTTGGCTATCAAGACCGGGTCGGCTGGCTGCATATTGTCGAGGGGAGCGAGTCCAATGTGGTTGGCTTGCCGATGGAATTGCTCGCTGAAATGCTCGCCCAGGCCATTCAATGAGGAAAATGGCCGGCAATCCCAGGTCGTCCAGGGCACCCCTCGGACTGATAGTTTTGTGTAGAATAAATGGACCGGAAGTGATCGAATGGACCTCTTGGCCGACTCGGGGAGCAAATCCCGTGGTTTGAG
>JBGQHN010000207.1:0-8102 GCA_041497975.1 Planctomycetia bacterium | reverse complement strand
GACGCCGAGGGCCGGCTGGTGCTGGCCGATTTGCTTTCGCTGGCCGTGGATTTGGGCGCGAGCAAGATTGTCGATCTCGCCACGCTCACCGGCGCTTGTGTCGTGGCGCTGGGCACGGAAGTGGCAGGCGTCATGACGAACAATCAGCCGTGGTGTGACTCGGTCACGAGCGCTGGGCGTCGCGCCGGCGAGCCGGTCTGGCAACTTCCCATGTATCCCGACGTGTACGACGAACTGATCAAGAGCGAGGTCGCCGACATCAAGAACGTGGGAGACGGACGCTGGGCCGGCGCGATTACCGCGGCCAAATTCCTGGAGCAATTTGTCGGACGCACTCCCTGGGTCCACATCGATATCGCCGGCCCCGCCTTTCGCGACAAGGCCAAGCCGTGGTGCGATGCCGGCGCCAGCGGACAGTTTGTGCGCACTCTCGTGCAAGTCGCCCGCGAGTGGCAACCGTCGACAGCCCTTGGCTAGGACTCGCGACATGCCCTGGATTGCCGAATCGGCCGACGAAATCCCCTGGGATCGTCTCGCGGAACTGATGCAACAAACGGTCGCCGAAGCGCGGCGGCGGATTTGTGCGCGTCCCAAGCGCGTGCTGCTGCTTCCGCCGGACATCACCCGGGCCCATTCGGGCGCCGGCCGGCTGACGGAGCTCGTCTATCAACAGCTCGCCGGCGAAGCGGACGTGCACGTCATTCCGACGCTCGGCCAGCACGTGCCGCATACGCGCGAAGAGAATCGCCGCATGTTCGGCTCGATCCCTCACGATCGCATTCACGCGCATGATTGGCGCAACGGATGCGTTCGCGTCGGCGAGGTCTCGGCGGATTTCGTCAGCCGGGCCTGCGGCGGAGTGGCCGATTGGCCGATCCCGATCCTTCTCAACCGCGCGCTGATCGAGGAACCGTGGGATCTGATCATCAACGTCGGGCACGTCGTCCCCCACGAGGTGTTGGGATTTGCCAATCACAACAAGAACTACTTTATCGGCCTGGGCGGCAAAGACACGATCTGCGCTTCGCACATGCTGGCGGCGACCTGCGGCATCGAGAATAACTTGGGCAACCTCGTCACGCCCACCCGCGCGTGCTTCAACAAGGCCGAACACGACTTTCTCGGCCTCCTGCCCGACCTGTACGTGCAAATCGTGATGGCTCGCAATACCCGCAACGAGCTGGTGCACACCGGCGTATTCGTCGGGGACGAGCTGGAGACTTATTTGCAGGCGGCCCGGCAATCTCGGGCGCAGAATATCACCGTGTTTGACGAGCCGGTCGAGCGCATGCTGTGCGTCATGCAAGCCGACGAGTTTGCCAGTACCTGGGTGGCCAACAAGGCGATCTACCGCACGCGGATGGCTCTGGCCGACGGCGGCGAGCTGACGATCATCGCGCCGGGGCTGAAACGTTTTGGCGAGCAGCCCGAGGTCGACCGGTTCATTCGCAAGTACGGCTACTGCGGCACCCCGAAAGTAACGGCCGGCTATCGCGCCAACTCGGACATGCAAGACCTGGGCCATGCCACGGCGCACCTGATTCATGGCTCGTCGGAAGGCCGTTTTACGGTCACCTATGCCCCGGGCCACCTGACGGCCGCGGAGATCGAAGGCGTGAATTACCGCCACGCCGACCTGGCCGCGACGTGCGAGCGCTACCAGCCGGATCGGCTCCACGAAGGCTGGAACACGCTTGCGGATGGCGAGCGATTTTTTTTCATTCCCACGCCCTCGGCCGGACTGTGGGCCACCCGCGACAAACTCTACGGTCGGGCCGGCGGCTTGGGCCAGGCGTGACGGCCTTGAGCGACTCGCTCTGGTCGAATCGCGCCGCGCGACGAATAATAGACCACCACGGTTCCACTGCAAATTCGCGCGCCCCACGAACCTCGCCATGCGCTATCTTGTCACAGCTCGCGTCAAGCCCGGCCGCGAGCCGGCCCTGCTCGAAGCCATCGAAGGCAACACACTGGGCCGCGGTTCGGTGGCCGAAGGTGAGTACCTGCGGAACATGACCGATGCCCGGCTGCGCTGGGACGGCTCCATCCGCTGGGTGGAAGTCTGCTTTTGTGATGTGCCGCTGGACGAGGAGCGACCCTATTGGGAAGAATTCTTCGAGCCGCTGCGCGTTCAAGATGCTCACGCTCGGCAGCGCTGCCGCGACGAAAACGGCAGCGAGCCGTGGGCTTGCTCAACTTGCGATTGCACCGAGAAGCTCGAACGCCGACTGCAAGCGGTCGGCAATTCATTTCTCGATGCACTCCGTGCCGCCACACGACATGAGCCACGCGTTCACTGCCCGCCTCGCACGATGACGAGCAAGCATGGCGATTAGGCGGTCGATTTGACCGGATCTAAATCGCCGAATCTCGCCGTGCAGCCAGCGGCTGCCGACGGTATGCTGTAGACATTCCGCCATCTGCGATAGCTGATCGCAAGTTCAAAACCGTTTTGCCGACCACGGCTCGATCGAGGCTTATGCTACCGCGCCACCGCCCGCCGGGACCGCCCCAACGCCTGCTGACCGGCAGCTTCCGCGATTTTCGCCGCGATTTGTTCGGCTTCTTGCAGGGTTGCGCGCAACGCTACGGCGACGTGGTATGGTTTCGCCTGGGTCGCCGGCCGTGCGTGCTGGTGAATCATCCCGATTTGATCGAATATGTGCTGGTGAAGAACAGCCGCAACTTCAAGAAGCTATTTGCCTTTCGCTTCACGCGGCCCGTCTTAGGCAATGGGCTGCTCACCAGCGAGGGCGACTTTTGGCTGCGCCAGCGGCGGCTCGCCGCCGGGGCGTTTCATGGCGACCGCATCGCAGCCTACGGCGCGGACATGGTGGACGCGGCCACGCGCATGCTCGACACCTGGCGCGACGGCGTGCCGCGCGACATCCATGCCGACATGATGCAAGTCACGCTCGACATTGTCGCTCGCACGCTCTTCGGCGCCGACGTCACCCAGCGCTCCGGCGACATCGGCGAGTCGCTCTTCATGGCGCTACGCAGCTTTGCGGTGAACTTCAACCGCACGATTCCCTTGCCCGCCTGGATTCCCACGCGCGGCAATCGCGCCGCGCGGGCCGCGGTGCGCGGGCTCAATCGCGTCGTGCGGCAGATCATCGACCAGCGCCGCCGCGACAGCCAGCCGCGCAACGACTTGCTGTCCATGATGCTCCATGCCCGCGATATCGACGGCAGCCAAATGACCGACGGGCAACTGCTCGACGAGGCGCGCACGTTCTTGCTGGCCGGTCACGAAACGACCGCGATCACGCTGTCCTGGACACTGTACCTGCTGGCCTCCCGGCCTCACGAGCAAGACCGCTTGCGGGCCGAATTGGACACAGTCGTCGGCGACCGCCTGCCCGAGGTTAACGACATGAAGAGCCTGAAAGTTACCGAGTCGATCATCCTCGAATCGATGCGGCTGTATCCGCCGGCGTTCATGATCGGCCGCGAGCCGCTGGCCGACTTCGAGTTGGCCGGCTACCGCATTCCCGCGGGCACCACGATCTTCATGAGCCAATGGGTGATGCACCGCGACGGGCGATTTTACGATCGGCCGGACCAGTTCGAGCCCGAGCGTTGGACCAGCGACAAGGCGAAGGCCTTGCCAAAAATGGCGTACTTTCCTTTCGGCGGTGGCCCGCGAGTCTGCATCGGCAATACGTTTGCGATGATGGAGGGCGTGCTGCTGTTGGCCACGATCGCCAGGCAATGGTCGCTGGAACTTGTCGCCGATCATCCGATCCGGCTTGCGCCGGTCTTGACGCTGCGTCCGCGGTACGGCATCCAGGTCGTACCACACAAACGAACGTCGGGCGCGCGAGCGACAGCCAAGGACCAAGACGCTGCTTCCTCGCCAGCCTCCGCCCACACTCCCGGATTCGATTGACGAACTGATGAGCGATCCGCATGAATTCCGCGCCGCCAGCTTGTCGGGCGACGAGCGCTCGCCCGATGATGCCGAAGAGCAGGCGCGGCGGATCATGGCCGATGACATCCACCTGCTCAACAGCTTGGGCTATGGGCAGGAACTCTTGCGGCGAATGAGCGGCTTTTCGAACTTCGCCATTTCGCTATCGATCATTTGCATCCTCGCCGGAGGCATCACGTCCTTCCCACAGGGCTTTTCCAGCGCGGGTCCTGCGGCGATCGGACTGGGATGGCCACTGTGTTGCCTGTTGTCGTTGTGCGTCGCGCTGGCCATGGCTCAACTTGCCTCCGCCTTTCCGACCGCCGGAGGGTTGTATCATTGGGCCGCCATTCTCGGCGGACGCGGCTGGGGTTGGCTGACGGCCTGGTTCAATCTGGCCGGCCTGGTCACGGCGCTGGCGGCCATCAACGTGGGGACCTACCAGTTTGCGCTGCGCTCGGTCTCCGGACCGCTCGAGATCCATCCGAACCAATGGGAGCCCTCAACTCAGTTGGCCGCGCAAGTGGCCGGCGTCATGGCGATCACCTGCGCGCAGGCCGTGCTCAATCACTTGGGCATCCGCCTGACCGCCGCGCTGACCGATTTCAGCGGTTACTGGATCCTGTTTGTGGCGGTGGTGCTGACCGTCGCCATGCTCGCCTACGCGCCGTCGATCGATCCCGCGCGGCTGATCGCGTTTACGAATTACAGCGGAGCGGCCGGCGGCGACGTGTGGCCGCAAACCGGCAATATCGCCTGGCTGTTTCTCTTGGGGTTCCTGCTGCCGGCTTACACGGTAACCGGCTTCGACGCCTCGGCGCACACCTCCGAAGAAACGGTCGGCGCCTCGCACCACGCGCCGCGCGGCATCGTGCGATCGGTGCTCGTGTCGGGCCTGTTCGGCTGGGTCATGCTGGCGGCCATCGTGCTGGCCATTCCCGATCTGGACGAGGCGGCTCGACAAGGAAGCGAGTCGTTCCACTGGATCGTCGCCCAGGTGCTGCCGAACAAACTTTGGACTCTGCTTGCGCTGGGCATCGTCATGGCGCAGTTTTTCTGCGGGTTGGCGACCGTGACTTCGGCCTCGCGGATGGCCTATGCCTTTGCCCGCGATGGCGGCTTGCCGTTTTCCAACCAGGTGCGGCGCGTCAGTCCCAAGTATCTTACGCCCGCCGTGGCGATCTGGACTGTCGCGGTGCTTTCGGTCGCATTTGTCGTGCACACGCAGACCTATTCAACGATCACGGGGGCCTGCACGATTTTTCTCTACATCTCTTACGTCATTCCGACGGCGCTGGGCCTGTTCGCATTTGGACGAACCTGGACGCACATGGGGCCGTGGAACCTGGGGGCCGCTTTGTACCGGACCCTGGCCGTGCTTTCCATCCTCGGTTGCGGTTTGATTCTGCTGGTTGGCGTGCAGCCACCCAACAGCCTGAACCTATGGACTGTTTCCTTCGCGATTGCACTGGCCGGGGCCGTGTGGATCGTCTACGAACGAGCCCACTTTCGCGGCCCGCCGCAAGGCGTTTTGAACCGCTCGCTGGCCGCGCCGATTGCCCAGCGCGCGAGTGCAACCGCCGAGACGCCCTGAGCGGCCGGCCTGGCCACGGCGCGGCCGGCGATGGCGCCAAACACGACGGCACGGAAGGGAATGATGAGCCGAGCCATTAAGCTGGTCGGACTGGACTGCGGCTCGACAACCACCAGTGCGGTCGTGGCCGCCGCGCGCCTGTCGCAAGGCGCCCTGGCGCGCACGGAGATTACCGCGATTGAACCGGTATTTCGCTCCCCGGTGATCTTCACGCCGTTTGATGGCGACCAGATCGACGCAGCGCGGCTTGAGCGCCACTTAGATGAGTGGCTCGCAACCGCGCAAGTAAAACCCGAGGAAATCTTCGGCGGCGGCGCCTTGATCACCGGCCTGGCGGCCCAACGCACAAATGCCCTGGCCATCACGCGACTGATCGAATCCCGCTTGGCCGATTCGCTCATCGCCACGGCCGACAACCCGTGCCTCGAATCCTGGCTGGCGTTCATGGGCAATTGCCACGCGCTGTCGAGGGCCCACCCGACGACGCGGATTTTGAATCTCGACATCGGCGGCGGGACGACCAATTTGGCGCTGGGGCAAAACGCGCAGGTGACCGCCACCGGTTGCCTGTTCGTCGGAGCACGCCATTTCCAATTTGACGCCGGCACGTATCGATTGACCGATGTTTCGCCGTATGCGGCCGCGCTGTTGGAACATCTCAGGATTGACCGCGGCGTCGGCGAGACATTCGCCAAAACCGAGATCGAGGCCATTGTCGATTTTTACGTGAGCCTGATCGTCGCGGCGGTGGAGGGAAACGCGGATCTGCTCGCCACCGAGATTGCGCAGCGCCACATCCAGGTGCCGCTCCATCTGCCCTGCCCGCTGGGCGACGTCGCGATCACGCTGTCCGGCGGCGTCGGTCAATTGGTCTATCAACACCTCGGCGGGCAAGGAACTGGCGGTGCCACCCAGTTCGGCGATCTCGGTGGTGAGCTGGCCGAGCGCATCGTACGCGCGGCGGCCATCGCCACGCGCATGAGCACGTTTACGCCCGAGGGACTTGGCCGGGCCACGGTCTACGGGCTGTTGCGGCACAGCACCGAAGTATCGGGTTCGACGTTGTTTCTGCCGCATCCCGAACGGCTGCCTCTCAAAAATGTTCCCATTGTCGGCCGCATCGGGCGAGATACGAGCGATGAACACCTGGGGCAATTGCTCGGGCTGGTCGCTGGCAGCGCGCCGGCCGCGTGCTTGCAGGTTGAACTCGATCAACCGACGCTCCAGGCGGTTCGCGACTTGGGAAATCGGCTGGCAAATCTGTTGGCCTCGCGGCCACTGCCGCCGGGCACCACGCTTGTGCTGCTATTGGCGGCCAATGTGGGAAAAGTGTTAGGCAATTACATGACGCGCTGGGGTACGATAGATGTCGACGCAATCGTCGTGGACGAAGTGCCGACAAGCGACGCCCAGTTTGTTCGCCTCGGGCGGGCGCGGGATGGTCTTGTGCCCTTGTGGCTGTATGCCGCGCGGTGAGTGAGGGTGAGGCAAGGTGGTCGTGAAAACGCTGGTTCCATTGGCCGAGATTCCCGTTCCGCAACCGGCCGCGAATGAAATCTACGCGACTCGGTTTGCGGACCGCGAGTTCCGCTTCGAGGGACTCAAGGCTCTCCTGGGCGCTGCCGATTGCAGCAAGGCTGGCGATCGAAACGCGGGCTTGGCCGCGGCCAATGAGCTGGAGCGCGAGGCGGCGCGCCTGCTGTTGTCCGAGCTTGCGCTGGCGCATCTGTATGATCGACCACTGACAGACGACCAAGGCGGCGTCGACGCGGTGACGCGCGCGAATTACGACATCGATCGACGTCGATTCGCCGCGATCGCGGATTGGACCTTGGGCGATCTGAAGAATCACTTGTTACGTTCCCCCACGGCTGAAATCTTGCCGCTTGGTTGCGCGCTGACCGGACCCATGGCGGCCGCTCTGGCAAAAATCTGCGACGTTCACGAACTGGTGCTGCTCGCCCAGAAAATGCCCCGCACCAGCCGGGCCCGCACGACGCTGGGATTGCCGGGCACGCTGGCCTCGCGCTTGCAGCCGAATCATCCAACGGACGACCTGCGCGGCGTGACGCTCTTGGTCTATTGGGGTTGGTCGTTGGGGGCCGGCGACGCCTTGATCGGGCTGAATCCGGCCGTCGACACCGTCGAAAACGTCGAGGCCGCCTTGCGACACCTGGACAAGCTGCGGCGGACCGCGGGCGTGCCGACGCAAATCTGCGTGCTGAGCCACGTCAAAACCCAACTGGCGTGTCTCGATCGAGGAGCGCCGGTCGAAATCCTGTTTCAAAGCCTGGCCGGCACGGAACGTACGCTCACCGGCGAATTCGACGTTACCGTGGAGCTGCTGGACCAGGCTTATCACACGATGCAAAGCCGCGGAGCGTTGCGTGATGTCACCGGCCAGTGCATGTATTTCGAGACCGGCCAAGGCAGCGAGTTCACGTACGGCAAACACAACGGCATCGACATGACGACCAGCGAAGCCCTGTGCTACGGCCTGGCGCGGCGATATGACCCCTTCATGGTCAACAACGTGACCGGCTTCATCGGGCCGGAAACGCACCTGGACAATTTCGAAATGATCGTGGCCAACCT
>JBGQHN010000206.1:0-8117 GCA_041497975.1 Planctomycetia bacterium | reverse complement strand
ACGCGCAGCAAGGACGACTTCCAGGATTTCACGTTGCATATCGAATTCCGCACGCCGTTCGTGCCCAAGGCGACAGGTCAGGCACGCGGCAACAGCGGGCTGTACTTGCAAGATCGATACGAGCTGCAAGTGCTCGACTCCTTTGGTTTGGAAGGCGCCAACAACGAGTGCGGCGGCTTCTACCAGATCAAAGAGCCGGCCGTTAACATGTGCTTTCCGCCGCTCACCTGGCAGACGTACGACGTCGACTTTACCGCTGCCCGCTTCGACGGTGAAAAGAAAGTGAAGAATGCGCGGGTCACGATCAAGCACAACGGCGTGACGGTATTCGACGATTTTGAGCTGCCCAATTTGACGCCCGGCGGCGCCGCTAAAGAGTATCCGGGCAAAGGCCCGTTCCAGCTGCAGGCCCATGGGAATCCGGTGACCTATCGCAACATTTGGATCGTTGAATCGAAGTCCTGAGTCGCGATTTTCAGCGTCGACAAATTATCCACAGTCCTCAAACGCCAAAGCCTGCCGCGAAAGGTGCGCCTTTTGCGGCGGGTTTTTCGTTTTTTTGGGCCGGCGCGCGGCATTTTTTCGATCGGCGCGGCCAGCGGATTTTAATTCTCCGGCGATCTGCTAGCATGGTGGCTACGCCCAATGGAGGCGTCCACGAGGGATGCAATTTCGAGGCGAATTCTCCGCCGGGGATGAATCGGAGGTGCACCATGACCCGCTCTGCCGAAGCGGCTGCTCGCGAGGCCAAGATTTCCGAGTTGAAACGCCTGATTAAGGCGCACAATTACGAGACCTTGGAAATGCTTGAAGAGGCCGTCGACACGCTGTTGTGGCGCGAACAGGACCGGCTGCAAGAGCAACAAGACGAGAACGTCGGTGAGATCGCCCGCGCCCATCCGAAGTGATCGCGGGCGTCGACTTGAATCTTTTTTTGCTTTCCGGTGACATTCTTTCGTCGCCGCCGTCCCAGGGGCCGCAGGGGGCTCGCAGTTCATCAGTTCGCGAGACATGTGACCGGTCTGGCTGCCGCCAAGCCGCCGTCGGCCGGCTCTTTTGGCATCGCCACGGCCGAAAACTGATTTTGCAATCTTTCTGGCTTTTGGCTACTTTAGTCCCCTTTGCGGACTATAATTGCCGTTGCCCCGTGCAAGGGAGAAATCGGCTCGTATCGGCGCGGCAAAAGTGCCGATGAAACCTCCTAATCGAAATACCTCGGGAATGTCCAAGTCCCGATGACCTTGAACTTCAAACCTCGTCAGCCTAGAAATCCGTCGGGAGGACCTAACCATTTGCGTGAGCCTGGGTCAATTCAACGGCTAGTGCCTAGCACAGCCTGACCTCGCTCTTCTCGCAGCGACTCCTCCGTCGCATTGGGCTGGAGGTTTGATTATATCGGCCACGGCCACGTCGAAGGACGTGCCGTGGCCTTTTTTCTGCGCCCGCGTCAGCCTGATGTCGCTTCGACAATCGGCGGCTCAAGCAGCTTGAGCGTGATTTGCACGAGTGTCAGCAGGTCGAGCGCGTTATGCCGTAGCACGGCTGGGATGTGACGCATTTCGCCGGTTCGCACAAACTCGTGGTAGGCCGCCGGCACTTGCGCGCCGGCCAAATCGTCGCGGCGCGAGCGGTTGCACACCCAACGCTCGAGCGTCTGCAACTTGCAGTTCGGCAATACGCGTTTCCATCGTCGTCGGGCGTGATGCAGCACATCGCAGTGCACCAGTTGCGGCCGCGGATCGCGCCGGCCCAGAGTCGTAAGCGGCGTCGCCGCTGACACACCGGACGGGTGATTTCTGTTTTGCCCCAAGTGATGCCGCGTGCTGCGGTCGTGGACCATCGGCCAATCAAAGCTCTTGCCGTTGAATGTCACGAGCACGCGATTGCCCGCCGCAATCTTCCACAGGGTCTCCAACAAAGCGCGCTCTTCGGCGTAATGGCGGGCAAAGAGCTGGTCGAGGACCAGTGTCTCGTCGGCGCGCCAAATAAGTCCCGCCAGAAAGACCGGCGCGCCGGCGAAGCCGCACGTCTCCAGGTCCAGAAATAGCGTGCCCTGGGGAAAGGATTCGGCGACGGCGGCCAGTTCGGCATGCATTGCTCCGGCAGCCACAGGACCAGAATTCTGGAGATCGCGGCCGGCCCACTCGGCGAAGGCCGGCCAAACGGTGGCCAGGGAGCGGCTTAGTCGCAGATGCCTGCCGGAAGAGTTTTCGCACTCCTCGGCCCACTTGAATGGGTCTTGGAAAACGCTCTTTGCGCCGTCGCCCCCGGATACACTCTGGACCTGCCGGGCACTTTGCAGATCGCGGGCCGCATCGCCGTGCTGCGAGCGGTGAAGCTGCGCGATTCGCCGGCGGATTTCAAAGCTGAGCATGCGCGCGCCGCGTCCCTGGTCGAGGCATCGATCGGAACTGAGCCAGGAGCTGACTTCCTGCGCCAGGATCTTACTTCGCGTCGTGCTCGCGACACCAGACGAGAATTTCGCTCACGCTCGGCCGCTGCCCAGGCGTCAACGTCGGCTTGGACGTCGAGGGCTTGGGTTTGGCGATGGTGGCGGCCGCTGGCGCCGGCGCGGCGGCGGCGGGCTCGTTCTCGGCTTGCTCCGGCGGCAAAGCTGGCGCGGGCGCGACCGGCGCCGCCGCCGCGCTGTCCTCAGCCGGCGCTTGGGCGGCCTTCTTGGCCCGGGCGGCGGCCAAGACGTCGGCGGTGCTCATTTTGGCCGCGGCGGGCGCGGGCGCTTGATTGCCACCGGCCGCGGGCGCCGCTTTGGCCGCGCGCGCCGCGGCAAGAATGTCGGCCGTGGACTTCTTTGCTCCCACCGACGGCGCGGCCGCCTGGGCGGGGGCTGGTTTCGCGCCCGCGGGCGCAGCGGTAGCTCCCTTGGCGGCCCCTTGCATGCGGGCCATCTCGAGCGGCGATAATTTCTTTTCCCCGGCGACGGGCTTGGCCGCCGCCGCTTTCGGAGCGACTTCGCTTTTCGCCGCCGGTTTCTTGACCTCGGCCGCGGGCTCGGGCTTGGGCACGACTTTCAAATATTGCGGACTGATGTCGTACCACCCAATATTGCTCCAGGCGTCGAATTGCACGAGGGCCCGACCGTTCATATTCACGGTTTTCACCTGCCCCACGTGCCCCGTGAATCGCATCAATTCGGGCACGGCCGCATCGACCACCACGTATTTGTCGGTCAAGTCCTGCTTCAGTTTTTCAATCTGTTCGAACACAGGTAAGTCCATTGAGGAAGGAACATCGCGAGATCTGGCCCGTCGCAAGGCGCCCGCGAGAGAACGACCCTGAGAATGAAACCGGTATTTTTGTCCAACGGGGCGGGCAAATCAAGTCGCCCTTCCCGCCTTGACGCGCTTGCGCGGCGCGACCAAATTAAACTTAGGCCATCACGCCGCTTTTTTGCGCCCACATCCGGGGGGCGACGGCAGACGCACAGGGCGGAAAGACCAGGATCGTCCCTGCAGACGGGGCGCGGACCGCGACCTCGCGCGATTTTGACATTTTTTTCGGAGGCGGATGCGAAGATGCGCGGGCCATTGACAAGAGAACGGCTCACGGTCAATCGGCCGGGCAAACGCGTCGGCGTCTTATATATCGACGGCAACCCTGCTGAACGGACTGCCGTGCTGAGTCGTTTGCCGACTTCCCAATTTCGCGTTGTCGAACCCGCGTCGCCCGAAGATCTCGATCGCTTGCTGTCGCAAGGGTCGTTCGACGTGTTGCTTAGCGAATTGCGTGCTTGGGATCTCGAAGAACTGGAAATCCTCGAGCGCGTCCGATCGAGCAGCAACCCGGTCCCGGTGATCATCGTGACGGGGGGCGGATCGGAGCGCCTGGCGGTCGAGGCGATGAAGCGCGGCGCGGCCGATTATGTTTCCAAGGCCTCCGGCGATTTAGACCGATTGCCCGAGCGTTTAAGCGCTGCCGCCGCAAAACGAGCGCATCATGCTCCTGCCCATGGCGCTCGTGAACTGCCGGACGAGCCCGAAGTCTACGGCCGCATTCTCAACGCATTATCGGTCAGCGTCGCTTTTTTGGACCGCTCCGGAACGATCTGCGCCGTCAACGACGCGTGGAGGGACTTCGCGCTCGACAGTCCCTACCAGGGTGCCCGGCACGGCTTGGGAGCCAATTACTTGCAGGTTTGCAATCGAGCCGCCGCCGAGCGATTGGACGGCGCGGATAACATCGCGCAGGGTCTGCGCCGCGTATTGGCCGATGAGACCAGCACTTTTTCGGCGGAGTACGCGTGCGGCTGCCCGGAAGATCGACGATGGTTCAAGCTGATCGCCAGCGCCGTGCGAGACGCCGATCGAACGGGCGCGATCGTCGCGCACGTCGACGTCACGCACCGCAAGCGTGCCGACGAGCAGCGCGATCGGTTGTTCGCACAATCGCTCAACTTGTTGTGCATCATTGGATTCGACGATTACATGAAGCGTTGGAACCCGGCCTGGTGCGGCGTGCTGGGCTATTCGTCCGAAGAGATGATGGCGTCGCCGATGCGGGATTTGCTGCACCCGGACGACGCGGCCCACGTCGCCGAAGTCATGGAAGCCTTGAGGAAAGGCCGCGATACCTCGGCGGTTGAAGTGCGAATTCGCTGCAAGGACGGCTCGTACAAGTGGATTCTATGGAACGCCGTGCCTTGTCTCGAGCAGCAAGTGTTTTTCGCCACCGGTCAGGATATCACCGGGCGCAAGCAGGCCGAGGAACAGCTTCGCGAAAGCCAGGAACGGTTTCAACTGATTGCCAGCGCGACGAAAGAAGCCGTGTGGGACTGGGACCTGCGTGAAAACCGCGTGTGGCGCAATCAAGGGTTCCTGCAAAGCTATGGCGTGCCAAACGACGCGATCGAGAGCCCGGTCGCGTGGTGGCGCGAGCGAATTCATCCGGAGGATCGTCAGCGAATTCTGGACGCGATGCCTCCGCCGGTCAACGACGGCGATCAGCAGTGGCTCTTGGAATATCGGCTGCGGCGCGTGGACGGAACTTATGCCCACGTGTACGACCGCGGCTTCGTCATCTTCGACTCCCAGGGCGAGCCGGTGCGGATGGTAGGCTCGGTCATGGATATTTCGCAACTGAAGCATACCGAGGAAAAGCTGCGCGACAGCGAAGAGCGGTTTCGGCTGGCCGCCAAGGCCACGCGCGACGCGATTTGGGACTGGGACCTGCACAAGGGGCAGGTATGGCGGAGCGAGGGCTTCCAGACCCTGTTCGGTTATCGGCCCGAGGAGATCGGTGCCGACTTTAATTGGTGGGTGGACCGGATTCATCCCGACGATCGGCAGTGCGTGTTGGCGCAGATTCCCGAGCCCGGAACTTCCCATTCGCGGCAATGCGCGTTCGAATATCGCTTTCAACGGGCCGACGGCGGCTATGCCGACGTCTTCGATCGCGGATTCGTGATGTATGGTCCCGACGGCAAGCCGGCCAGGATGATTGGCAGCATCATGGACATTTCAGAGCGTCGCCGCGCCGAGGAAGTGGCGCACATGCAGCGCGCCGAGCTGGCGCACATTGCGCGGGTCAGCACCATGGGGGAAATCGCCACGGGCCTGGCGCATGAATTGAATCAGCCGTTGACCGCGATTTCGAACTATGCCGAAAGCTGCGCGCAAGCGATTGCCTCCAAAGCACCCCGCAACGACAAGAAGTTGCTGTCTTGGATCGACAAGATCGCCGTCAATACGCACCGGGCGGGCCAGATGATTCGCCGACTGCGGTCATTTACCCGAAAGTCGGAGCCCCGCCGTTCGACCGTCGAAATCAACGAGCTCGTCGAGGAAGTGATCGACCTGCTGGAAGCGGAGACGCGTTTGCAAAATGTTCGCGTTCGCTGGGAGCACACGGCCGCGGTGCACGCCACCGTCGACAGAATTCAAATTCAGCAGGTGCTGGTCAATCTGCTGCGCAACGCCTACGAGGCGATGTCCGCTAATCGCCCCAACGAACGACAAGTAACCATCGCGGCCGCGATCCGCGAAGACAAGATCGAGATCTCGGTAAAGGATTTGGGCGAGGGCATCGCCGAGGAAAACTTGGAACGCGTTTTTGACGCGTTTTTCACCAGCAAACCCAACGGCGTGGGAATCGGACTGGCCATCAGCCGCTCCATCGTGGAAGAGCATGGCGGCCGGCTGTGGGTCCGTCCGAACTCGAAGCATGGCGTTACGTTTCATTTCACGTTGCCGTTGTCCGGAGCGCAAGATGTCGCAATCACCGATCATAACGGTCGTCGATGATGACGATCAGGTTCGCGAGTCCCTGGCCACTTTGATCCAGTCCATGGAGCTGGACGTCGAGTGTTATGCGTCGGGGCGGGAGTTTTTGGATAACTATGGCCCGGATCGCCCGGGTTGCATCGTGCTCGACCTGCGGATGCCGCAACTCAGCGGATTGGAAATCATCGACGAGCTTGCGGCCCGAAAAATCGAGACGCCAATTATCATGATCAGCGGTCACGGCGACATTCCGGCCGCCGTGGCGGCGATGAAGGCCGGCGCCGTCGATTTCCTGGAAAAGCCTTACCGAGGCGCGGCGCTGATGGAGAGCGTGCGCCGCGCGATCGATCTCGACGCGCGCAACCGCAAAGCGCATGCCGAATACCGGGCGCTGGTGGATCGGTACGAGAGCCTGGCCGCGGACGAAAAGGACGTCTTGGAATTGACCGTCGCCGGCAAGCCGGACAAGGCGATCGCGACCAGGCTCGATCTGAGCCTGCGCACGATCCAACTGCGCCGCGCCAGCGTGATGCGGAAAATGAACGCTCACTCTCGGGCCGAATTGATCCGACTGGCCCAAACCTTGGAGCGTATGACGGCCGGTCAAAACAGCGGTTGAATGCTCCGCAGCCGCTCTTCGGTGGCGGACATCAGGGCATCTTCGGCCGCCTCGTCGTCGGCTTCGTACGTGACCGAAAAGCGCAAATAGGCCCCGGCGTCGTCCCAGGGCACCGTGCAGATCGAGTGTTCCGTAATCAGGTATTGGCTGGCGGCTTCGGCCGTTTCGAACGTCGGCCCGCCCGCGACGCCTTTAGGGCTGGGGGCGTAAATAAAGTACGTCCCGCCGGGCATCTGACTGGTGAAGCCAGAGCGGTTCAACGTCGCCACCAGCTTGCGGCAGCGACGAAGGTACTTTTGTCGCACTTGCCGCGGAATCGAGACGTCGTCGAGCGCCGCGGCGCCGGCCTTTTGAATGGCCATGAACTGCCCAGAGTCGCTGTTGTCCTTGACGTCGGCAAAAGCCTGCACGATGCGCTCGTGGCCGCAGACCCAGCCCAAGCGCCAACCGATCATGTGGAAGCCCTTGGACATCGAATGCACTTCGACGCCGACCTCCTTGGCTCCGGGCACGGACAGAAAGCTCAAGGGCTCGCCCGCGTAGGTCATCATCACGTGCGCGGCGTCTTGCACGATGACAATCTCGTTTTGCCGGGCAAATTCGATGGCTCGCTGGTAGAAGTCGCGCGTCGCCACTTTGCCGGTCGGGCTGTTGGGATAGCACAGCACGAGCAACTTGGCTCGCGCACGCACGTCCGCGGGGATGGTATCGAAATCGGGGAAAAAATCGTTGCTGGGCAAAAGCGGCAAGGCGTGCACGCTCCCGCCGTAGTATTTGGTATGCGTGCCGGCGACCGGGTAGCCGGGTACCGTCATCAGCGTAATGTCGCCCGGGTTGATAAATGCCGCGGGCAGCATGGCCAGCGCCGTCTTGGAACCGATGCAGTGGTTGATTTCCCGCGCCGGATCCAATTCAACCTCGAAATTGCGCTGCATGAAGCGGGCGACCGCTTCCTTGTAGGCGGCGATGCCGTTGTCGGCGTAGCCGCGGTTGTCCGGCCGGTTTATTTCTTCGGCCATCACGGCGCGGACCGGCGCGGGGGCCATCTCATCGTTTTCGCCGATCCCGAAGTCGATCAACTTGCGCTCGGGGTGTTCGGCCAATGCCTTGCGCTTGGCGCGCTTGATCTTCTCAAACTTATAGATCGCCGTCCCTTTGCCGTAGTTCGCGCCGCCGACACGTTCGGCAAAGAGTTTCTGAAAATACGGGTCGCTCATCGCCTGCTCAACATCGAATTGGAATTTTCGAACAATCGAATGCGT
>JBGQHN010000205.1:0-8226 GCA_041497975.1 Planctomycetia bacterium | reverse complement strand
TCAACCGTTCGATCGAGAAAGTCTTCGTTGACGACAATCTCGAGCGCGATCTTGCGGAGCAGGTTCGTTTTATATTCGTTGCCGCGGTAGTACTCGGTCTGGCCACGTTGGCGGCCATAGCCTTGGGCGTCGCAAACCGTCATCCGCGTCACGCCGATCTTGGTCAGCGCTTCGCGAACGGCGCTGAGCTTCGTCGGTTGAATGATGGCGATGAGCATTCGCATGGCAGTTCACTCGGCTACAAGATCTCCGAGTGTAGCATATCGCAGCGGCAACGAAGCACAAGCGACCACGCGGGCTTCGGCCGCGCCAAACAGCACCGCCCTGCCGATTGGCAGGGCGGTGCGACAAGAACTTCTCGGCGGCCGCCGATCGGTGGCTGCCTGCCAGTTACGGCGATTCGAGGTTCAATCTCGCGTCGACGGTCTTGTGGATGCGGCTGGCCGTTTCTTCCAGGTGCGCACGGCTGTAGGCGTCGAGCTTCGAGTTGCTCTTCAGCAGGTTGTTGATGCGTCCTTCCAGCCCGGACAACTCGGCGAAAGCCAGGGTCTGGCAATCCTGCGGCGCGCCGGTTTGACCCATGGCCAACTGCGCCAGGCGCTTCAAGTAGGACCGTTGCAGGTTGCGCCGCAAGCTGCTGATCGCCGGCTTGCGGTTGGTGAACTCGCCGTCGGGCATTTTGTCGACCTCGACGAACACCGCGTTGGTCAGCCGATTGAGCAACTCGGGCGTGGTGAGTGCGTCCTGGTCGGCCGGCAATTCCAATTCGGTATCGTGCAACCGCTCGAGCGTCAACGGAGAGAGCAACTGTTGCAAAATACGGTCTTGCCACAGCGAGATCACCTCGTGCACCGGGAAATCGGTGCGCAAAGGAAGTTGGGACCCCCAGTGCGACCAACGAGTCGAAGCCAGGTAGTTGTACAGCTCGGGCGGGAAGCGGAACGGTTTGTCGCTGAACACCTGTTCTTCCACCAGCGCGAGCGCTTCGCGTTGTTTGGCGGGCTCGACGACCACAAACGGCGCCTTGGCGTTGGCGTCGCCCTTGTGCGCGCGGTTGACGTACACGCCGCCCACAAAACGCGAAACAAAGTGCATCGCGCGACCGTGGTTCCCCAACAGCACGCCAAACACTTGCCGCACTTTCTGATAGCCTTCGCCGGCCTTGGCCGTCTCTTCGACCACCTTGGGCCATTGCTCGCCGATGAGCTGGGCCCGAAGTTTCGCGTAGGCAATCGGGTCCTTGCCCAAGTCGAAACGGTTGGAAAGCGGATCGGGGTCAATGCCGCGCGTGTCTTCGTCGGTGGCATAGGCCAACTGCGGATCCGCGCTGCGGGCCGCGATCTTCTTCAGTTCCGCGACCTCCCCCTCCGTGCCGCCGGTAAGCGGCTTGTAACCGTACTCGATGGCCCAATAGTCATATGGTCCGATGGTGGTCGAAAAGTAGTCGCCCTGGGTCATATCCTTGGGCATCAGGTTGGCCGGGGCATAGTCCATCACCGATCCGGCCAGGCCCGAGTCCTTGGTCTTGGCCGCGTCGTTGATTTCGTCGATCGAAAGCATGGTGCTGGCTTTGAAGTTGTGCCGCAGGCCCAGCGTGTGGCCGATTTCGTGCATCGTGACTTCCTTCAAGCCCTGCATGATCAGCTTTTCGCGGTCAGCCGGATTGGTCGTCCGCGTGGCCAACACGGCCGAGCCGAAGGCCAACTCGCGGGCCAGCCCGTGATGCAGCTCGCAATCGGCGGCGTGCTGTGCACCGTGCTTTTTGATGTGCTCTTGGTAGCTCTTCAAATCCAACGGACCGCCGGTCATGGCGGCAATGCTTTCGGGCGTGAAATTCTCGTATTCCTGCTTCCAGAACTGGAGAAAGTCAGCGTCGAAAATCACGTCCGCGTCGAGAATCTGGCCGGTGTTCGGATTGACGCGCGAGGGCCCCATGGCGAACCCCGCCCCGGCCGTGATCCAGCGGAACGTGTTGTAGCGAATGTCCTCCGGATCCCAATCGTCCTTGTCTTCCTGCTGGCGGACTTCAATGGCATTGGCAAAGCCGGCCTTTTCAAAGGCCTTGTTCCACTCGGCGATGCCGTCGCCGATGGGCTTGCGATAGACGAAAGGAATCGTCTTTTCCAGATAGAAGATGATGGCCTTCTTGGGCGGCGAGAGCGCGGCCGAAGCGTCGGCCTTCTGCAAATCCCAACGATTGACGTACCGCACGAAACGGTCGTCTTCGCCCTTGCGCGACCAGTCCTTGACGACGGTCAGGAAGT
The DNA here is from genome assembly GCA_041497975.1 of Planctomycetia bacterium. Taxonomy (GTDB): domain Bacteria; phylum Planctomycetota; class Planctomycetia; order Pirellulales; family PALSA-1355; genus PALSA-1355. The sequence continues at coordinate 5,962 of JBGQHN010000205.1, read as the reverse complement.
ATCCAACGCGATCGTCCGCCAGGCGGGGCTGATAGCCGGTTTGCGGAATAGCGCTGATCGAATAATGCACGTTAATCGTGGCGCCGCGACTATCGGCCACCGAGTCGATGTCCTGCAGGCCGCTCGAAGCATACGTGGCGGCGACTTCCAACTCCACGTTGTTGGGAAAACCCTTCACGGCCGCCCACGTCGACTTGTTCTCGGAAAACGCGAAGCCCGGCAGCACCGCGGAAATTTGCGGCAAGTCGCTCATGAAGACCGAGCTCAGATCCACGACGCTCGCGCCGCCGGGGCTCATCGTCAAAACGGGCAGACTAAACAGCACGCTGTCGGTATAAGCCAGGTCGATCGCCTTCTGCTGCGGGTCGCCCTTGGCCGCCGTAAACCGCACGTTGCGCCGCACCAGATGAATTCGGTCGTCGATTTTGCGGAACTGCCAAATCCAATCGTCGCCGAATCCCCAGCTCATGCCTCCCAGCACCATTCCGCGACCAATGCCCTTGGCGATCGAAATCAGCACGATGAAATCGCGATTCAAATGGCCGCTGTTCAATTCGGCCAGCAGCCGGTTCCCCTTCCGCTTCAAGGGCACCAGGCCCTCGATACTCTCGAAATCTTTGACGACGTCAGCGTAGGGCGGGAACTTGGGGGGCGTCGCAGGCGTGGAACTGGCCGCGGGCGGGCTGGCGGGTGCGGCTGCCGCCGGAGGACTCTGGGGAGTCGTGCCCGCCGCTGGCGGCGCGGCCGCTTCGTCGCCCATGGCCGGCAACACGAAGCCGCAGAAAAGCACAAACGACAACACGCGAAAAACCGAAACCAAGCGCTTATTCATCGTAAATTCTCGCTGACCGATGACGGTACGATAGGGGACTGCGGATCGCGTACGTTGCCACGCCGGGGCGCGCAAGCGCTAACCGTGTTAAATATAGCCTAATTTCGCTAGTTCCCAAGAGGCTCGGCATGCACGACTGCCGTCTCGGGGTTGCACGGCAATCCCTGAAGTGCCCGTTTTCGGAACTATTGACCGATTTCGACGTGACGCGAGGGCGATTGTATTATACATGACGATTAGCGGCGTAGTGCAAGCTTTTCCGCCGTTTATACGGTCTGGCGCAAATGGCCGCTGGGACCGATCAACGGCAGGCCCAGCCATGGGAAAGTTGGCCGCGTGACGCACGTTGCACGACCCGGCTGGGGATCAACAGGCGAGAAATCACTCGATGGCGGTTGATGGCAAAATCGAGCGGATCCTGCGGTTGTATCCTGACGAATGCCGACCGCATCACGTCGAACCGTTTGCCGCGGCCGACAGTTTCAGCGGGGCCGGCCTGTGGCGGCTCGAAACCGATCGCGGCCCGCTTTGCCTGCGACAATGGCCCGCTCAGCACCCCAGCCAAGAGCGGTTGGAGTTCATCCAGGCCGTACTCTGGCACGTCGATCAAGAGGGTTTTCACCGTATCGCGTTGCCGTTGGAAACGCGCCACCACCATGGCTATGTGTGGCACGAGGGACATTTGTGGGAACTGACGCCTTGGCTGCCGGGCGCGGCCAGTTACCGCCAGACCCCCAGCGCGGCGAAACTGCACAATGCGCTTGTCACTTTGGCCGAATTTCACCGGGCGGCCGCCACTTTTCCACTGCCCGAAACCGGCCCCGTCGGCTCGCCGGGGATCATCCGGCGCCATCTTCGGCTCCAGCATCTGTTGACCGAAGGGCTGCAGGAACTGCTTGCCGCGCTTGCGCAAGGCGGCTGGCCCGAACTGGAGGCTCGAGCCGGAAAGCTCGTGTCACTTTTCGCGGCCGTCGCCCCCAAAGTCCTGCCGGCGCTGCGAAGCGCGGCGGATCTCGCCGTTACGCTGCAGCCCTGTATTCGAGACGTGTGGCAGCCCCATGTTCTCTTCGTGGACGATCGGGTGACGGGCATCGTCGATTTCGGTTCGATGCGGCCGGAAAACGTGGCCGGCGACGTCGCACGGCTGTTGGGGAGTCTCGCCGGCGACAAATCGATCGACTGGGAGCGCGGCCTGGCCGCTTACCAGTCGGTGCGCCGGCTGACGAGCGACGAATTGGTCCTGATTTCGACGTTCGATCGCAGCACCGTGCTGATGGGCGGACTGCAATGGCTGGAATGGATCTACCTGGAACGTCGCGAGTTTGCCAACCGCCAGGCAGTATTGTCGCGCATCGACGAGTTCGTGTCCCGACTGGAGACGCTTTCCCAAGTGATTGGGTAGGATAAGCTTAAGATAAAGGGATGTCGCCCTTTCGCACGACAGAACTTAGCCCCGCGTCGTTGCGTAATAACCGGCGACGCCACAGATTTAGGCGCAAAGTCTTGCCGCGCGCTCAGACGATGCCAGCCAAGAAACACTCGCGCCCCTTTCCGGCGTTGACCCGAGCCAAGCGGGCACGATAAGATGGCACGCGGAATCTTAATAGCTTGCCCCATAAGGATATAAGAGGCATGTCCACGACCGTTCGCAGCCGATTCTGGGGCGCTCTGAATGCCTGGGTCTTGGTCATTGCCATAAGTGCGCCGGTAATGGCTCAGGTCGATATCTTGAGCGGGCAACCGCTCGGCGCGCCGGCGGGCGTATTGCCGCTGGGCGGGCCCGAATCCGTCGTCACCGTTTCTGCCTATTTCTCCCCGGCGGCCGCGGGCCGGCCGGCGTCGTTGGCAGTGACTGCCGGTATTGCGCCGCCGTGGTATGCATACGCGATCACTCAGAAACCGGTGCTGGCCACTCCGACCACGATTACGGTCGACCCTTCGCCCGATTATCGCGTGGTGGGGGAATTTCGCCCGAACCTCCCTCCCAACGTCGCGATCAAGGAGGGCCATACCTTTGAAATGCACGAGGGCATCGTCACCTGGCAAGCGCCGTTGGAAATTCGCCCCGGCGCCGAGCTTCAGACTTTGCAAATTACGGGCCGCGCGCGGATTCAAGTTTGCAATGACACGAGTTGCCTCAACCCCACGAATTTTGCTTTTGCCGCGCTAGCGGCTCCTGCCGAGGCGCCAGCGGATAGCAACGCACATGCCAAGGGCGTCTATTCCCATCCGAACATCCACGCCACGATTCGCGGGCACCTGGAACCGCAGACCGTTGCGCCCGGCTCGACGGCCCGGCTGGTGCTGACCGCCGAGCCCGCCAAGGGCTGGCACGTCTACGAAGTGGCGCCGCGCGACCCGGGCGACTTGGGATATAAGCCGACCGTGATTGCGCTGAGCAACACTTCCGGGTTTCGCACGGGGCCGACAACCGCCAGCGACAAGTCGCTGGTCGCGCCCTCGGAAGTTCCTGGCGCTCCTGCGCAGCGCTACCACGCCGACCGTGTGACGTGGACGACGCCGATTGTGATTCCCAAGGAGACCAAACCAGGCACGTACGCAATCGAGGGCCTGATCGGCTATCAGACTTGTCTGGACGTTAAGTGCGATTTGCCGCGCGCCGCGCGTTTCGCGGGCTCAATCCGGGTCGGCACTCCAGCGAGCAACGGCCAAGCGCCTGTGTCATTCAGCGATGCCCGGTACGCGGAGGCGGCCAAGCTGGCAACCGCGCTGGCAAACCACAATCAGACGGCGACCGAGGTGGTCGTCGTGGATTCCGATTTCTCGTCGCTGCCGATGGTGATTCTGTTCAGCCTGGTCGGCGGCTTCATTTTGAATTTCATGCCTTGCGTGCTGCCCGTGATCGGGCTCAAGATCTTGTCGTTCGCCGAGCAAGCGGGCCGAAGCCGGGCACAGGTTTTGGCGCTTAACGTCTGGTATGCGCTCGGCACCCTGGCCGTGTTCATGGTGCTGGCCACGCTGGCGGCCGGCGTCAGCCTGGGTCTGCGCGAACAGAATCTGGGCTGGGGCGAGCAATTCACCTCCACCACGTTCAACGTCGTGATGGTGGCCGTCGTGTTCGTCTTCGCCCTGAGTTTTCTGGGCGTGTGGGAAATTCCAATTCCAGGTTTCGTCGGGTCCGGCGCGGCGGCCGAGGTTGCTGCCCGCGAGGGGGCGACCGGCGCATTCGTCAAAGGCGCGCTGACTACCGTGTTGGCCACGCCGTGCAGCGGTCCGGCCCTGGGCCCCGTATTCGGCTATACGCTCAATCAGCCGCCGCTGGTCACGTACTTGATTTTTGCCTGTATCGGCTTGGGCATGTCTTCGCCGTACCTGCTGATCGGCGCGTTTCCGAAGCTGATTCGGTTTTTGCCGAAACCCGGCGCTTGGATGGATACGTTCAAGCAAATGATGGGATTCATGATGCTGGCCACGATCATCTTCTTGTTCGGCATCATCCGCAAGGAATACCTCGTGCCTACGTTCGCCATGATGGTCGGTTTGTGGGCCGGTTGCTGGTGGATTGGCCGCACCTCGCTCATCGAGACGCTCGGCCGCAAAATGAAGGCTTGGGTGCAAGGCGCAATCGTTGCCGGCCTTGTGACCTGGGCGGCGTTCACCTGGTTGGTGCCGCGCGAATCGATCATTCCCTGGCAAAGTTTTTCGCGAGCCGACCTGGCGCGACTCACCAGCGAAGGGAACACGGTGCTGGTCGACTTCACCGCCGATTGGTGTTTGACGTGCAAGACAAACCTTTTCCTGGCGATCGAAACCCACGAAGTGCGTAACGCCATCGTCGAGAACAAGATCGTGCCCATGCTGGCTGACTTGACCAATGAATCGCCGGAAATCAAGAGCATGCTCGAATCGCTTAAAAGCGCTTCGATTCCGGTGCTGGCGGTGTTTCCGGCCGATTCGTCGCGGCCGCCGATCGTGTTGCGCGACGTCGTGACCAAAAAGCAGGTGCTCAACGCGATCAAGGAAGCCGGGCCATCCAAGATCGGGCCCAAGTCGCTGACGGCCGCGATTCCTTGATACGCGTCGCGTAATCGTGTAGCGGGTCTCCCTCACCTGCGAGCTGCCGCTCGCTGTCCCCTCCGGCTCGACTGAGCTCGCCGAAGTCCGCCAGAGGAGGGGATAATTAAAGGGGATAATTAAAGGGGACGCAAACCTTTTTTCATCGCTAGGGGATAATTAAAGGGGACGCAAACCTTTTTTCATCGCTAAAAAAGGTTTGCGTCCCCTTTTTGCCCTTCGGCGAATCACTGCTCTCAACAAGCAAGCAGTGGCACCCAGCGGCACCCGTTTTGAAGTATCAGGACCACGAGACACCCTGGCCATCGGCCACGGTGCGGCCGATCGTCCAGATTTCCAGGCCGCTGTCGGCCAGTTGATGGCGAATGCTCTCGGCGTAATGCGGGCTGACGACCAGGGCCAGGCCAATCCCCATGTTGAAAACGTGGTCCATTTCTTCGGGCTCGATCTGGCCCAACCGCGCCAGCCAGGCAAACACCTCAGGAACGCTCCAACTGCCGCGGTCGATGACCGCGCCAATGCCCGGGGGCAAGATTCTCGCCAGGTTCTCGTGCAGTCCACCGCCGGTGATGTGGGCGATTCCGTGCACGACCCGCTTGACCTTGTAATATCCCAACACTCGCCGCACCGCGCGGACGTAGATGCGCGTCGGTTCGAGCAACACCCGAGCGACCGTGGTGCCAAGCTGCTCGACGTGGTCCTCGATGCCCAGGCCAGCGATGTCGAACACCACTTTGCGGGCGAGACTGAAGCCGTTGGAGTGCAGGCCACTGGAGGCCACGCCCAGGACCACGTCGTTCGGTGAGATGGTGCGGCCATCGATCAGTTTTTTGCGCTCGGTCACCGCCACGCAAAAGCCGGCCAAATCGTAATCACCACGCGCATATAGATCGGGCATGATGGCGGTTTCGCCGCCCAACAGCGCGCAATCGGCGTCCAGACACCCCTGGGAAATCCCCTCGACGATTTGTTCGAGCCGCGCCGGGTCGTCGTGCGACATGGCCACGTAATCCAGGAAAAACAGCGGCTCGGCACCGCAGCAGATCGCGTCGTTGACGCTCATCGCCACCAAGTCGATGCCGACCGTATTGTGCG
>JBGQHN010000204.1:0-8238 GCA_041497975.1 Planctomycetia bacterium | reverse complement strand
GTGGACGACCTGGCCGGCTCGGCGGCCAGGCGGCTTGTGGCCCTGCTGACCACGTTTGCCCTGGTGTCGCTCGGATGGATACTTTTCCGATCGGCCTCCACGGCCCAAGCAATGGGACTCTTGTCCCGTGCCGTCATGCCCTGGCAGTATTCGTATCGGGCCCTGTCCGGAACGTTTTACCTTCACGCCGCGACCCTCACGCTGGCCGTGTGGCTGGCGCCGCTGGCCGCCAAATGGTTCGTTCGAGCGGCCAGCGCCGACAAGACGCCCTCGGCAGTTGGCGACTTCGTCTACTGGGCAGGGCAGGGCGGCCTGGTCGGCGCGATGTTCGTTTTGTGCTTGATCTACCTCCGCGGCCAAACCGCGTTCATCTACTTTCAGTTCTAACCGCACGCCAGCGTGGCCAACGAAGATATCATCAGCCGCCTGCTTGACCACGCTAATCGCATGGGCCAGCGCACCTGCGTGCGCACGTTCTCGCGCCGGACTAAGGAAGAATCTCGCTCGTTCGCCCAGATTGCCGATGCCGCCGCGCGGGCTGCGTCGTTCTTTCGCGAGCACGGCTTGCGTGCCGGCGATGTGGTCGTGCTGGTCGGAACGCACCACATCGATTTCTATGCCACGTGGCTGGGTTGTGTGTGGTTGGGCGCGATTCCCACCGTGCTGGCGGAACCGAGCGTGCGCGTCGCCAAGGAGATCTATTGGGCCCGGTTGGGCGAATTGCTCGAGCGCATCGGGGCCTGGGGACTGGCGGCGGATCCGAAGCTTAAAATCGAAAATACCCTGTTGGCGGTTCCCCACACGTTTCGCTACGACCAGATTGCCCAGGGATCCGGCGCAATTCCGCCGCGGCACGTCGCCGAGCCGCAAAGCACGATGCTGTTGCAGCATTCGTCGGGTACGACCGGCCTGCACAAGGGCGTGATGCTTTCTCACGCTGCCGTGTGGCGGCATGCCGAAAGTTACAATCGCGACGTGAAAATGGCCCAGGATGACGTCATCGTCAGTTGGCTTCCCTTGTACCATGACATGGGGTTCATTGCCTGCTTCGTGACGCCGCTGCTGTTGGGCGTCGAGGTCGTGTGGCTATCGCCGTTCGAGTGGGTCGCCAACCCGGCGCTGTTTCTGGACGCGGTGAGCCGCCATCGGGCGACGCTGGCATGGCTGCCGAACTTCGCCTTCGCATTCTTGGCCCAGCGCGTCAAGTCCCAGCCCGGGCAGTACGATCTGTCTTCACTCGACGCTTTAATCAATTGCTCCGAGCCGGTGAGCCGCGAGGCGATGCGGGCGTTTGCCGATCGATTTGCCACCGACGGTTTTTCGCCTTCGGCGCTGCAGACTTGTTATGCCATGGCGGAAAACGTGTTCGCCGTCACAACTTCCTCAGCCGAGCATCCTCCGCAGTATCGTTACCTGGATCGAGCCGTTTGGCACAACGAACATCGCTCGGCGGCGGTTGACTCGACCATTGACGGCGCCGTCGTGCACGTCAGCAATGGCAAGTGCGTCGCGGGTTGCGAGGTGAAAATCGTGGACGACGGCGGCCAGACGGTGCCGGCCACGCACGCCGGACAGATCCTGATCCGCTCTCCCTTCATGTTCGACGGTTATTTCCGCCGCGACGATCTCAACAACGGGCTGTTTGATGCTGACGGCTTCTACAACACCGGCGACCTGGGCTATGTCGACGAGAACGGCCACGTCTACGTGACCGGGCGGATGAAGGATCTGGTCATCATCGGCGGCCGGAACATCTATCCGCAGGACGTCGAGCAAGTCGTCAACCAGGTCGAGGGCGTGCACGCGGGCCGCGTGGTTTCCTTTGGAGTGCCGATGCGGCAACTGGGAACCGAGGGATTAGTGATTTTGGTGGAAAGCGACGAGCAGGAGTCGGCCTGGGAAGAAATCGCCGGAAAAATCCGCGCGGCGGTCCCCGCTCGGCTCGATATCGACGTGGCGGACGCCCGCGTGGTGCCGCGGGGGCGCCTGCGCAAAAGCACGAGCGGAAAATTGGCCCGCGGCGGCAACCGCGAGTGGTATTTAGATGGTACATTTGGAGCAATCCCCGAGACCATTTCCCGAGACGAGTGAACGAACGATGGATGTCCCAATGGATGCAATCCTGGGCGTTGTGCGTGGGTTCGTGGAACACAAGCGCGGAAAATCCGCCGAAAAAATCGGACCGAACACGGCGCTCTTGCGCGACGGGTACCTGGACAGTTTCGCGCTGGTCGAGCTGATCGCGGAGCTGGAGAAGCAGCTGGCCATCAGCCTGCCCGACGGATCGCTGATTCCCGAAGATTTCGAAACGCCCGACGTGCTGTCCAACCGCCTCCAAGAGCTGTAGCCAATCGCGCCCCCTGGGCGGTTTCCCCTTCGCGCTTCCAAGTATCATCGAGCCTCGCCCTGGAGCACGAACATCGTGGCCGCCCCGACTCGACCATCCGTGTTGCCGCCAACGCAAGCCGCCGCCATGAACGTGCCGTTCTTTACTCCGTCGATCGGCGATGCGGAGATCGCCGAAGTGGTTAACTGTCTGCGCTCGGGCTGGCTCACCTCGGGACCGACGGCCAAGCGTTTCGAAACGGGGTTCGCGGCGGCGGTCGGCGCCAAGCACGCCGTGGCCGTCAACTCGGCCACCGCGGCACTGCACCTGGCCACCGAAGCGCTGGGACTGGCAAACGAGCAAGCCGTGCTCGTGCCCACGCTCACGTTCGCCGCCACGGCCGAGATCGTACGCTATCAAAGAGCCGTGCCGATTCTCGTCGATTGCGATTCGCGAACGTTCAACATGGATCTGGCCGACGCCGAAAGAAAGCTGGCGCTGGCGACCGCGGGCAAGTTGCCCATCGCCGGCCAGGGTCCGATCAAGGTGGTCGGCATCATTCCGGTGCACGTCGGCGGCCTGATGATGGACGTGTCCGCGGTGGAAGCCTTTGCCAGCCGCCACGGCCTGTGGGTCGTCGAAGACGCGGCTCACGCCTTTCCGGCCGCCTGGCGGTCCAACGAGCAAAGCCCTTGGCAGCGTTGCGGCCAGCGCACCGCGGCCGTGAGCTGTTTTTCGTTTTACGCCAACAAGACCATCACGACCGGCGAAGGCGGCATGGCCGTGACCGATGACTCGGCCCTGGCCGACCGCATGCGGATGATGTCGCTGCACGGGCTGTCGCACGACGCTTGGGGACGCTACAGCGGCGGAAGCTGGGACTATCAAATTGTCGAGGCCGGCTACAAGTACAATCTGACCGACATTGCGGCAGCCATCGGCGTGCACCAGCTCGAACGGGCCGAATCCATGCGCGTCGAGCGCGAAGCGATCGCCAGATGGTATCTGGAAGAATTGGCCGACATCGACGAAATCGAGCTGCCCGCCGTGCCGGAAAACCGGATCCACGCCTGGCACCTGTTCCCGATTCGATTGCGGCTGGACAAGCTGTCGATCGACCGCAACGCGTTCATCACAAAGCTGCGGGCCGCGGGGGTCGGTTGTTCGGTTCACTGGCGGCCGCTGCATTTGCATCCCTACTACCGCGAGCGGTTCGGTTGGACGGCCGATCAATTTCCCGTGGCTTCGCCGTTGTGGGAGCGTCTCATCAGCATGCCCTTGTTTCCCGGCATGACCGAAGCCCAGCGATTGCACGTGGTCCGCGTGGTTCGCGAATTATGTGAGCAGAACCGGGCGTGAATTCCCGCGTCGTAGTCCCGGACGTTGAACGACTGCCGGCCACGGCCGCCCAGACGCCTGTGAACCGTATCAGCTTGGGCTGGCTGGCGATCGCGCTGCCGCCGCTGGTGTTGCTCGTCGACACCGCGGTGTCGTTGGCGCGCGGGTGGCGGATCGAATCGCGGCTCGATCGATTCGCCGTGGGCGCCCTGGTCATGTGGCTGGCGGCTGCCACGGCGCTTTTGGCCCTGGCGGCGGCCCGCCGGTCTTTCGCCCGGCGATGGGCGCAATTCGTGCTGGTGAGCGTCAGCCTTTGCGGCGCGTGGCTTGTGGCCGAGTTAGCGCTGGGGCCGATATTGGCCAACTTCGCAGAGCCGTTTCATTGTCGGCGGCCCGGATTGGAGTTCGTCTATCGCCCGCGCCCCGGGATCATGCGTGACGTTGGCGGCGAAGCCCACGTCCGCTTCAACTCTTGGGGAGTCCGTGGGGGCGAGCCACCAGCGCGCGGGGTGGCTTATCGCATTTTATGCCTGGGCGGAAGCTCCACGGCTTGCACGTACCTGGACGACTCCAAAACCTGGCCAAAACTGCTGGAAAACAATCTGCAGACGGCTAGGCCCGCGCAGGCTGTTTGGGTCGGCAATGCCGGACTGCCGGGATTCCGCGTCGAAGAGCATCTGCAATTTGTCGAGGCCTCGCCGCTCGTGGACGAGATCGACTGTCTCGTCGTTCAAGCTGGCATCAACGATTTCATGGCGTGCCTGGCCGGCCCGCGACCCGCGCCGCCCTTGTGGACCCAGTCCAGAGTCTGGCAGCTTGCCGGCAAGCTCGCGCGGCGATATGCCGAGTCGGGCACGTTCGTGGAGGATACGGCCGGATCGGTCTACACGCGCCGCCGGCTGATTCGCTCCGCCGCCGAAATCGACAGCCGGGAACCTGCGATCGAACCTTGCTTGCGCCAGTTTGGCGACAAGGTGCGTCAGATTATCGACGCCTGCCAACGGCGCGGCGTCCGCGTGCTCTTCACCACGCAGGCCGTGCTGTGGCGAAGTGATCTGGACGCCGAAAACGCGGCGCTTCTGTGGTTTGGCCAAATGAGCGACGGAAAGTTTCTCGCCGTCGATCAACTGCGCCGCGGGATGGATCGGTATAACGACGTGTTGCGCGCGGCGTGCACCGAGCGCGGTGTTGAATTGGTCGATCTGTCGCAGCTCGACGGCGACGAGTCGGTGTTTTACGACGATTGCCATTTTACCGAAACGGGCGCCGCCCGCGCCGCGCGGCTGATCGCCGATTGGTTTAGGGCGCATCCGGCGCCCGCCGTTCGCGAGGCTCGTTCCCCATGATGGCCATCCGGGGCATTTCGGCTTTCTACCACGATTCGGCTGCGGCCCCGTTTATCTACACTTTGTTCTGACGAAGGCGCCTCTTGGGCGAATCCCGTTCCCCGTCGCTTCCGCTTTCAGGCAGCCCAGCCACCGCCGGGTTCGCGCGGCGGCCCGTTTATGCCGCATTGAAGCGATCGCTGGACCTGTTGGCATCGGGCGTAGGCTTGTTGCTCGTCAGCCCCGTGCTGGCGGTGGCGGCCATCGCGGTTCGTCTGGACTCGCCCGGGCCGGCCATTTTTCCGCAACGGCGCGTGGGCCGCAATTTCCGGCCGTTTTGGATCTACAAGTTTCGCACCATGGTCGTCGATGCCCAACAGCGTGGCGCGCAAATCACGGCCGGGGCCGATCCGCGCATCACGCGCGTCGGCCGCTGGCTGCGAAAAACGAAAATCGACGAGCTGCCCCAACTGTTCAACGTGCTGCTGGGCGACATGAGCCTTGTGGGCCCTCGCCCCGAGGTCCCCAAGTACGTCGAGATGTTTCGCGACGATTATGCCGTGATTCTTTCGGTACGGCCCGGCCTGACAGATCCGGCATCGATCAAGTATCGAGACGAGGCGGCCATTCTGGCCGACAGCGCCGATCCCCAACAGGAATACGTGGGGCGGATCCTGCCCGATAAGATCGCCCTGGCCCGGGACTATATCGCGCGGGCGACGTTGGCGTCCGACCTGGCCGTCGTCGCGCGCACTCTGCTGCGGATTACGCGCTAGGCCCGGCGCCGGGCCTTGGCCGCGGCGGTTCGGCTCGCGGCGCTTCTTGAGCGTCGGCCGCCGCCCACTGGGCATCGGCGGCCATTAGTTTTTTTCGAGCGTGGCCGGTCCGCTCAACACTCGCGGCTCAAGCTCGTCACGCAGCACCAGCACTTCCGGCGGTGCTTCAATCCCAATGCGGACCTTGTCGCCCGTCACGCGGACGATGGTGACCACGATCGAGTCACCGAGCCTGATGCGCTCCCTTTCGCGCCGGGACAAAACGAGCATGACCGAACCTCCGTGTTATGATCAATATGTTTGATAGTGTAGTTATGTATACTAAGTGGCTCGTGTGTGTCAACCGCGGTTTCTGGCGGCAACACGGCTGCATTCTCGCGTTCAGTTGGCAACCATTTCCAGCCGCGGGGCTTCGACCAATTGAACTTTGTGGAAGCGCTCGCCCGTCGATCCGTAGAATAAAACCGTATTGCGCCCGTTTTCCCAGATCGCGGAGAGCGTGACCGCCCGCGGGCCGTGGAGGCAAAAGTAGATGCCGCAGGGCCGGTCGGAGCGAACCAGAATTCGCTCTGTCAGCGGAAAGGCACCGATTTCAAGTTGATTGTGCTGGCATAGGATTGTTTTGACGTAATCTCGTAATTCGCGCAATGTTTGAATCACCGGAGAAGTGGTGAACATGGGGCGTTTTTACTCCTTCGAATCGCACGCAGTGGGATAAAGTGTAAGCGTACGTGCGGGATAGATAGTCTAGGTTGACTTCCAATAAAGAATGCTATCGGCCGAACGGTTGGACGCACTTGCAGCAAGAAGGGCAATTTTGCGAAATCAGTGGATTTGTCGAGACTGGAAACGTTGGCTAAAGTTGTCCGCCTGGCTGAGAGCGGGATGGCGGGAGCCACGCCAACGATCTTATGGCCGCCTCCACGCTCTGGACATCGCGCCCGATGCGCGCATTGGACGCCCAGTGCGCGTAACCGATGGCGCTCCCATTAAGTCGGGTAGTGCCGAGCTACAGCAGCCGTTCGCTAAAATGACTAATCGATGTGTGTCGTGTCGGTACGACTGTGCATATAGTGCCAAATCGTCCCGTCCATGTCGTCGGACACGAAGGTCACCGAGCCGTCCAGCTTCAAGAGCATCACGCCGTCGGAGTGCATGCTGCGCGATGTGGCGCGTTCGGAAATGTCCGGCACACTATATAGTTCGCACGGCATGGCCAGCACCTCCAGTGCTCCCGGCCCTGCCGTGGCAGCAGCGAAGAAACAACCTTGGATCAGGTCGTTGCCGAAGTTTGGCCCGTTGCTGCCGTAGAGCCCATGGTCATAAGTCGCGCTTGAGCCGACAAAGCCAAGCGCCCACGCGCCGCGGCGGTCCGCTGCGTTCACACCGGCGCGAATCTCCTCGACGGCTACCGTCTTCGATAACCCGCGCTGGATTTGACTGAAGCGAAACGATTTATTGACGCCAGCGATGCCATTGCCCCAAACACTCGAATGAGCGCCGAGCAGAGGACCCTCAAGTTGGACGCCATCAGGGCAGTTTGATTTGGCGCCCGCCTGCATGACACACCGCTGGCTCGTGCCCGCATTTATCGCGTAATTCCCGCGCGCATAACCAGAGTCGACGATTTTAAACGGCGTAGCTCTTTGAAATCGGTTGTCTGGACCATTGAAGGCGTCGGTTGGGCACTTCAACAACGACAGTTCTTGCGATCTCGCCCGTTCGTTCGACGCGTCGGCAATCGGCATCGCCAAGTTGAACTGCGCTTGTTCCGCTTGAAGTTCGAGATACGGGAGAATCAGAATGATCCAATTCGCGAAGACTCTGTCTGGCCCTTCGTTCGGAGAAGTACCCATCCAAATTCGATCTATGGCACCGATGGGCACCAAATCGGCACCGAGCGGCTCGCCGGCGGGGCGCCATAGCATCGCCGGGGGGAGTCGGCCGACTTGAGTATGATGTGAAGTCAGGGCGATGCCAATTTGGCGCAGGTTGCTCGAACATTGCGCCCGACGAGCTGCTTCGCGCGACCATTGCACAGCCGGAAGCAGAACGGCCACCAGAAGGCTGAGAATACCAATAGCAACGAGCACTTCCGCCAGGGTAAAGCCGTCGCGGCCATACGCCGCTTGCTTGCCCCGGCCAAAGCAGCAAGTCAACCGGCGAGCGTTGATAGGAAACCCGGGCGGTTCCGTGGCGTGTTGAAGTAACATACGTGCACGTGTTGCTTGGCACTACCGAGAATAGTGCACGAAATCTGTTCGATCTCCGTACTCTATTCACGACCAGAACAGTATAACCAAATCCTCGACTCGATTTCAAATGTGGCGTTCAAGTTCATGGGTGTGATTACCCAGGTAGCCGATTATTTCGACTGGCGCGACTGGCGGGGGGGCAAGCGTGCCGCGGTCGCGTTGCTCGCGCCTCTGGCATCGGGGGTCGGCGTCGCGCTGTGCATCGGGTTTGGCGAGCT
>JBGQHN010000203.1:0-8253 GCA_041497975.1 Planctomycetia bacterium | reverse complement strand
TGTTCAGCGAGGCGATCGAAGGCATCAAGGCCGCCAAAGTCGCGGGCTTTCTGGTGTGCACTAACACCACGATCTACAAAGACACCAACATGCAGGAAATCGCCGTGCTGTTGAGCTACTTGACTGAACTGGGCGTCGACGGGTTCATGATGTCGCCGGCCTACGGCTATGCCGCCGTGCACGCGACGAATCCCGACGGCGCGCAAGAAATCTTCATGACCCGCGACGATATTCATCAGAAATTCCGCGAGGCCAAGAAGCTGCTTGCCGGGTATCGGCTGAACACGTCGCCCGTGTACCTGGAATTCTTGCGCGGGGAGCGCGAGCTACGCTGCGCCGCGTGGGCCAATCCGACGCGCAACCTGGCCGGCTGGAAAGGTCCCTGCTATTTGATCACCGACACGCACCACAAAACATATCGAGACCTGATCGACAACACCGATTGGGACAAGCTGGGCCGCGGCAACGATCCGCGTTGCGAGAACTGCATGGTGCACTGCGGTTTCGAGCCGGCGGCCGTGCTGGGCGTGAATCGCCGTCTGGGCGACACGCTGAAAATGGCGCTCTGGCAGTTTAGCTGACCGCCGAAGCCGGGCTCGCGCGCGCCGGCTCCCACTACTGCCCGGCGCCGCTTCGACTAGAATGAACTTCTGGCCGGCGCCGTCAACGGCTGTCTGGGCGATCGCTGGGCTTGGCAAGCCGCCGAAAGCATCCTCATGTGGCAAGCGCTGCTGCGAAATTGGGTCATGGGCACGGCTCGCGATCGCCTGCGCGCGGCGGCTGAGCAAGCCGCCAGCGGAGCGATGGATCGCACGCGAGCGGACCAGCCCAGAACGGCCGCGGAGCATGGGCCGCCCGAGTACAAGCCGGACGTGTGCCACGTCGGGCTGGTGTTTGCTTTGCCCATCGAAGCCGGCGGACTGATCGACCGCCTCGCGGGCGTCGTGCGGATTGACGGCGAGGGCTTTGTCGCGCGCGAGGGCGGGCTCGACGGACGGCGACTGGTCGTGATCGAGTCGGGCGCCGGCTGCCAGGCCGCTGCGCGGGCCGCCCGGTCGCTCATTCAAGGCCATCGGCCGCGGTGGATTATCTCGGCCGGGTTCGCCGGCGGTTTGGACGATCGCCTGAAGCACGGCGACCTGCTGCTGGCCGACGAGATCATCGACGCCGACAGGCACGCGCTTGCGATCGATTTCAAACTCGCGCGCGAGTCTTGCGAGTCGATGCCACACCTGCACGTCGGGCGGTTGTTGTCGGTCGATCGCGTGATCGAAAAGTCGCAAGAAAAACGCGCGCTGGGCAGCCAATACGCCGCTCTGGCAGTCGACATGGAGTCGATGGGCGTGGCCGAGGTCTGCCGCGACGAGAAGATTCGGTTTCTGAGTGTTCGAGTCGTCACCGACGCGGTCGATCGCACGCTGCCGCGCGACATCGACCACCTGGTCAAGACCAAGAGCACGGCCGGACGCCTGGGGGCCGCGGCCGGCGCAATCCTGCGGCGCCCGTCGAGCATTAAGGACATGTGGCAGCTCAAGGAAGACGCGCTAGTCGCCTCCGAGCGCCTGGCAAATTTCCTGGCCGGCATCGTCTCGCAACTGCGGTAGTTGCCTGGTCGGGGCGGAGACCCAGCGTCTGGGCGCCGCTTTTGTGATTCCGGACCGGCGGCGATTGCGGCATAATTAGCCGTTTGCCCGCGGTTCGGGGTCCCCACAATCCGAGTTAATTTCATTCATGGTCCGCACACGTTTCGCGCCCAGTCCGACGGGCTATCTGCACATCGGTGGCGTTCGCACGGCGCTATTCAATTGGCTCTTCGCTCGCCGGCACGGCGGCCAGTTCTTGTTGCGCATCGATGACACTGATGCCCAGCGGAATGTCGAGGCCGCGCTGGCGCCGATCCTGCACGGCTTTCGTTGGCTGGGGATGGATTGGGACGAGGGGCCCGAAGTCGGCGGCCCCTTCGCGCCGTACTACCAATCCCAGCGGCTAACCGGCTATCAGGCCGCGGTCGAGAAGTTGCTTGCCGGCGGATTTGCTTACCGCGATTATGCGACGCCCGACGAGATTCAGGCCGAGCGCGAGGCGGCCCAGGCCGAAAAGCGCGCGTTTCTGTACAGCCGCCGCTGGATGGCGGAGACGCCTGCGTCACAAGCGGCCTTCGAAGCCCAAGGCCGACAGGCCGTCGTGCGGCTGAAGATGCCGCGCGAAGGAAAGTTGGTTATCGACGATCTCGTGCGCGGGAAAGTCGAGTTCGAATGGGCCCGCGAGCAGGATCACGTCGTGCAGCGAACCGACGGCACGTGTCTGTATCATCTGGCCAGCGTGGTCGACGATTTCGACTTTCAAATCACGCACGTCATTCGGGCCGAAGAGCACCTATCGAATACGCCGCGGCAAGTCTTCATCGCCCAGTCGCTCGGCTATCCGCTGCCGGCATACGCTCATTTGCCGTACGTGGCCGAGCCCGGCAGCAAAAACAAGCTCAGCAAGCGGAAGCTCGACAAGTACCTGAAGAACCGGGATTTCGCGCTGGTGAACGAGCACGGCGTGGCTATCGCGTCGGCCCTGGGCATCGAGACTTCGGGCGATACGTTCAACCCGGTGATCGTCGACTTTTATGAGCAAGTCGGCTACCTGCCCGACGCGATCATCAACTACCTGCTGCTGTTAGGTTGGTCGCTGGACGACAAAACCGAGTTCATGACTCGCGCGCAGATGATCGAGAACTTTTCGCTCGAGCGGGTTACCAAGGCGCCGGCCAGCTTCGATCCCAAGAAATTGTGGGCCTTCGAAGACCACTACATGCAGGCGCTGCCGATCAAACAAAAGGTGGCCAAGATGCTCACTTATTTGCAGCGCGCCGGAATCGTGCCCGCGCCACCGCCCTGCGACGTCGGACCGAAGTTGACACGAATTGTCGAGGCCGCGGGCGACCGCCTGAAAGTGTTCGGCGACATCATCGCTTATGCCGATTTCTTTTTCCGGGATGAAATCGCGTACGATGAGAAGGCGTTCGAAAAGAATCTGCGCAAGCCGGAGGCGGTCGGGCTGTTGGCCAAATTTCGCGAGCGGCTGGCCGCCGTCGAGCCGTTCGACGGGGTCCACCTGGAAACGGCGCTCCAGAGCTTTGTCGCCGAGCAAGGCATCAAGACGGGTGACATCATCCACGCGATTCGCGTGGCCACGACCGGCAAAGCGGTCGGCCCGGGGCTGTACGACTGCCTGGAGATCCTTGGCAAGCAAAAGTCCTTGGAGCGGATTGATCAAGCACTGGTCAAGGCGCAGTCCAAGTGACCTGTGGCGCGAGCATCGGCGTCGGCACCTGGGCGGACTAGCAAGCGCGCTTACTTGCGGCGGCGCTTGGCCAGGCGCAGATACGCCTTTCCGCGGGGCGACAGCTCATAGCCGACTTCAAAGCTTTGCGTCAGGCCCAGTTTCTTGAGTTTGACGACGTCGGCCTTGAATGGGACTTTCTCCCGTCCGGCTTTTTCGGCCAGCTTCGACGCCGCCACCCGCGGAAAGCGCTCAATGAGCCGCAATGTTTCGCGGGTCCACGGCGCGTCGCGGTCCAAACGAGCAAGTCGAGATTGAATTTGATCGACGTCCTCGGCAGACAACTGGTCTTCGAGCGCCAGTGACACCCGGTCGCCGTCCCCGGCGTAGTGCAACTCAATGCGAAACAGCTCGGTGCGAGGACCGAACTTCCCACGCGCCGCCGGCTTCAGATAAGCGAGCAGTTCACCGCGATCGCGGAACCCCGCCTGAACTGATTCCCGCTCGGAAATGTCGGCGACGCGCGCCCGATCAACCCGCGTTACTTCAACGACGCCGATGGGGTGCACCCGATAGCGCGACAGCGGCTTGACGCGCGCCTTGGGCCATTGCCGAAAGGTAAGCGTGATCGTACCGTTGACCAGGCCTTCGAGAAATCGCTTTTGAAATAAGAGCATCGCGCTTGCACGCCGAGCAGGCAGCAATGTTGTTGCGGCGGCTAGTCGCCACTAAAAGTCGAACGCGGTAAAGTACTGGTTGTCGGGGTCGCCGGCGGTGAACTTCAAAACGAGGACTACTTCGCGGGCAACGCAGGTGTGGTTCGCTCCATGCTCTTCGAGGCTCTCAATCCGCTTGACCAGGGGCACGCCGTCTTGCTGGCCGTCGTAGCTCAAAGACCCACGGTACGTGACCGCGCTGGCGCCGTCGCCGGTAGTTCGCGAGTACTCGCGCACGGCCCAGCCTTCGGACGGGGAGAGCACAAACCACGACTTCCAATTGACCGCGCGGTCCTCGCGTCCGGCGGTTTCTCGATAGCTGACCTTGACGAGCGATTCGCTCTTGCGCTTGATTTCCTTGACCTCGACGCCGGCAACGCCGGGTTGCTTGAGAAAATCGTAGAGCGTTGCATGGTTGGCGAACGTGTAGGGATAGTTCAGCAGGCAAGTGTCGTCGATGCGCGATTTCGTGTCCCCGTAGCTCAATTGTCGGGCGTCGTCAAATACCTGCGAGCTGGGATTGCGAATGCTCGTCAGCGATCCGATGCGCGTGGCCATGTACAAATCCGAGCCGCCGACCTTGGCTCCCATGCCGCGGTTGGCCACCGTGGTGACGTCCAAACGAAGCTGCGAGCCGGCCGCGCGATAGACGAACTTTTGTTCGAGCGACTTGTTCGATTGCGGAAGCTCGCGCTTGAGAGTGCCACTGACGGTCATGTGGGTGTAGTAGTCGCGCAGCCTCCCGACGGCGGAGGAGTATTGCTGTTCGAACTCGCGCGGCAGCTCGCCGCCGACCAGGCTGGCCGCCATCGAAGAAAGGAGGATCGCCACCGTCAGAATGACCCGCACCACCGGTCGTTGCATCGCCACAGCCTCCTCGACATATTCGCCACAATCGTTGGAACCGCACCCTTACGTTCGGCCCCCCGGCAAAGCCGAGAAACACCGGCGCGCTTGAAGTTTACGCCACAAAACATGGTCGGAACGACCGGGGGCGCGCAACGAGCTTTTTTGCAGCGCACCGAGGAATTACGCCGCGAAAAGCAGTGTCAAAGGGCGGTTTGATCGCCGCGGGCCGCCACTCACTGCGGCCGCCGGCGCGTGGCTAGCGCGGCTTGCGGAGCATGGCCCACACGCTCGGGCCGCCCGCCGGCATGTCCACGCGAGTCGATATTTCGAAGCCGTGCTTTTCATACAACCGTACGTTGCTCTCACGATGGGTTTCGAGATAGCACGCCAGACGTTCGCGGTCTGCTCGGGCCAGAATCGGCTGCATGAGCGCCCCGCCCACGCCCTGTCCTTGTCGCTCTGGTTCGACACCGATCGCGGCCAGGTACCAGTGGGGCATGGGAGCGTGGGTGTGATGCAGCTTGCGGGTCACGGCGTCGTAGGGAAGTAGCCGGCGGAAGGCCGTGGGTCCAAATCGCAGTGGCAACTGCAACATGCCCGAGCGAATCTGCCGCATCAGAGTCGTGTGCGCCTTGTGGGGCGGCAGCCAGCAGGCCGCTCCGACCACATCGCGGGTGACGTACACTTCTCCCCAGCGGAACGAGTCCGCCAAGATTGCGCCATACAGAGCCGCCACACCCGACGAGCGCCGAGCCGCATCCGGTGCTGCATAGGCCATCAGGTTGTAGTCGAAGAAAGCCCGCGCAAGCGCCGCGCTGGCCTGCCCATAGCCGGCCGCGTCGAGCCGCACGATTTCGTCACGCGACGTGATAGCCACCGGCAGTCTCCCCACGAATACGTCATGCACAATCACAATTCGACCGTAAGCGCAGGCCATTATCAGCCGACCGCGATACGCCATCAAGACGTGGCGAGACGTTGGGCGGGATGTGTCGAGCCACGAGCTCAGACGAGCGCGTTGTGTCGGTGAACATGGGCGTCGACCGGCCGGGCGAGCGTTTTGAGAAGGCTCGCGAGCCCTTGCTGATAGTCCAGTCCGCGTATGGTAAAATTCCCTCAGTTAACCTGGCGGCGGGGCTGTAGTTGGCATGATGACTGTGCCCTGCCGAAAAACTCGAGGGAGATTGTTGTGGCCGAGATCGTCCAACTCCTTGATCAAGCCAAGGCCTATCACCGCGATGGTCACTTGCAAACCGCGGAGCAGCTTTATCGAGAGGCTTTGAGCGCCAATGCGGCCAATCCGGAAGTGCTCTACCTGCTGGGGGCTGCGTGTTATGGATTGGGCAAGTTTGACGAGGCAAGCACGTTGCTGGAAAAGGCGGTTCGGCTCGCCCCGAGCCATGCGGAAACTCGGCATCTTTTCGGCGCCGTGCTCGCGCAGCAGGACAGGCTCGACGAGGCGATTTTGAATCTTCAGGAGGCCTGGCGGCTGAAGCCTCACTCGTCGGAGATTTCCAAGCACTTGCACGACGCGATGGCTGCCCGCAGCGACAAGCTGGGCGTAGCGCTGACCAAGCAAGGCAGGCCGGGGGAGGCGATTCATTACTTCCAAGAGGCTCTACGGGCGCAGCCGAACTACGTGGCGGCGCTTGGCAACCTCGGAAACGCTTTCAAGAATGCGGCCAAACTGGACGAAGCAGAGGCCTGCTACCGCCGCCTTCTGGCACTGGTCCCGCAGTCAGCCCAGCCGCACAACGACCTGGGACTGATCGCCCAGGCGCGCGGCAAGATCGACGAGGCCATCAGCCATTACCGTCGGGCTCTAGAGCTCGACGCCAACTTCGCGGAGGCGCACACTAATCTGGGCACCGCGTTGACCGTTCAAGGCAAGTACCTGGAAGCCGAAGCCTGTTGCCGCCAAGCGCTGAAAATACGGCCCGACTTTGCCGAGGCGCATACGGATCTGGGCAATGTGCTGACGAAACAGAAGAGGTTCGACGAAGCACTGGCCGCGTGCAAACAGGCAGTCGCGCTGAACCCGACGTATTCGGTGGTACACAACAACGTGGGGATCGTGTTCAAAGAGCAGCAGAGGTTTGGCGAAGCCGAGGCCAGTTTTCGACGGGCCCTGGAGTTGCAACCGCGCTACCCTCAGGCTCACAACAATCTAGGCGTCGTGCTGGCGGAGCAGGGCAAGTTCGACGAGGCAGTGGCCTGCTACCAGCGGGCCTTGGATCTGCTGCCAAATTATATCGACGCCAGATACAACCTGGGCATCGCGCTGACCGAGCTAAGCAAGTTCGACGAGGCCGTGAGCTGCTACCACCAGGTCCTGGAGCGGAAACACGATCACCTCCAGGCTTATTGCAACCTGTGCCTCGTCTTGCTCAGGCAGCGCAAACACGCCGAAGCCGAGTCGGCGGGCCGGCGGCTCTTGGAACTGCATCCCCAAGCGCCTCTGGCGCACGGAAACCTGGGCGATGTTTTCGCGGATCAGCAGAAATTCGACGACGCGGCGGCCTGCTACGCCCGCGCCTTGAAGGCTGATCCAACGAATCCGCAAACGTACAACAGCCTGGCCGTGCTGTCGCTGAGGCAAAACAAGTTGGACGAGGCGGCCGACTATTGCGCGCAAGCCCTGGCCATCGACAACGAACATGCCGATGCGCACTTCACTACGGCTTGTATTGCGCTGGTTTCGGGCCGTTTCTCCGAGGGTTGGCCCGAATACGAATGGCGCTTCAAGCGCAAGGGCCGCGCGGAAGGCAGCTTGCCGAAGCCGCGCTGGGACGGTTCGCCGCTCGAAGGCCGCACGATCTTGTTGCGCTGCGAGCAAGGACTCGGCGATATGATTCAGTTTGCACGGTACGCCGAACTGGTGAAACAACGAGGGGGCACGGTCTTGATTGAGAGCCAGCCGCAACTGGCAAGCCTGCTGGCCAGTTGCCCCGGGGTGGATCAGGTGGTCATACATGGACAACCTCTGCCTGAGTATGACTGCCACTTGCCGTTGATGAGCTTGCCGTGGATTTTCGAGACGTCGCTCGAGACCATCCCTGCAAAAGCTCCATACCTTTGGCCCGACCCTCAGTCCGTCGCGCGATGGAAAGAGGAGCTGAGCGCCGAAAAGGCGTTGCACGTCGGAATCGCGTGGCGAGGCAGCGCGTCACAGCTATTCGACAGCGCCCGGTCAATTCCGCTCAAGCAGTTCGCTCGCCTGGCTCGACTGCCCGGCCTGCGGCTCTACAGCTTGCAAACAGGATTCGGCCGCGAGGAGTTGACCCAATTGGGCCCAGACTCGCCGATCATCGACCTCGGCGACCGGGTGGGTGATTTTCGCAGCACCGCCGCGGTCGTTGCCAGCCTCGACCTGGTAATTACTTGCGACTCGTCGCCGGCGCACCTGGCCGGGGCC
>JBGQHN010000202.1:0-8258 GCA_041497975.1 Planctomycetia bacterium | reverse complement strand
CGACGCAGCGCTCGCTGGCGACGATTTTGCGAACGCCCGCCGACAAAGCGGCGGCGCGGCCATAGGCGTTGGCGGTGAACATCCAGGTTTGCACCAGGTCGGGCTGTAGCCGCGCGATGTGCTGACGCAACCGCCACCAGGACGCCGGGTCAAACTTGAACTTCTTGCCCAGGATGGTGAGGGGGATCTGCGCCTGCTGCAAATCCGCCGCCAACACGCCGCCCTGCGTGATCGCGCAGACGTGGACGTCGAATTCGTCGCGCGCGAGCCCGCGGGACAGCAGCACCAACTGTTTCTCGGCGCCCGCACGGTTGAGCGTGGGAACGACCTGCAAAATGCGCCGCCTCATCCCGGCGTCCCCGCGGCGAAGTCGTCCGCTTCGAGCACCGCCACAAAAGGCAAATGGCGAAACGCGTCTTGATGGTCCAGTCCATATCCGACCACAAAGACGTTCGGGATTTCGAAGCCAACGTGGTCAGGAACGACGTTCGTTTCTTGGCGGCCCAGCTTGCGAAGCAACACCGCCGAGCGCACCGAGCGCGGCTCGCAGCCGCCGATCTGCTCGACGAGCCTGGCCAGCGTGTGGCCCGTGTCGAAAATATCATCAACCAACAGGACGTCGCGGCCTCGAATGTCGGGCAGCATCGAGTCGTTGATCTCCAACGGACCGGGACGCATGGCGGCGCCGCGGTAGCTGCGGGCCTGTATCACGCCGACGCGCAGCGGCAGGTCGAGCCTGCGGATCAGGTCGGCAACCAGCACCAGGCTACCGGTTAACACGCCGACGACCGTCAGCGGCCTGCCGGAATAGAAGGCCCCGACTTCGCCGGCCATGCGTTCGACGCCACCGCGAATCTGTTCTTCGCTGAGAAGTTGTTTCACCGATCCTTGTTTCCGCCGAGGATTGCCGGGGGTCGAACGAAACTGCGCGCCGCACCATATCGCCCCTTGCGGCCTTATTGTAGAAACCCCCTGCCCGAGCGAACAGGCACTTGCTGCGCTGCCCCGAGTCCCGTCACGCTACGGCCCGACGGTGGCCTCATCCTTCGTCGAGCGGCAACGTAGGCGACGACTTGTTGGGGATGTATAGTAAATAGTTGTTGGGATTACTGTTGAAAAGCTTTGCCGGATGCGATCAAGAACAGGATCGAAAGCGGAGCTGAGCGTGGAAGCCAAACTAATCGTTGTCGGCGGCGATACGAAGGCTCGCCAGTACGATCTGGAGCTGCCCACCATCATCGGGCGCAGCCGCAGCACCGATTTGACCCTGGGTCATCCGTTGGTCAGTCGTCAGCACTGCGAGGTGTTCGAGGCCAACGGGATGCTGATGGTTCGCGACCTGGGATCGCTCAACGGCACGTTCATCGGCGAAATGCGGCTGGCCGAGCAGGCCATGCCGGTCAAGCCCGGCGATTTGCTCACCGTGGGCGGGGTGACGTTTCGGGCCATGTATCGGGCCGGCGGCGAGCGACCCAAATCGGACTCCTGGGACGGCAACGGTCCGACCGTCGATGCGCCGCTGCCGGGCCAGCGCGACAAAATCAAGGACACGACAACCCATGGAAAGCGCGGCTCGCCAGGCGACGGCGATGGCGCCAGCAAGTCGCGGAAGTAACGCTTGGCCAGCCGAAGTCCGTCTGAATTCTCAATTGTCATCGGCCGCGAAACTGCGACAATATCGCTTTCGCGCCGGCCATCGAAGCCTGGTTCATGCCGATTCGACAACGGCGCTTCCCGCGCGAGGAATCCGATCTCATGTGCGTTGTGAGATGGTTGTGGGTGTTGCTCATTTTTGTTGGCGCGCTGGCGACCGCCGAGCGGGCGATCGACGCCCAGGAGGCCAAAAAGAACGAATCGGCCAAATCCGCGCCGCCGCCTCGCAATCGGCTCGCGAAAGAGACCAGCCCCTATCTGTTGCTGCACGCCCACAATCCGGTGGATTGGTATCCCTGGGGCGAAGAGGCTCTGGAGCGGGCCAGGCGCGAAAAGAAACTCATTTTTCTCTCGATCGGCTATTCCAGTTGCTACTGGTGCCATGTGATGGAGCGCGAGTCGTTCATGGACGAGCAGATTGCCGCCACGTTGAATGACAACTTCGTGTGCATCAAGGTCGATCGCGAGGAGCGGCCCGACGTCGACGAAATCTACATGCAAGCGCTGCACATCTACTTGCAATTGGTCGGGTCGAAGCAAGGAGGCGGCTGGCCGCTGTCGATGTTCCTGACGCCGGATGCCAAACCGCTGATGGGGGGCACCTATTTTCCGCCGCGGGACAAGGACGGCCGCATGGGTTTTGCCACCGTGCTCGACCGCGTTCGAGAAGCCTGGACCGCCGATCCCCAGAAATGGCAAAAGACCGGAGACTCCCTGGCCGACTACGTGGCCGACAGTCTGAAACAGCGGCCCATGCTCAAGGTCGCGAAGCTTGATGCGGCCATGGTCGATTCCGTGCTGCGGGCGCTGGTCGCGCAATACGACGAGACGTACGGCGGCTTTGGTTTTGATCCTGCCAGCCCGAAGCAAACGAAGTTTCCCGAACCGCCAAATCTGATCTTCTTGCTCGACTACGCGCGGCGGAACAAGAGCGAGGCGGCCAAGACAATGTTGACCACGACCCTGGAGAAGATTTCGCAGGGTGGCATTCGCGACCACGTCGGCGGCGGTTTTCACCGCTATAGCACCGATCGCTTTTGGCGCGTTCCGCATTTCGAAAAAATGCTCTACGACAACGGCCAATTGCTCGCGGTCTACACGCAAGCCTACGAATTGACGCCGCGCAGCGATTTCAAGCGGGTCGTCGACGAGACCGTCGAGTTCCTGCTGCGCGAGATGTCCGACCCGCCGGGCGGCTTCTATTCGGCGCTCGACGCCGAAACCGATTCGCAGGAGGGCCGCTACTACGTGTGGGGCCGCAATGAAATCGAGCAGGCGCTCGAAGCGAACGAATATGAGTTATGGGCCGATGTATATGGCGTCGCCGGCGAACCGAATTTCGAAGGGCGTTACATCCCGCTGCTGGCCGGATCGCTGGCCGACGCGGCCGCCAAACGCAATGTGAGCGAAGCCGCCCTGGACGAGCGGTTGCAGCCGATCCGCAAGAAATTGCTCGAAGTCCGGTCGAAGCGTCCGCGCCCATTGACCGACACCAAGATATTGACCGCTTGGAACGGCCTGGTGATCCGTGGATTGGCCGACGCCGGTCGCGTGTTCCAAAATGAGCGATACACCGCGGCCGCCGCTCGGGCCGCTGACTTCATCTTGGTCAACCTGCGAGATTCCTCCGGCCGGCTGCAACGCACCTTCGCTGGCGGCAAGGCCAAGGTGCCGGCGTACCTGGACGACTATGCGTTCATGGTTGACGGCCTGATCGCCTTGCACCGCGCAACCGGCGACGCTCGCTGGCTACGCGCGGCCGATGAATTGACCGCTGCGCAGCTCGAGCTTTTCTGGGACGAACGCGTGGGCGGATTCTTCTTCGCCTCCACCTTGCACGAAAAACTGATCGCCCGCAGCAAGCTGCCAACCGACAACGTGACTCCCTCGGGCAATTCGGTCTCGGCGGCCAACCTCGTGTATTTGGCAGCGGCCCTCGACAAGCCCGAGCACATTTCGCGAGCGGAAAAGTGCATCCAGTCCGCCGCCGGGCTGCTGGAAGAGCATCCCGCTTCGGTCGTGCATTTGGCCACGGCCGTTTCCGCCTGGCTGGAAGCAACGGCCAAGGCCGGTTCGAAATCCGCTCCCAAAAAATAGCGAGCTCGCCGAGGGTCACTGCCCACGTGCTCTTGTTCAAAAAGAAATTTTTGCCCGCCATTCGTTCCGGCGAAAAGACGCAGACGATACGACTGTGGAGCGTGTGCCGGATGAAGGCGGGGCAGCGCAGCTACATTCCCGGCGCGGGCTATATCCGCGTGATTTCCGTCGACCCGGTCGACTTGCCATCGCTCACCGACGAAGACGCCCGGCCCGATGGGTTCGCCACGGCCGACCTCTTGCGCAGCGAATTGACTGGACTCTACGCGGACCAATTGGCGGCCGGCCATCGGGCCTATCGCATTCGCTTTGCCTTGTTTTCGAGCGAAGAGCAGGCCGCGGCCGTGGCGGAGCGCAAAGCCGCCAAGGCCGCGCGGCGGTAGCCCGTTCGTCAAGTTACTCCTCCGCCCGAGACGGCCCCAGCCGGTGAATAACATAGCAAAATTCGCCGTGCGCTCGAAGCGTGGCGCGCGGAATGGTACGATAGCAGGCACCGCGAGCCCAGGTCGGTTTCGGACTCGCCAAGTCGCGACAAATCCACTGACAAATCGACGCCCATGATTGCCAATACCCCCGACGGCCAGCGCAGTACGACTCAGCCCGCCGCGTATGACGTCGTTATCCGCAATGGACTCTTCTTTGATGGCTCGGGGCAGCCGGCGAAACACGTTGACGTCGCCATCGACGAGGGCAAGGTGCAAGCGACGGGCGCGCGCCTTGCCGCCACGGGTCGACGCGAGATCGACGCCGCGGGTTGCTGGGTCATGCCCGGCATGCTCGACATCCACACCCATTACGACGCCGAAGTGGAAGCCATCCCGGGGCTCGACGAATCGGTCCGGCATGGCGTGACGACCGTGGTCATGGGAAATTGCTCGTTGTCGGCCGCCGTCGGCAGCAAAAAGGACGTTCTCGACCTGTTCTGCCGCGTGGAGAGTTTGCCGCGCGACGTGCTCTCGCAATGGCTCGGCGAAGAGCTGGCGTGGAAGAACGTGCGGGACTACTACGAGCATCTTGAAAAGCTACCCATCGGCCCCAACGTCAGCAGCTTCATTGGCCATTCGAGCATCCGCGCGCACGTGATGGGCATGGATCGCAGCCTCAACGTATCGCGGGCCGCGCCGGAAGAAATCAAGTCGATGCGGCGCATTGTCAGCGAGGCCATGGATGCTGGCTATTTGGGGCTCTCGATCGACATGCTGCCCTGGCATCGCATGGACGGCGACCCGTTCCGCGGCATTTCGGTTCCGTCGCAACATGCGACGCCCAGCGAGTATCGCCAGCTTGCCGCCGTGGTGCGGCGGCGCGATCGCGTGTTGCAAGCCACGCCCAATGCGCTCAACAAGCGGACGGTGGCCATCCTCGGCCTGATTAGCACGGGCGTGTTTCGCAAGCCGCTGCGGACCACAATCGTGGCCGCCATGGACATCAAAACGAACCGTCGCATCTATCGCATCGCCACGCGTGGAGCGACCGTGCTCAACAAACTGTTTCGTGCCAATATCCGCTGGCAGGCGTTGGCCGAGCCATTTTTGAACTTCTGCGACGGCGTGCATACACCCTTGTTCGAGGAATTTGCCACCGGCGTCGAGGCCATCAGCGCCAGTCCGGCCGACCGCAAACGGATGTTTTCCGATCCCGAGTTCCGCCGGGCGTTTCGCCGCGACTGGGAAAACCGCGGAGACCGGATTTTCCATCGCGATCTCGGCGACATGTGGGTCGTATCCTCTCCGATTGCCGGCCAGGCAGGCAAATCGTTCGGCCAACTGGCCGACGAAAATGGCGTGGAGCCGCTCGAATACTTCATGGACTTGTTGGCCGAGCACGATTCGGCCATCCGCTGGAAGACCGTCGTCACGAACGATCGCGCCAGCGAGCGGCAGTACATTTTTGCCCACCCCGCGACGCTCCCCGGCTTCAACGACTCGGGTGCCCATGCTCGCAATATGGCCTTTCAGGACGGCGGGTTGCAACTATTGCAGCAGGTGCTGCTCAACCCCGGCTTGATGCCGCTCGAAAAAGCGATCCACAAGATGACCCGTCAAACGGCCCAGTGGCTGGGACTCGACGCCGGCTCGCTGGCCGCCGGCGCCTGGGCCGACGTCGCCATCATCGATCCGGAAAGGCTCAAGACGGGTCTCAGCGAGCCGATCGAGCAGTACGATCCACGGCTGTGCGGGGCCATGCGGATGGTCAAGCGCAGCGACGGCGTGGTTCGCCAAGTGTTGATCGGCGGCCGCGTGGCCTTCGATAACGGGCACTTCGCCGACGATTTCGGAAGAGAGCGCTACGGCCGATTGCTTCGCTCCGTGCGCTAATTGGCGACGCGCGGCAACCCCAGTGCCATGTTGGCCTGCGCAGGCCCTCATTGATTGAGCAGGCGATCCAGGCCGCGGGCGATCGCCTGTGGATCTTCGGCTGCCCAGAGGGCCAGCGCCGCCAATACTGCAAATCCCCAGGTCACGAGCCAAAACCCTTGCGATTGGCCGGCTGCCGGCACGTCCCGCACGTTGGCGCGCAGCGCCGCCGCCAATCGTCGCCATCCGCCGATGCTTTGATCGTCGCTCGTGGCCACTAACGACACATTGGCAAGCGGCGAAAAACTGTCCAATTGCAAGTGCACGTGAGCCGAGGGCATGCTCAATGCTTTTCCGGCCCAGGTCGCTTGAGCATCGAGACGTCGCGCCGTTTCGTCCAAAACGGCTTGCAACCGCTCGACGGAAACGTTGTAGACGACGATCCGCGGCCGGCTGAGCATGACCGCCAGCGTCAGGAACAGCAAGTAAAATCCCAGCAGCAGTAACCACACGAACTGGCCGAACCGGGTAGCGGCTTCCTGCGGCAAGAACAGTTGCATCGGCCCGACAACGGCCAGTCCCATCAAGGCCAAACCCAGGGAAAGCGTCTCGCGCGTGCCGCTGACCACCAGCGGCCGGCGCGCCAGATTGATCACGCCCAACAGCAGCAAATAGACGGCCAGCGGCCCCAGGGCCAGGCACGCCGAAAAAGTGTCCATAATCTGTTTCTCAACTGCCCTACTGCGAGGGTTATTTCCGAACGGCCGCCTGGAGCCATTCGTGCACTACCCAGCCTACTTTGGCCAACGACAACGCCGAGCAGCGCTCGGGAGTGTCCGCTTGCGTGTGCCAGGCCGGATAATTGAAGTCGATAATGTCGCAACAGGGAATTTTGGCGATGTTGTGCAGCTTCAGATGATCGTCCAGCACGTCGACACGCTTGTCGAATACGAAGTCGCGCACTCCCAGCCGTTTCGCCGTGTCCCAGATCGACCGCACCAACGGCCGCGTATCGTTCCAAGACATGCTATGGCTGTCCGGATAGATTTGCAGGTCGGCGTCGCCCACGAGGTCCAACAGCACGCCCCAACGATAGCGATAGGCTAATCGATGGCTGGCGTAGTCCGTGGCGAAGTATTCCGAGCCCACGAAATAGGGATCGCGTCCTTCCTGAAGAATGAATTCTTCGCCATCGAACAGCACGAAGTCAACTCCCAGGTCGCCCTTCAAATCGGGCATGTGATGCGCCAATTCCATCAATAGCGCCGTGCCGCTGGCACCGTCGTTGGCCCCCAGGAATGTGCCCTGAGGGTTGACTGGGTCGCGGTCGGGAAATGGCCGCGTGTCGTAATGCGTGCACAACAAAACTCGCTCGCGCCGCTCGGGATGCCACTGGACGATCATGTTGGCCATGGGCACTCCGGCGCCGCTTTCCGGATGGCGCACGCGAAACTTCTGAAAACGAACCGTGCCTCCCAGTTTTTGGAAATGTGCCTTGAGCAGCTGTTGTTGCGCTTGCATGCCCCGCGAGTTGCTCGGTCGCGGGCCCAAGGCGCACAAATCGTTCAGGTAGTCGTAGGCGCGCTGCCCATCGAAAGGAATCTCGTCCAGGGTCAAAGGGGGATTGGCATCGGCCGCGCCGCGGGCCGCGGGGGCCGAATTGTGAACCAAGAGTTGATAGCCCACCAGCACGCAGCTGCCGACAATCGACGCGGCCAGAAGCAGCGTTTGGCCGGACGGCCTGGTCATCGAGATCGGCGCGACGGGTGGCATGATGTCATTCTAAGCCGCACCGCGCCGGCGTCCTAGATCAACGCGCCGGGGTCAATGCGCGCGGGCCGAGGCTCGTGCATGTTGCCTTGTGACGTGCGGCCAGCGAAGATAAAATTCGGTCGCTAAATTGTCGAAACTTCGCCGCGTGCCCCAGTCGCCGAACCGCTCGATGATCGACGTCCAGGAAATCACCGATCTGCACGCCCAGTGTGTCGCGCTGTGGCACCAGCAGGAAATCGCCAATCCTTATACCGGCTTTCTGCAAGTGGTTTGCCAGCAGCACGCGTACAACTACTTGCTGTGGCATGAAGAGGACATTGCCCGCAGTCCCAACGTCGGCGACGAGCGGATCGCTGCGGTCAAGCGGGCGATCGATCGCTATAACCAGCAGCGCAACGACGCCATCGAGCAGCTCGATGCTTACCTGCTGCGCGAACT
>JBGQHN010000201.1:0-8266 GCA_041497975.1 Planctomycetia bacterium | reverse complement strand
GGCGTAAGTGGCGGCGGGCCCATCATCGCCGTCGCCCAGCAGTTGGATTGCCGGGTTTGGAGCGTGCGGATCGTGAATGTACGGCCCGCGCTCGATTGTCAGCGCCAAGAATCAGGCCACCCCCAGGCCGTGAGGGCGAGTGCGCGTCAGCTTTGCCTCGCCGCGGCCGCGATGATACGATTCTAGGTTGCGAAACTGTTCAATTTGCTCGACAGGGTCAAGCGAGCGTATGACAAGCAGCGTCGAAGCCAGCGCCCCGACGGCCGGCACCGGACCGGCGGAAGCGGAATGGATCCGCATCCGTGGAGCGCGAGTGCACAATCTGCAAAACGTCGACATCGATCTGCCGCGCGACCGCCTGATCGTGATCACCGGACCCAGCGGATCGGGCAAGAGCTCGCTGGCCTTCGATACGCTCTTTGCCGAGGGTCAGCGGCAATATATCGAGAGCTTGTCGGTCTATGCCCGCCAGTTCTTGCACCAGATGGAGCGGCCGGACGTCGACTTGATCGACGGTCTGCAGCCGACGATTTCGATCGACCAGCGGGCCGGCAGCCAGAATCCGCGCAGCACCGTGGCGACGGTGACCGAAATCTACGATTACTTGCGGCTGTTGTTCGCGCGGCTGGGAGACGCGGCCTGTTTCCGCTGCGGCGCGACGATTCGCCAGCAGTCGCCCGAACAAGTCATCGAAGATCTTTCAGCGCTGCCCCCCGGCACCCGGCTGATCGTGATGGCCCCCTTGGTGCGCGGCCGCAAGGGACAACACAAGGACGTGCTGGCCGCCGTGCGCAAAGCCGGCTTTTTGCGGGTGCGAGTTGACGGCGAAGTGCTCGACTTGGACCACGTGGGCGACCTGGAGCCGCGCAAGAACCATCAGATCGAGGCCGTCGTCGATCGCATCATTCTGCGCGAGGGCATCGAGGCGCGGCTGGCCGAGAGTACCCGGCTGGCCCTGACGCACGGCGACGGGGCCGTGCTGGTCAGCTACCTCGAGCCGGCAACCAACGGCGCGCCGCGTGAGCGCGGCACGGAGCCTTGGCGGGAGCAGCTATACAGCACTTTGTATGCCTGTCCGCATTGCAAAATCAGTTTCGAGGAGCTCGAACCGCGCACGTTCAGCTTCAATAGCCCCTACGGAGCCTGCCCGACGTGCGAGGGCTTGGGCTCGCGAGTGCAATTCGATCCCGAGCTGGTCGTGCCGGACGAAAGCTTGTCGTTGGCCGAGGGCGCGATCGTGGCGTGGAAGGGGGCCTCGCCCGCGGAGACCCGGCGCTACAAGGCCCAGTTGCGAGACTGTCTCAAGGCGGCCGGCGTCACTTGGGCCACCCCGCTGGCCGATTGGAAGCCCAGAGCGCGCGACGAGCTGTTGCACGGCAACGGCCAGGGATTCTTGGGCCTGCTGGTGCTCTTGGAGCAACAGTACGTGACGGCGCTGCAGGCGGCCAAGCGCCAACGCCTGGAAACCTTGCGCGGCACGGTGTCGTGCAAAGTCTGCGGCGGGTCACGGCTGCGGCCCGAAGCCCGCGCCTGCCGCTTCCACGGCCGCGCGATTCACGAAATCACTTCCGCGAGCGTGAGCGAGGCGCGATCGTGGTTTGGGTCGCTGGTGCTGTCGAACAACCAGCAGCAGATCGCGCGGCCGATTCTGCAAGAGATCGACAACCGGCTCGAGTTCCTGGAAAAGGTCGGCGTCGAATACCTTTCGCTCGATCGCCCGGCCGATACGCTCAGCGGAGGCGAACTGCAGCGGGTGCGGCTGGCCACCGGCATTGGCTCGGGCCTGGTCGGGGTGTGCTACGTTCTGGACGAACCGTCCATCGGCCTGCACCAGCGAGACAACCGGCGGCTGATCGACGCCCTGCGGCGCTTGCAGGAACA
This sequence comes from Planctomycetia bacterium, assembly GCA_041497975.1. Taxonomy (GTDB): domain Bacteria; phylum Planctomycetota; class Planctomycetia; order Pirellulales; family PALSA-1355; genus PALSA-1355. The sequence continues at coordinate 6,385 of JBGQHN010000201.1, read as the reverse complement.
GGGCAATACCGTGCTGGTGGTCGAGCACGACGAAGCGATCATGCGCAGCGCCGATCACCTGATCGACATGGGACCCGGCGCCGGGTTGCACGGCGGTCGCATCGTGGCGCAAGGATCGCCGGATGAAGTCAGCCGCGATCCCGATTCGGTGACGGCCCGTTATCTTTCGGGCGAGCTGTCGATTCCCCTGCCGGCCAGCCGGCGGCGCGTGGCCAAAACGCGGTCGCTGGTGATCGAGGGAGCGGCGACGAACAATCTGAAGAACGTCGACGCGCGGATTCCGCTGTCGGTGTTCGTGTGCGTGACGGGCGTGAGCGGTTCAGGCAAGAGTTCGCTGGTGAACGAGACGCTGGCCAAGGCGCTGGCACGGCGGTTGGGCGGCAGCGGCCCCAAGCCCGGCCCGCACCGCAGTCTGCGGGGCGCCAGTCAGATCGACAAGCTGATCGAAATCGACCAGACGCCCATCGGCCGAACCCCGCGCAGCAACCCGGCGACCTATACCGGCGTGTTCGACGAGATTCGCCGCGTGTTCACCGGCACGCGCGAGGCGCGCCAACGAGGCTACAAGGCCGGCCGATTCAGCTTCAACGTCAAGGGCGGACGCTGCGAAGAATGCCAGGGCCAGGGCATACGCCGCATCGAGATGAACTTCCTGCCCGACCTGACCGTCACCTGCCCCGTGTGCGAAGGCGCGCGATTCAACCGCCAGACGCTGGAGGTGCGCTATCGCGGGCTGTCGATCGCTGAAGTGCTCGAGATGCGAGTCGATGACGCCGTCGAATTTTTCGCGAACTTTCCGCAAATCATCCGCCTGCTGGGCGGCCTGCAGGAAGTCGGGCTCGGCTATCTGAGCCTCGGCCAGTCATCGACGACCCTCTCGGGCGGCGAAGCCCAACGCGTCAAGTTGGCGACCGAATTGGCGCGCGTCGACACGGGCAATACGCTGTACATTCTCGACGAGCCGACGACCGGGTTGCACTTCGACGACATCAAGAAACTTCTGGCCGTGCTCGGCCGGCTCGTCGACTTGGGCAACACCGTGCTTGTCATCGAGCACAACTTGGACGTCATTAAATCGGCCGATTGGATTATCGACCTGGGGCCCGAGGGCGGCGAAGCCGGCGGATACGTCATCGCTAACGGCACGCCCGAAGAAATCGCGGCCACGCCCCTCAACGCCACGGGCATGTTTCTCAAGCCATTGCTCGCGGCGGACGCGGGGCCCAGCGAAACGTCCGGCGGCCACTAACGGGCGCCACCAACGCGCCGTTGTCGCCCGTCTCGCCATCGATGCGCGCCAACGCGCGAAAATACTCGTCCGCAGCCAGCGTTTCCGCGTCCCCATTCTCATCGACGCAGTTGGAGTCGCCGGCAACTGCAGGCGCCCGACTCGTCGTGGCGTAGCGCGGCTCGATCATCAAGACCGTGGCGCCGGGCGCGTCGGACACTGCCGCGGTCGATGGGGTTGCGGTGTGGCTAACGACCGTCGACGCCGGCGCCGGGATGTCTTGGGCGATGGACGCGGAAAGCACCGTGATCTGCGGGCCAGTCGCTACGGCGTCGGAGGCGGTCTGCAAAATGGCTGAAGACGGCGGATCTCCGCCCTCGGCCGCGACGGCAACCTGGGCCGTGACCGGATTGGCTTGCGGCGGGTGACGCAACAGCCAATTAATTACCAACAGCGCGTCCTGCGCGTTGAGCGAGTTGTTTCCGGTCGTGTCGTAGTACGGCGGCGGCGCAACCCCCGGGCCGATCTGCGGCAGCCCGAGGTTCCGCAGCACTCGGTTGATGACCAGCAGCGCATCGCGCGACTGGACGCGCTGGTTGGCGTCCACGTCGACCGGATTAATTGCATTGTGCCAGGGAGGCGTCGGCGTCGTCAGCCCCTTGCCAAACAAGAAGAGTTGTTGAATTTGAGCCGGTGTGAGGGCCTGGTCGAAGATGGCCTCGTTCACCAGGCCGCCGTTAAACGGCGAAGCACCAGACGCTTGCTTGTTCGAGCGCGAACCGACGAACAGTTCGTGATTGAGATCCGTCGGGTAAGTTCCGTTCGCGCCCGCAAGCACGCTGGTCGAGTTGAACGCCGCAACGTCGGAAGCGCTGGCGGGCGTGACGTAAAAATTGATCGGATTGCCGGGACCGTTGCCGACCACGGCCACGTGATACCACACCTCGGGCGCCATGGCGCCCGCGGGGGCCGAGTCGAAGAAACGCACCGTTTCGGCGGTTCCGCCGGTGACGGTCAAAAACAAGCGCCCGTCCTGCTGCACGAACAGACTGAAGCCGGGCAACGAGGAAGACGCTTCGCTCGTGTCAAAAATGGTCATGTATCCGCCGGTTGAAGCTCCCAGCTTGAGAAACGTCGACAGCGTGAAGACGCCCGTCTCTTGCACGAAATCGAACTTGTTCTCGGTTATGCCGCTGGACTGATTGTGAATCCACCACTCGGATCCGAACGTCGCGCCGGGAGCCGCCCTGTGTTCCCAATAGCTGCCAATCACCGCGTCGTGGGCATACAAAACCTGGCGATATTGATTGTCCGTTTGCACCAGGAAGGCATGGGACGAAGCGTCGATGGCGGTGCGCGTGGCCATGCCGTCGAAGGGCGCCAGCGGCAACGGACCGGCCGCCGAGCCGAAGTCGCTGAAATACTTGGTCGGATCGTAGGGCGGAAGCCATAGCTGAAGCCCCCCAAACGCGGTGGGGGCGTTGGGCAGATAGCTCGGCGGAGGCGGCGGCGTCGGGACAACCAGGTCGGCGGAAAAAAACGCCTGCGGCAAAAGGGCCGCCCGCGTGAACCGCAACGTATCGACCGTGAAATCCAATTTGCTCGACGTGGCCGACGTGTTGAACATCCCCAAGTACGCCGCATCGACCCATTCGTGCTCGAGCACGCCGTACGGTTTGGTGGCCGTATCGACCACCGCGTCGGCCGCCTCGACGTGATCGATATACAGTTTCAACAGCCGCGCGCTCGCGTCGCGAACCGCCGCAATGTGGTGCCACTGGCCATCATTGACGGTTTGGTTGCTGGTAATGACGGCCGTGTTCTGGCTGTCATACAGCGAGAACTGCACCTTCCCGCCGACGATTTGCAAAGTCCAATTGCGGATCGTCGGGCGCGTGCCGATGATGACCCCCGTATCGTCCGAGGTTTTCATCTCGATCTGAACGGTGAAGCTGTAATCGGGTTCGGCGAACAAGGCCGTGTTGTATCCCTGCGATAGCAACACGCCATTGGCGCCCGTCTGGGTGGTCAAGTGCAGCGCGCTGTCGCCGGCCACTCCCTCGACGTATTGCGGCGCGACGCTGGGTGTCGAGGCCCGCGCCCGGGCCCGCTCGTCCCAATCGCCGTAGTCCTGAATCGCGAACCCACGGCCATTGGACAGCTCGCCCGGCTCCCGTTCGTTGAAGTACCAATCGAACTCGTAAGGATCAGTGCTTTCGAGCCATTTCAAATTGACTCGCGCCAGGCCAATCTCGGCGTAGAAGTCGACCGCCGGGCTGGCCACGTCCGCCGAGCCCTGCAGCCCGTTCCATCCGCGCGTGTAGGACAGCAGAATGGTGTCGGGTCCGACGACCGTCATGTCCGAATAGCCGGAATACCCGAAAAAGACAACCTTGCGCGCGCTCCAGTTCTGGCCCTCGTCATAGCTGAGCCAGATGGTCATCTCATGGCGCAATTCGTCGAACTTGTCCGTGCTATTGGGCGACGAGAACAACAGCACGTTGTCGTTCAGCCGCAGCACACTGCCTTCCACCTGGTATGGCGTCAGGTCGGGTTCCAGCAGCATGCCGGACCAGGTGATGCCGCCGTCGGTGCTCGTCGATTGGCCGCGAAAGTGCGACCCTTCTCGCTGCACGCGGATGCTCATGTAAATGTCGCCGTTGGACAGCTCGACCAAGGAGTTCTCGTTGGAACCGTCGTTGGCGTGTTGTACGAGCGGGTCGCTCGAACCGACCAGGCCGCCGCCCAGATGCCAGGTCGCTCCGTGGTCGTCGGAGTAGATCACGTGCGACCAGCTCTTGCCCGAGTTGTCGTTGGTGTCGCGGTGGTCGCCGCCCACGATCAAGCGTCCGGCATGCTCTCCGCGCTCCAACTGGATGCCGTGGCCCGGTCCCACGATCGCCCAGCCCCAGGGCGTGTCCGGAAAAACGCCCGGCGGACCGGGATTGTTCCCTTCGGTCACCGTGACCGAATCGGTGATGTCGACCGGCGTCGTCCAGGTCAGGCCGTCGTCGGAAGTATGCGTGACAAAGACCTCCGTCAAATGAAGATTGGCTCCGTCGAACGTGCCGCGATTAAACAGCAGGAACACTTCGCCCGTGTTCTTATCCACGATCGGCGCGGGCTGGCTGATCACCGCGCCCGTCAACGGCGCGACGCTATAGACTTGCGTCGGCACCGACCAGGTTAAGCCGCCGTCGGTGCTGCGCCGCATCACGATCGCGTACGACGACGAGTCCTGGCTGGTCGCCCGGCCTTCGGCAAACGCCAGGACCGTGCCCGAGGCGGTCGTCACCAAGGCCGGGTTGTTGAACACCGGGTAGCCGCCGTCGCCCCAATTGAAAAGCGAGGGAGTCAAGCGCTCGGGCGGCGGAGTTTGCACCACGGCCGGCGCGGCGATCAACTGCAAGGCCGTGCCCGCCGAGGTGCCGTTGGCCGCGGCGATTGTCTCGTCCGTGGAGTTGACCACGCCATCGCGATTGAAGTCATACCGGGACGTGACCGGACTGGGGTTGGCCGGATTGTTGTGCGCGCCCTGCTCGTCAACGGCGTTGACGATCGCGTCGGCCGGGCTGTTACCCGACTCGCCCACGGCGTTGCCGAAATAAAACACGTCGTCGGTTTTCAAGCCGGTATGGGGCGTGGCCTTGAGGGTGACTTGCAGCCACTGTTTTTGAATCGCGCCGTCGGCCCACAGAATCTCGACGCGCGCCGAGCCGGAAATCCCCTCGCCGCTGCGCACGCTGATCGACGTGGGTGCCGGGGCCGTGGTCCACGTGGCCGGAACGTTGCTGTTGCCCACGCGGAACGTGAAATCGGCGGCCGAAAGCGTGGCCGTCGGCAGGCCCGCCACGTCGATCACGAGGCCGTTGATCCCGCGACTGTAGCTGGTGTAGTTCGAGAAAGTGGCGCTGCCGCCGGGCAACAGGGCCGACTTGTCGCTGGCGATCGCATCGTCGTCGTTGGCATTGGCGGCGGGATTGTTATTGTCAAAGGCCGAGTTGTTGTAGAACAGCCTGCGATCGACGACGGCGACCGACACCAGGTCGCGATAGATCGTCTCGACCGGCGTGGTGACCGACAACATCCGCCGGTCTTCAAGCTCGTCGACCGCCAGCCGGGCCCGCTGGGGCCCTTTGCGGCTGCCTGGCCCCTTGCGCGCGGCCTTTCCGCCGCGCCCCAAGCGCACAGCATCAGCGCGGAAAAACGGGGGCCGGCTCATTGGTCGCATCCGAGACAGGAATCGAAACCAGGCGCAATTCTAACACACCAGCTGGGCAGGTTTTAGGGTCCACGTGCGGGATATGGACGATATCGTTCGCGATACCAATGCCCTGCGCGACGGCGTTACTTTTTCTTGCGCGACTTGATCGCCTCTTGCAGCACGTCCCATTGCTCGCTGCTGACGCGTTCCAGTCCATTGAATTGACCGGCTCCGCGCAGCCACGCGCCGCCGTCGATGGTGATACAAGCGCCGGTAATGTAGGCCGCGAAATCGGACAACAAATACGCGGCCAGGTTCGCCAGTTCCTGGTGCTCGCCAAAGCGCCCCAAGGGAATGTTCTCCTTCACGTCCGAACCGTCTCCCAGCTCGGGCGGCCTCAGCCGGGACCAGGCGCCTTCGGTCGGAAACGAGCCGGGAGCGATCGCGTTGAGACGGATGCCATACTTGCCCCACTCGCTAGCCAACGAGCGGACCATGATCAGCGCGCCGGCCTTGGCGACCGCTGACGGGACGACGTAACCCGAACCCGTCCAGGCATAGGTCGTGCTGATGTTGAGGATCGCGCCAGGGGTTTTGTCTTCGATCCACCGCTTGCCGACTGCCAGCGTGCAGTTGTAGGTTCCTTTGAGAACGATATCGACGACTGAATTGAACGCGTTGTACGACAGCCGTTCGGTCGGAGAAACGAAGTTGCCGGCCGCGTTGTTCACTAGCGCGTGGATCGCTCCAAAGCGCTCGCGCACCGCCGCGAACATCGTCTCCACTTCTTCGCTCTGGCGAACATCGCACCGCAGCGCCAACACCTGCCCGCCGGTGGCGCCGGCCATTTCCACGGCGGCCTGCTCGACCACTTCGCGTCGGCGCCCACAGATCGCCAGGTTGGCTCCCAGGCTGAGCAAATATTGCCCCATCGATCGCCCCAAGCCCGTGCC
>JBGQHN010000200.1:0-8346 GCA_041497975.1 Planctomycetia bacterium | reverse complement strand
CGATGAGGATCTCGCCCGCGTTTGCCGCCTGCTGGAGACGCGCGGCGAGGTTGACCGCCTCGCCGGTGGCGAAGGTCGAGTCGCCGTCCTCGGCCACGACCAGTCGCGGCGCGATGCCGCATTTGGCCAATGCCCGCCGGGCAAAGTCGACGTCGTCCGGGCTGTCCTCAACCAACAACACAACTTTCAGGTTCTTGGCGAACACCGTCGGGTTCCATGGAAAGAGTGAAATAGAAGGTCGAACCGCCAGGCGGATTCGACTCGACCCACACGCGGCCGCCATGGGCCTCGACGATCTTGCGCACAAATGTCAGGCCGGCGCCGGTTCCGTCGTACTTCCTACGGCTGTGCAAACGGCGGAACATAGTGAAGATCGCCTCATGGTGGCACTCGTCGATGCCAATCCCGTTGTCGCGCACGTAGATTGTCGGCCCGGCTAGACACCCGATCTCGACCCTGGGGCATGGACTGTCATTGAACTTCATGGCGTTGGTGATCAGGTTGCGGAACACTTCCCCCAGCCAAACCGGGTCGCCAGCGACGCTCGGCAGCCGCTCGTTCACGCACACCACGGCGCCGCGCTCGTCGATCGCCGGGCCCAAGGTCACCAATACGTCGGCCACGACTTCATTCAAGTCCGCCATCATTTGATCGGGCTCGGTGCGACGGATCTGCGAATAGGTCAGCAAGTCATCGATCAATCGGCCCAGCCGCTGGCAAAGGCCCACCAAGGCTTGCAGGCGACGTTGGCCGTCGGCATCGAGTCGCTGGCTATAGTCTTCCAGCAGGATCTGGCAATAGGCGCTGATGCCGCGCAGCGGCTCCTTCAGATCGTGCGACGCAATGTATGTAAAGTCGTCCAGCTCGCGATTGGTCTCGGCCAGCTCGGCCGCTTTGGCCTCGAGGATTTCCTTGACTTCTTGCAGCTTGCACATTTGCAGGCGCATTTGCTGCTGCGCGGCCTCGCGTTCGGTCGTGTCGCGGACAATCACGGTAAAGATCGCGCGCTCGCCCAAAGGCACGCGGGCCAGCGAGAACTCGAGCGGGAACCGCACGTCGCCCGCGCGGCGTCCCAGGGCCCTTTGATTCGAGCTCTCGCGCGCCGCGTCGCCGGCGCCGAGTTGCGCTTGCGAAAAACTGGTGATCGAAGGCAGCTCGATCAATTCGTCGATGCTGTGGCCGACGACACTCATTTCCGATATCAGAAACATCCGCTCTGCCGCCCGATTGAACGAATCGATCGTGCCTTGTCGATCGATCGTGATGATGCCGTCGCCGGCCGTGCACACGATCGCGCGAATGCGGGCGTCGCTTTCTTCCAGCCGCCGGATAAACGGGTTGCAAACGCGGACCAACAGCGCGCCACCGGCAATCACGAGCGTCAGGGTTTCGACCGCAGCCAAGACCGATCGGCGCCGCCAGGCGTCCGATTCCCCGTCGCCGACAAAGGCCTCCGCGCCCCTTGGCGCGGCTCCCAATGCCGCCTCAGATGGGTCGCCGGCCTGGACGGCCAAATGAAACTGAAGTGCAGTGACCGCCGCGGCCGCGGTCGAAACCAGGGCCAAAACAGCGATCGAAAACGCCATCAATCGCGTGCGATCGCTGAAGCGCAGGCGATGGAAAAATCGCAATTGGACTGACATAGGCCCGGCCCGCGAATGCATCGGAAACGCGCAACACGTTTCTCAACGTTTCTCATCGGCGGCGGACCGTCAAATTCTTCGTATTTTCCGCATTCCGAATTTTTTATCCAAAGCCCTGACATGAAATGCCGAAACATTGGTAAACTGGGCTCCTTGCGGATCGATTCGTTTTTGGAATAGCCCGCAAATGCGTTCCAGTCCAACTATCCGGGCGGTCCCGGCGGAACAATCACCACCAGTTGAAGGAACGATCGTCATGGGTAACTCGTCGGCACGCGGAAGGGGGCTTGTGGCATGGAGCGCGCTCGTCCTATTGGGGCTGATTGTAGGTTGCGGCAAATCGGTGCCCGAAACCGTAAAAATTGACTTGCCGAGCGACGACCAACTGCGCGACCGATTGGACAAGGCCATCGAGTTCACCTACGCCAATCGCCATCTGAACACCAAGGACCAGGCGGCGTGGCAGATCGTGCACGGCGCGCTGGTCTATGGGCGCGATTTTCAGATCTACCACGACGGCAAGCTCGTCAAAGCGCTCGACTATTTGCTCGCGGGTGGCGCACTGCGCGGCTGGACGATGCGCAAAGGCGATCACGGACTCGAGGCCATCGTCGAAGCCGGTTCCAGCACCGGCCAAGGGCACGAGGACCAGTGGCTCGGTTACTTGTCGCAATGCGGCCTTACACCCGACGAGTCGATTGTCGTGGGCGGCGAGACCTACAAAGTTCGCGACCTGATCACGCAGGCGCAATGGGACATCTACGATGGCATGGAGGCGACCTGGACGCTGATGGCATTTAGCGCCTACCTGCCCCAGGATGCCGAATGGACCGCGAAGGACGGCACCGGGTGGAATATCGAGCGCATGGTCCGCATGGAAACGGCGCAAGACCTGGAGGCGAGCGCCTGCGGCGGGACGCACCGCATGTATGGACTTGCCGTGGCGCTGAAGCGCTACTTGGCCAATGGCGGCAAACTGGACGACGCGCAGGGGACGTGGGCGAAATGCCAGCAGAAGATCAACGATGCGGTGGCCGCCGCCAAAGAGTTTCAGCAGCCCGACGGAAGCTTTTCGACCAATTACTTCGCGCGGCCGGCGACGTCACCTGAAATCAGCAAGCGCATCGGCTCGACGGGCCACGCGCTCGAGTTTTTGATGGTGACCCTGAACGACCAGGAGCTGGAACAGCCGTGGGTGACGCGGGCCGTCCTGCACCTGTTGGACTGTTTTGAAAAAACGCAAAAGTTCGATCTCGAGTGCGGGGCGCTGTATCACGCGGCGCACGGTTTGGATTTGTACCGGACCCGCCGCTTTGGGCCGCGGAAAGCAATTTCTCCGAGCGAGGCGGTGGGTCCCGTGGCCGGCGAAGCGGCCCCGTCGCCGGCAACGGCTCAGCGAATCGCGACCGAAGCCGGACAATAGCCGCGCCGACCGTGGGAAACTGATCCGGCGCCTACTTCTCCGGCGACTCGATCGGTTGCTCAGGAGTCTTTGACGGGGGCGCTTCGGGCTGCTTGGAATCGGGCTCGTTCGCCGGCGCTTGGCCCTGGTCCGAGGGCGCGCCGGCCTGGCCGCCGGACGGCTTGCGCGGCGCGACTGTCTGTATGGCCAGGCTCGGGTGCAGGTTGCCGTGGGTGTCGAGGAACATCACTCCGGCGTAGTCATTGGCATGCCCCACCAGCACGCTGAGGCCCGTCTTCGTCCCCTGGGCGCGAACCAGTCCGCCGGCCGGGGTCGACGCGATGACGACTTTCTCATTGCCCTTGCCGTCGTGCACCACCAACGTGTTGCACAGCACCGTGTCGACGTTGGAGAGACGCAACAGCTTGTCTTTGACTGCGATTCCCAAGGTCAGGAATAACAAGGGATAAACCGTCCAGCGTTCGCGGTCGGTCATGACGAGATATTCTCCTTTGAAAGGGCATCGTGCGCGACGTCGAAGCGCGCTCGTCGAAACGTCGGGGTTATTTGAGCGGTGAGTAGTCGGTGGGACTGAGGAATTTCGATTCCGCCTTTTTCACCAGCGGGCCCGCCGCGTGCGAAGCCTTGTAGGCGGCCTGCCACTCGGGGTCGGCTTGAAATTCCTTCCACGACTTGTCGCGGGCCGCGCGGTCGGGGTAGGCCAAGATGTATACCAGCGTGCTGGCCGCCTCGGGTTCGTCGGAGGGAGTCCAATATCCAACCAGCGTCATCCCGTGCTTGACGAACAGTCGATTGGTGTGGTCCCGAAACCGTTTGTGCAGATCCGCCATCTTTCCGTCGTTAGCGGTATAGGTCCGCATTTCGAAGAGCCGATTGGGCTGCGACTCATCGGCCCCCAGGGCAGTGGGTAAACAAACAAACATTGACGTTACCAAGAGCAAACGGACCCAACGTAGCGGCGCGAACATGATTCACTCCTCGAAGTATAATTCTTGGACCGGCGACATTATGGCGTCCCGCTTGCCGCAGGCCAAGCAACTTTATGCGTGATGCGGCAGGTGGTGAATCGGCTTGACCGGTAGCCGATGGCAAAAAAAGAGGCCGTCCATCGCGGACGGCCTCTTTGTCGTAGAGGTACCTTGCCCCTCTAGTGAATCAGTTCTTTTTAGCGGCCTGGGCCGAGGTTACCGAGCCCTCGCCGGCAAAGCCGTTCACCTGGCCGTCTTTGGCGCCGCTGTCGGCCAGACCACCGGCGGTAAGATCCTGCGCGGGATCCATCGACGTGTAGAAGCCAAACATCATCTCTTCCCAGGTCTGGTCGCCGAAGCTGACTTCCTTCGTGGGATCGGGATTGGCCAGGTTATCCGGTGAATTGTCGAAGTGAGCCGTGCAATGCAGCCGCGTGCCCTTGGGCATCAGCTTCGGCTCTTTATACATGTAGCGAATCTGCCAATTGAAGTCGTAGTTGGGCACGTCCAATAGCACTTCGCGCGTGCCGTCCGGATACTCCGCCTCGTACTTAAAATCCTTGCCGCGCAGGTGCATGTGCGGCGTCAGGTTCAAAAGCAGCGTGTCCTTCAAGAACAAGTGCTTGGCTTTGACCTCGTAGTTCGCGTCTCCCGGAGGGATGCGAAACGACGTGTCGCCGACCAGCCCGCCGCGCACCATCCGCTTGACCGTTTTCGGATCGGCGAAACGAATGCCGACCATGCTGCGGTCTACCTGTTGGCTGCCGTTGGTGGTGTAGTGCAATTGGAAGATCAGCTTGGAGCCGGCCGGCACAAACGAGGCCGTGCCCGGGAGGTTGACGGCCGGCGTCATGCCGGGTGCATAGCCGCCAATGCCGCCGCGACCCCCGAAGTCGTTCCCTTCCTTCGGCTGTACCATCACGATAATGTGGTGCACCACCGAACGGTTGCCCGGACGGGCTTCCGTGGCTTGAATCCACTTGTCCGTCGTCCAGCCCGGGTCGACTGTGAAGAACTGATATTCGACCGTGCCTTCGGCCGGAATGGTATAGGACTTGTCGGCCATGTAGACGACCTGATCGGGCTCGCCAATCTGCCAGCCGTCGACAAACTTCCGCGGCGCGGGCAGATCTTTGACGTTGCCCTGTGGGCAACCGTTGTCGACCCACGCGCAGATTTGTTGTTTTTCTTCAGCGCTCAGCCGGGCGTCGTTGGTGAAATGACCATATTTGGGATCGGCGAACCAAGGAGGCATGCGGCCTTCCTGGACCACTTCGCGGATCGTCTCGGCCCAACCCACGACGTCGTCATACGTGCCTAGCGTAAACGGAGCGACTTCGCCTGAGCGATGGCACTCCACGCAACGCGCCTGCATGATGCGCGCGACCTGGTTTGAATACGTGATCTCGCCATGCGGCGCGGTCTTGGCCACCCGACCGATAAAACAGCCGTCGGCCTTGACCACCGGGCGCGTGACTTCCTTGCCCGCGAGAACTTCGCTGATCGCGTCGGCCAGGTTGCGCTCGTTGAGCTTGGGCTTTACGTAGCCGGCGCCCGTCTTGAAGCCGTACTGGTCGTCAATGCGCCCCCAGTAGCGAATCACGCGATCTTTATCGAGCAAGAACACTTCCGGAGTTCGAACCGCGCCCAGGCGATCGGCGATTTCGTTGTTGTTATCCTTCAGCACGGGGAACGTGATTTCGTGGATCCGAGCGTAGGCGCCGATCTCGGTCAGCGTGTCTTGCTGATTAGCGTCGATGCCCAGGAACACCACGCCTTGCTTCTCGAACTCGGCCGCCAAATCACGCAGTCGCGGCGCGTAGGTCTTGGCCAACGGGCACTCGGCGCCGATGAAGGCCAGAACCACGAGCTTGTCCTTGTAGTCGGCCAGGGCATGCGTCTTGCCGCGATAGTCGGTCAGCGAAAAATCGCCAACTTTCTTGCCGATTGGGGTCCCGGCAGCGTCGGCGGCGACCACGACCGATGCTGAACAAATGACAGCCGCAAGGAGTGCAAAACGGCAAACTCGTCCCATCTTAACACCTCAGTTTGTTTTACTTGATCCGACTTATTTCCACTTAAATCCCCGCGGACGGGGAGCGATCGTGGACCGGGTCACTAATGGTGTATTACCTGGAGCCCACGAGCTGAGTTTCAGAAAACAGAATCTCTGTTCTAGAATCCGGGGCCGCGTCGTGGTGGGAAGTTGAATTTCGCACCTTTCATTGTCTCGAACTGCTCGCGCTGTGCGTCCGAGAGGACTGCTAAGGCCTTGTCTCCCAACTCTTTCTGCATTCCCATTATCTTTTGTCGAATCTCGCCGGCGTCGCCGCCGCCGCCACGCAAGCTCTGCATGGCCTCTTCCATCTTCTTAGCGCCTTCGTCGCGCACGGCAATCAGTTTCTGCTTCTGTTCGTCGTTGATCTTCAGGGCGGCGATGACTTCCTCATCCTCAAGCGCCGTCGCGCCGCGACTCTGTAGCGATAGCTCCTTCATGCGCGCAATTTGCTTTGGTTCCAATACTTTATCGACTTTCTCCTGCATGTCCTTGCCCTTCTCGCCAACCATCTTCATCAGCTCGGGCATGTGCTCCTTCTGTTCCTCTTGCGTGAGATCTTGTAAGCCCGAGATGATTTCCATGGCTTCGGACTGCAATTGGTTTGCAAATTCGGAGAGCGTCTTTTTTTGTTCCGCCGACAAGCCCAGTTCGTTTTGAACCGCATCCTGGCGCAGCATGAAGATGTTTTGCAGCGATGGCGGAAAGCGCATGCCGCGAAGTTGGGCCGATGCCGAAGACGTCATCACAAGCGTCAGCGCTAGCGCGGAACTAACGAACATCGAGAGGCGAAACATGACAACACTCCTTCGACAAGCGTGAGGGTAGGTTGGTGTGGCGGGCTATTCGCGGGCACTTTTAGACAAACGCGCACCGATGCGGTAAGTCTGGACACATTAAGAGTAACGCACGCCGACGAGGCACGCCATCTATTGAACCCAGAAAAGCCAGCGAAGCCTCGTCGCGGCAAGCGACTGCAACTAGTGGTGAACCTGAAAGCGCTAGGGTTCAGCAGGCCTGGGGGTAGCCTGGTGGCTGCCAGCGCGGCAGCCAGCGGTGGAAAGCCATGTATTCTGCCACATTATTGCTGGACCTAACGGCTCTCGCAAGGCACTTTCGGCGACGAATTCGCTCCACCCGCCCCGCCGCATCGCCCGTCGACGGCGGCCCCTTCGAATCTCAACCGAATAGCCCGTAAATCGGTTCGCCGGCCGCCAGGTGGAATGTGCGGCCATTGACATCATGCAGTTCGGTGCGGGGATCGAGTCCAAATCGCCAGAAAATCGTGGCCGCCAGATCGCCTGGCGTGACGGGATTTAAATCGGGATAGGCCCCCAGTTTATCGCTCGTCCCACACATCGCTCCGCCGGTCACGCCCCCGCCGGCCAACACCACGCTGTAGCAGTCGGGCCAGTGATCGCGGCCGGCCTGGCCATTGATCTTCGGCGTGCGGCCGAATTCGCCCAACATGATGACCAAGGTCGAATCGAGCAGTCCGCGTGTTTCCAGATCTTCGACCAGCGCGGAAAACGCCATGTCGCAGGGCGGCAGTAGTTGATCCTTCAAACGGCCAAAGTTGTTGACGTGCGTGTCCCAATTGTCGAGCCCGTTGGTCACCTTGTCGTAGACGCTGACGAACCGCACGCCGGCTTCCACCAGTCGCCGGGCCAACAGTGCGCTTTGCCCGTGAATGTTCCGGCCATAGCGAGCGCGTACGCGCGGGTCTTCCTGGTTGATGTCGAAACTTCGCCGCACCGCGTCGGAGCGCAGCAGATTGAAAGCCCGGTTGTAGTAGGTTCCCAGCGTGCCTTGAACCGTCGACTGGGGCGCGCTGTCCATTTGAGCGTTGACGCGCGACAGAAGCGCCTGGCGATTTTCCAATTCGGCCAGCGTCAAGCCGGCGGGCAGCTCGATTTCGCTGACGCGAAAGTCGGGCGAGTTGGGATCCTTCGTGACCTGCAAGGGTTCGAACGACGGCCCCAGGAAACCGGCCGTTTGCCCGGGCAGTTTCACCACGTTGTACATCACGTGCGGCAGCGCGACGTGCGGCGGCACCGACCCGGCGGCCCCCTTTAAAAACGTGAGCGCCGATCCGTAACAGGGAAAATCTGTGGTGGGATCGTTGGCCAACAACTCCAGATCGCCCCGCAGCGGCGTGCGTCCGCAAAGCGCTTCGACCGCGGCCGCGTTGTGGTTGCGCATCGTGTGGTGCGCGCTGCGAATCACGGCCACGCGGTCCATGATCCGCGCCGAATG
>JBGQHN010000199.1:0-8413 GCA_041497975.1 Planctomycetia bacterium | reverse complement strand
GTGCAGTTGGCTTTCGGCCACGGCGCGCTCCGCCTGGATCAACTGCGTCCTCAGCAGCGCGTGTGGAAAACTGACGATCCCCAGCTCACCGGCCGATTGCGAAAAACTTTTATCGGAGACCATCCGCGGCGTCTCGTGCCGCTGGATATCACGGTGCAAGCCGCCATTGGCGGCAAGTTGATGGTCACGGCCCGAACCGACGGCGGCGTGTCGTGCCGCGTCGAGTCGACCGAGCCGCTGGCCGAAGCCCGCAAGCATCCGCTCACTCTCGAAGTGCTCCGAGAACAATTCGGCCGGCTGGGCGGGACGAACTATCAACTGCGCGACTGCCAGGCGCAAATCACCGGCAAGCCCATGGCGCCGCTGAGCACTTTGGGCAAGTTGCGGCACGAGATCATGCGCCTGCTGGACGAGGCGGCCTCGACCAGGCCCTCGCGGCCAATCGCCGACCGAGGCGTGGTGGAAGCATTGCGATCGTCGCTCGCGCCGCATTTGGGCTCGGGCGCTTCCGAGGCTCCGCCGACGTTGCACGTCTTGTGCCGCTCCATGAGTCAGCTCCACAGCGTGCTCGACCATGGTGCCCGCAGCGTGATGGTCGATCTCCAGGATATTCGTCAATACGCGGGCGCCGTCGCGGCGGCCCACGGCGTAGGCGCTGACATCGCGATCGCCACGCCGCGGATTCAAAAGCCCGACGAGGTCGGAATTCTGCGCGTCGTGTTGCGGCATGGCGCGGATCGAATCCTGGTGCGCAACCTGGCGGGCCTGGTGTTCTATGCGAGCCAGCGCGTGAAGGTCGTGGCCGATTTTTCGCTCAATGCCACCAACGAGCTGACCGTCGAGTACCTGCATCGCCTGGGCGCGGATCGCGTTACCGCGGCGTATGACCTGAATCGCGAGCAGTTGTTCGATCTGGTCGCGGCCGTCCCCCCGGCGTGGCTCGAGGTCGTCGTGCATCAGCACATGCCGATGTTCCACATGGAGCATTGCGTCTTTTGTTCGGTCCTCTCGCCCGGCACCAACAAGCACAACTGCGGCCGCCCTTGCGACGTGCACCAGGTTCGTCTGCGCGATCGCATGGGCATGGAGCACACGCTCTCCGCCGACGTCGGTTGCCGTAACACGCTGTTCAACGCCGTGCCGCAAAGCGCGGCCGAAGCCGTGCCGCAACTGCTGAAGCGCGGCGTGCGGAATTTTCGCGTGGAATTGCTCAACGACACGCCGGCCGCCGAGATCGGCCGCACGATCGACTTGTATCGCCGCCTGCTGGCCGGCCAATTGAGCGGCAAGGACGTGTGGAGCGCGCTCAACGCGGCCAATCGCGTGGGAGTCACCCGCGGCACCATGGAAGAACGACGCAATCCACTGGCGATTCTTTGATGAGTTGCGCGCACGAAACGACGGACACGCTCAAGCTCTCGCTCGTTTTCGGCACGCATAACCGAAAAAAGTCCCAGGAACTGGCCGACCTGCTGGCTCCCTTGGGCGTGAGCGTGCGCAGCCTGGCTGACGTTCGCCAGCCGATCGAAATCGACGAAGCGGGCAGGTCGTTTGCCGAAAACGCCGCGCTCAAGGCAACAGGTCAAGCGGCTCACTTGGGCGCGTGGGTGTTGGCCGACGACAGCGGACTGGTCGTCGATGCGCTGGGCGGAGCCCCGGGCGTGTTTTCCGCCCGATTCGCCGGCAGCGGCGCAACCGACGCCGACAATCGGCGCAAGCTATTGGCGGCGTTGGACGGCGTGGAACTGCCGCGGCGCACGGCGCATTTCGCTTGCTGCCTGGCGCTGGCCGATCCCACGGGAACGCTCCGCGGCCAAAGCTCGGGCCACTGCCACGGCCGTATCCGCCAGCGCGAGGCCGGCAGCGGAGGATTCGGCTACGATCCGCTCTTCGAGATCATCGAGTATCATCGCACCTTCGGCGAGCTCTCGCCGGCCGTCAAGGCGGTGCTGAGCCATCGGGCACGGGCCGTGCAGTCGATGCTGCCACGATTGCGGGCCTTGATCGCAGCGGGAGAGTGGAGCGCGCGTGGCTGACTCATTCGATATGATCGCCAAGACGTTCTTCGGGCTGGAAGGAGTGCTGGCCGAAGAACTCACCGCTCTGGGCGCGCAGGACGTGCAACAGGGCCGGCGCATGTGTTCGCTTCGCGGCGACCTGGGACTCCTGTATCGAGCCAACGTCCACTGCCGGACTGCCGTGCGCATTCTCAAGCCAATTCACACGTTCACGGCGGGCGGCGAGCAAGAACTGTATCGCGGCGTCGGCCAGGTGGATTGGACGGCCTACCTCGACGCCGACGTGACGCTCGCCATCGACCCGGTCGTCCACAGTCCCGTATTCAGCAACTCGCTGTACGCGGCCCAATTGGCCAAGGACGCGATCGTCGATCAGATCCGAGCCGCCACCGGGCGGCGCCCGTCGGTCGACCTGGCCGATCCCGATCTGCGAATCAATTTGCACATCGACCACCAGCGAGTCACCGTGTACCTCGATTCGTCCGGCGATTCGCTGCACAAGCGCGGCTATCGCCAGGGGGCAGGCGAAGCCCCGATCAACGAAGTGCTCGCCGCCGGCATCTTGCGGCTAAGCGTCTGGGACGGGTCCACTCCACTGGCCGATTTCATGTGCGGCTCCGGCACTTTCTTGATCGAGGCGGCGCTGGCGGCCCGCTCGATCGCGCCGGGGTTGATTCGCGGGCAATTCGGCTATATGCGTTGGAAAGACTTTTCCCAAGCGGCCCACGAGTCGGTGCTGGCCGAGGCCCGCCGGCAGGTTCGGCCCAATATTTCGTTTCCGATCCAAGGTTCCGATCTCGATCCGCGGATGATTAGTGCGGCGCAAGAAAACGCCAGGCAGGCCGGCGTCGCCGAGAACATTCGCTGGTTGGTTGAGAATTTTGAATCGGTCGCGGCGCCGGCCGCGGCCGGTACGCTGATTACTAATCCGCCCTACGACGAGCGCATGAAAACCGCGAGCATCGAAGCCGTCTATCGCCGCATCGGCGACGCGCTCAAACAGCACTGGGCGGGACACACCGCGTTTATCTTCAGCGGAAACCGCGAGGCAGCCAGGCACATCGGCTTGCGCCCCAGCGGCAGGCTGCGGCTGTTCAACGGCCCGATCGAATGTCGTTTGCTCAAATTCGAGATGTTTGCCGGCCAGGGCGTCGCGGTCGCCAAGCGCCCGGCCGACGGGCACGACGCGCGACAGGCTTTTGCCAATCGACTTGGGCGAATGGCCAGGCATTGGCACCGCTGGGCGCGGCGGCAAAACGTGAACGCGTATCGCTTATACGATCGCGATATTCCCGAGGTGCCGCTGGCCGTCGATTGGTACGCGGGCCACGTGTTGATCACCGAGTACGATCGCCCCCACGGCCGCACTCAGGTCGAGCACCGTGCGTGGCTGGAAACGTTGGTCACGTTGATCTGCGAGACGCTCGCGGTGCCCCGCAAGAGCGTCGCGGTCCACTGGCAGTCGGCAACCTCCGCCGGGCGCCGCGAGCCTAAGCACGAGACCGAGCGCGTGGAAGTCGTCGAGGGGCCGCTGCTGTTTGAAGCGCGGCTCGGCCCATCATCGGAAACCGGTCTGCAGCCCGATCGACGGGTCTTGCGAGGCAAGCTGTGGAACGACGCGCCTGGCACGCGCTTCTTGAATCTTTTTGCTCGCACCGGCACGGCCACGGTTGCCGCGGCGGCCGGCGGCGCGGCCTCAACCGTGAGCGTGGAAGCCTCACGCTCCTTGACTGCCTGGGCCAAGCGCAATTTGCGACTCAATGAAATCTCGGGTGACCTTCACCGCGTCGTGTGCCAGGATCCCCTGGAGTTCGTCGCCCAACTCAATCCGGCGGCGGGTCCGCAATTCGATCTGGCTGTCGTCGAGCCCCCCGGTTTCGACGGCAAGCGCCGCGAGGGCGTATGGAACGTGCAGGACGGTCACGTCGACTTGATCAACCGGCTCCTGGCGTGCATGCTACCCGGCGGACAGATTTACCTGGTGACCACGTTTCGCCGTCTCACGCTACGGGAGTCGCTGCTTCGCGGGGCCAGTGTCCGCGAAATTACGCGACAGACCGTTCCGCCCGACTTCCGCAACAAGAAGGTCCACCGCTCGTGGTCGATCGTGCGCACCGACGGCTGATTCTCACGCGAAGAACCAGCACATCCACAGCGTGCACGCCACTAACACCACGGCCCACAAACGATCGCTCTGCCACCAGGCGCGCGCGGGGCCGGACGTGGCGCTTGGATCGTGGCGGTACCGGCCCCAGGTGTATTGTTCCCGCTCGGCGCTGCGCTCCTGCTGCGTCAAAAGACTGACCCCGATCAACACGAAATAGCAGCCTACCGTGGCCAGACCCGCGCGGTGAAAGGCCTGCAGGTCGTGGTCGAACTGGTAGTATGCGGTCCGTTCGATCAGGATCGACAAGAACGGACCGGCCAGAATGCAGACGAACGAAGCGGTGTGGGTCACCAACGGCTGCAAGATGCCGGCCACGTAGGCCACGATCACGCCGGGCACCAGATAGGCGTTGTAGTCGGCCATGCGGTTGAAGATGCCGCCTTTCGTCTGGCCGAAATACAACGACAGCAAGATCGCCAAAGTCACCATCACCATCATTGCCGCGCGGCCGACCCAGATCAGCCGCATCTCGGAAGCCCCGGGGCGGATGTATTTTTTGTAGATGTCGAACGTGAAAAGCGTGGCGGTGGAGTTCATCATCGAGTCGATCGTGGAAAGAATGCCGGCCACAAGTCCCGCCATCACCACGCCCACCAGGCCGTAGCCCGTCGGCAGCAGCGTGCGCGTCAGTCCGGCAAACGCCGTATCGCTTTCGGTGGCCGGATCGATCGCCAGGATATAGCCGGCCGCCATGCCTGGCACGATGCACAGAAACGGGATCAGCAGCTTGAAGAATCCGGCCGTGATGGTCCCCATCCGGGCGTCCCAATCGCTACGGGCGCCGAGCGTCCTTTGCACGATGAACTGGTTGGTGCCCCAATAGTAAAGGTGCAGCACCATCAGTCCGCTCAGCACGCCGCTCCAGGGAAGCGTCGGATGGCTGGCCTCGAAAAAGACATGGAACTTTTCCGGCTGCTTTTCGAGCAGTCCCGAAAGGCCGCCGACATTGGGATGCCAGATGGCCAGCACGGCGAGCAAGCCGCTGGAGACCAGCAGGAGAACGCTTTGGACGACGTCGTTGAAGATGTCCGCTTTCAACCCGCCGTAGAACGTGTACGCGGCGGCCACCGCGGCCAGCAGGCAGACGGCCGCTTCGTAGCCGATCGCGTACTCGGAATCGGCGGTGAGCGTGGCCACGGTTAGCGCTCCCAGGATCATCGTGCCGACCATTTGGATCAGCAGGAACGCCATGTTGGTGATCGAATACACCAACCGGCTGCGGTCATCGAACCGGCGGCCGAGGTATTCGGAGAGCGTGTACAGGCCCATGCGGCGATAAAACTGCAGAAAAAAATAGCACAGCATCAACAGGCCGAAGATGGCGCCAAACTCGAAATTGGCCTGCGCGAACCCTTCCTTCAATCCGGCGCCCATCATGCCCACCATGTGGTGCGAGCTGATGTTGGTGCCGAAGATCGAGCCGGCCACGGCCCACCAGGCGACGGTCTTGCCGGCCAGGTAATAGTCGCTGGTGTTCTCTTCCTTGCGTCCGATCCACATGCCGAACGCCGTGACGCCCACCACGGAACCGACCAGGATCACGAAGTCCAGCCATTCCAGCGGCACGCTCGCAACTTCGGACAATACGACACAGCCGCCCATGTTTGCTCCTCGCCTTGCGCTTGCCCAAAAGTGCGTGCACGTTAACAGCGTCAGCGCCGGGAAGCAACCGTGGGGCCTCGTCGTCGGGCCGTCAAGGCGCCGGATTGAAGGGCTGACCGAACAGCGCGTACCATGACTCGAGCGGGCCCAGCTCGCGCCGCGCCCGTTGGTCCGGCTCGCGAAACAGTACCCGCCGGGGAGCCGACAGCGCCACGATCTGGCGAACGTCGAAATCGGCCAACAGGCCAAAGGCAAACAGCTCGGGCAGGGTCTCGACGGTCTTGTCCTGTTCGATCAATTGCCTCAAGCTCGAGGGCGCGTCGGACAACTCCACCTCTGCAATGGGCGCCGGCTCGACGGCCGCGGCCACAAGCGCCGCGATCGACGACCGCGGACCGAAGGCGGCAATCGACACGGGCTCCTTTGGATGTCGTCCGCGAGCCCAGCGGGCGACCGCGGCAAGTTGGGCGGCTTGAATGCCAAGCGGCCGCTCGCCTACCGCGGCCACGAACAGAGGGAATAAGTAGTCGGGATCCTGACCCTTGATTTTCGATTCGCCCCACAGCAGCGGGTCGACCGCCAGCACGCGCTGGCCGTCGGCGAGGGCGCGCGCCGCGGCAGCGGCCAAGCTCGCGCGACCCGCGTCGGCGACCAGCAGCATGGCGCCTTTCGGCGGCGAGGCCTGCGGAGCGATCTCAACGGCCGGCACCGTCCAACTATCACCCAACTTCAGCTTCCATGTCGTGTCGATCGGGCGTTGCTCGTCGCCGCTCGCGCTGGCTGCCGTGCTCGTTTGCGTCGACGCGGTCACTTCGTACTGCGGTACCTTCAATAGCGCCTTCAAGTGGTCGCGCTTCTGCCGCTGCCAGCTTTCGGCGGCCGCCTTGTCGGTTGGCGGAGCATGTTCGCGCGGCAAGCCAGCCAGCAGACTCTCGGCGAGTCGATGAAAATCAACGTTGCCGTCCGGCAGCGGCACATCCAGCTCGGCGGCCGTCTTCAGCTCCGCCTCGGACGCGATTTCCGCGCGCGCGAAGCTGGCGTCGTCCGGATAGAAAAAGTCGCCCACCATGGTGTAAAACTTTTCGCGGTTCTCCACCTCGAAGTTGTGCGTGCC
This sequence comes from Planctomycetia bacterium, assembly GCA_041497975.1. Lineage (GTDB taxonomy): Bacteria > Planctomycetota > Planctomycetia > Pirellulales > PALSA-1355 > PALSA-1355. Next base: position 1,512 of record JBGQHN010000199.1, on the reverse strand, counting down.
CGGCACGTGATTGACGTGCGATCGCAGCTTGTTCTCGGCGCCGTACAGCGCGAAAATCGGGCGGGCGGCGTGCAGCAGAGGCTCGAGCGTGTGGCCCGACTTGAAACAGCAGTCGTCAGCGGCGTTGTACGTCAACAGCGTCGGCCGCGGGGCGCGCAGCGCCGTCAAATGCGCGTAGTCGGCCACCAGGCCCATGTCGGTCGGCACTTGCTCCGAGTCACCCAAGTCGTCCATCGCGATGTTCGTGCGAAAACTTCCGTAGCCGGCCACGGGATTGGCCAGCGTCACGCGCTTGTCGAGCGAGCTGATGAGGATCGTTTGCCATCCGCCGCCGGAAAGGCCCGAGACCACGACCCGCTTCGGGTCCGCGTGTTCCAGCGACAATCCGATGTCGATCGCTCGCGACATGGCCAGGTAAAACGGCGCCAGCCCGCTCGCGCCGCACAGATCGAGCTGGTTCATGCGGTAGTGCGAAAACCCGCTCGTGCGCAGTTGCCCCATGCCGAACCATTCCAGGTTCAGCACCAACATGCCGCGCTTGGCCAGGTTGATCGATCGCAGCTGTTTGTAGTGCACGGCCTTGCCCTCGGGCGCGTGGCCGTTGACGTTGACGGCCAGGGGCACCAGGCCCGCAAGCTTCTCGGGCTGGTACAGCAAGCCGGGAATCCACATTCCCGGCAGAGCCTCGTAGCGGAACTTGCGAATCTGGTAGCCCGGCCCGCCGGCAATCGTGTCGAGCCACTCGACGCGGCAGCGGGCGTCGCGCCAGCTTGCCGCCGTGCCGCGGAACACGATCTCGTCGAGCATGTCGCGGCGCATCTGCTGGGCCGCGCGCTCCCAAGGCTCGCGCGACGAAAATTGCGGCAGCCGGACAATCCGCGGCTCGATGAAGGCCTTGATTTCCTTCAGTGGCTCGCCCGGCGCCAGGACCGGCCGATTGAGCGCCGCGGCAATCCAGGCCTCGTCGGCCGCGAGCACATCGTGAACCGCGCCGGAAAACGAAACCAATCCTGCCAGGAACATCAAGCGAGCCATTTGTCGCACGGGGCACCTCGTCGGCAATGGTATGAGTTCTCGACGCGAGGGGCGCTCTTCAGTCCTTCGGTGGAGCAAAGTCGGGCAGCGTGCCGATATCGTATTGCACTTGTTTGAGAAAGGCGAGCAGGTCGGCCAGGCCCTGTGGGTCAACCGTCTTCTCCAGACCTTCAGGCATCAGCGACTTGCCAGTGCCGTGGATTTGCTCGATGTTCTTTTTCATGATGGTTTCCGTCACGCCTTTGTCGCGCGCCAGCGTAATGCTGTTGGCCGTTTCGCCAACGATCAATCCCGTCAGCGTGCGGCCGCTGTCGTCGGCCACGACATAGTTGACAAAACCGGGCTGCACTTCGCGGTTCGGATCGAGAATCGCCTCCAGCAGTGCGGCGGGCGTGCGATTGCGAATCAGAGCCAGGTTCGGCCCAACCTGAAACCCGCGGTCCCCCAGCCGATGGCAGGCCATGCACTCGCGCTCAT
>JBGQHN010000198.1:0-8428 GCA_041497975.1 Planctomycetia bacterium | reverse complement strand
GCCGTCGTTATAATGCCCAATCTAACTTCGTGCGTCGCCGGCCTGTGGGCCGTGCGATTTCACCGCATTAGGAGATTGTCCACGTGGCATCAGGCAAGTATCTGTTTACCAGCGAATCTGTGAGCATGGGCCATCCCGACAAGCTGGCCGATCAAATCTCCGACGGCGTGCTGGATGCGCTGTTAAGCCAGGACCCGTACAGCCGCGTGGCCTGCGAGACTTTGGTGACGACCGGCGTGGCCGTGGTGGCCGGAGAAATCACGACCAAGGCCAACGTCGACTATGCCGGCGAAGTCCGCCGCGTGATCCGCGAAGTCGGCTACACCGATGACGAAATGGGCATCAATGCCGATACCTGCGCGGTGATGATCTCGATCGACAAGCAAAGCCCCGACATCGCGCAAGGCGTCAACGAAGACGGCAGCAGGGGCAAGGAGATCGGTGCCGGCGATCAAGGCCTGATGTTCGGCTACGCTTGCAACGACACGCCCGAATTGATGCCGTTGCCGATCGCGCTGGCGCACCGCATTCTCAACGCGCTTACCGCAGCCCGGCAACAAAACGACGTCGATTGGCTGCGGCCCGACAGCAAGAGCCAGGTGACGATTGAATACGACGGCCCGCAGCCGGTGCGTATCGACACCGTCGTGGTTTCGACGCAGCACAGCCCGCACGTATCGCACAACGACATCCGCAGCTACGTTGTCAACGAAATCATCAAGCCGCATCTGCCCAGCGAGCTGATTCGCGGCGACATCAAATATCACATCAATCCGACCGGACGATTTGTGATCGGCGGACCGCACGGCGACTGCGGTTTGACCGGTCGCAAGATCATCGTCGATACCTACGGCGGTTGGGGCCGGCATGGCGGCGGCGCTTTCAGCGGCAAGGATCCCACGAAGGTCGATCGCAGCGCCGCGTACATGGCCCGCCACGTCGCCAAGAACATCGTGGCCTCGCAGTTGGCGGATCGTTGCGAAGTGCAATTGGCCTACGCGATCGGCGTCAGCGAGCCGGTGAGCGTTCACGTCGACACGTTCGGCACCGGCCGCGTCGACGACGAGCGGATTTGCGAGCTGGTCAGGGAATTGTTTCCGCTGACGCCGGGCGGCATCATCAAGTACCTGGACTTGCGCCGTCCGATCTTTCGAAAAACCGCGGCCGGAGGGCATTTCGGCCGCAACGACCCCGATTTCACATGGGAAGGCACGCATCGCGCCGGGGAATTGGCACAGGCCGCCGGCGGCGCCGTGGCCGCTCGCGCCTGACGTGCCCGAGCTTTGCGGCCCGGCGTCAAGCTTGACTCTGGCGGCAAATCGCGTTTCGTAAGGAACCGGCATGGACGCTCGAACCGCGAAGCTCGCCGCCTGGCGCCCGCGAATCGACACCCCGATCGTCGTTCGTCTTGTTCAGGCCGCGGCGATTTGCGCGTTTTTGCTGCTGGCCGTGGCGGGGCTGCTGATCCTGGTCCGTCGGGCCAGCGGAGCGCTCGTGGCGCCCTTGCCGGCCGGGTTGCTCGTCGGCTGGGCAGGTTTGTTGGCCGTCTTGGCGGTCGCGTTTCGCCGGTTTATCCCGCTAGCGGTCCCAATTCACAGTCGTTCCTGGTTGTACGTTATTTGGACTGCCCCCTCGGCAGTGCTGCTGCTATGGAGCATCGGTCTGTCGGTCGCCGGAAGTGGCGGCGGCTTGTGGTGCTTGTGGGGCTTGCTGCTCCTTGAAGAGGGCTGGAGCTGGAAGGAACTGCCACGGATGCCGCCGACCCGGACGGAGTCTCGCGTCGCACCCTTGAATGCGGCCTGTCCGCCTGCCGAAGCGGCAAGTGGTTTGGGTACCCTCGACCATTCGAACGATGAAATCGACGAATCCGTATCGCAACAAATCGTTCGCAGTCGCCACGATGATGGATGTGAGGCGATCACCGGTTGGGTGCGGGCCGATTTTGCGCCCTCGTCGCGCCATGCCACGGCCCACGTCGCCATTTGTCCGCCGTTTTCGCGCACGCCCGAGTGTTTCGCCGAACAAATGGACGGCCCATCGGCGCAGATCAAAGTCGCGCAGGTGCTTTCGCACGGCGTGCGGTTCGAAATCAAGCTCGACCAGCCGGCCGACCTCGGTGCCCGCGTGTTGGTTGAGTTCTCGATCCAAGAGCGCCGCGCCGATTGACGCTGGCGACGCTTGAGCGCGGAGATGGCCCAGGGCGCGAGTCTACCTGGCCGGCGCGGGGGTGCTGAGAATCTTGGCCATCTGTTCCACGACCCGCGGCGTGGGCAGGTTCGTGCGCCCGTTGAGCAGAAACACGAAGTTGTCGGCCAGGATTTCTTCCGGATGAATGATGTAGGAAGTGTTGCTACCCACTTGTTCGGCGAAGCCCGGCACGGCAGAGGGTTCCAGCAGCACGGGCCGGCCGTCGACAAGCACGGCGCGCCGCACGCCGCCCACGTTTTCCAGCACCATCAATTTGAACTCGAGATATGTGAACAGCGTTCCGCCGCGGGCGGGGTCGTAGCGCTCGGTTTTTGAGAACAAGACCGGCATCAGCTCCATCGCGCGGCCGCCGTGCACGACCGTGATGAACTGATTGTTGAGCGGGGCATCGGGATTCGTGATCTTCCTGGCTTGCAATGGACCGGGCAGCGGCACTTCGTTGCAAGGTTGGAACCCGATCGAACGGTAGAGAGCCTGGCGAAGTTGCGGGTTGTGGCTGCTCAAGACATGAAACAATTCGTGCGGCAGAATACTGTGCAAACCCCCGCCGTGGATCATGCGCGTGGGCAGCACGATGGCCGCTCCGCGACAGTACGCGGCGTTTGCGTCTTCCTGCCCGTCCGTTTTCACTAGCAGCACGACGCTCGGCAGGTGGAGTTTCCAGGGCGCCAGATTCTTTGCCAGCGACTCGACGAGCGGCGTCAGACGGTCCACCTCGTCGCTCGTCCAAGGCAGCACGTGGCGGGGAATGAAAGCCAACAACTCTTCGGTGGAAATATCGCGGTCGGTCTTTAGCCGGACCTGGCGGTCGAACGGGCTCATCGCGTTGATGAAATCGTCTCGCACCGTGAGCGCATCGATGCCCTCGTTCACGCCAGCGAAGCGCACAACTGTGTCTTGCGTCAGAGGGATGTCGACGGCCAGCGCGGTCGAAAGTTGGACGCATCCGACGACCAGGACCAGGCGGCGCACAGTTGAAGCCAAACTGTTCATGGAGCGTCGTTTTGTCAGCGCACAACCCTGCGGCCAGGTGAGACTTACTTAACGCCTTCGAGCACGGCCCACATCTCTTTTTGCCATGCTATGCTGACGCTACGGAACCCGCAATCGCAAAGGTACGCAAGTTGCGACTCGATCGTTTCATGGCAGTCGTCTCCGCTCGAGCGTGGCTTGTCGAAGTGGGTGACGTTGCGATGTTGCCAGCCTTCGAGCATGGGGCGCATGGCTGGGCTCACCCGGCCGGCGTCCACGATTTGTCGCATGTGAGCGGCCCATCTTTCGAGCGCGGCGCGATACGCGCCATCGTCCTCGGCGCGGATCTCGTCGCCGTTGAGCACCAGCCCCATCGGTTCCAAGGCCGCGTAGGCTTGCGCGTAGAGTTGCTGTTTCTCTTGCGGGTCGAGATGATGAATGGCTGACATGCTGCTGATCACCGTGGGCGCCGCGGGCAGATCGGTCGTCCAATCGTCTTGGAGCCTGGCGACCAGGCACGTCCCGCGGCCGCCGAACGGCGCGATCCGCGCCGAGGCGATCTCTAAAAACGCCTCGGACTGATCGACCACCACGGCCGTGGCCCGCGGAAATCGGACCAGGAACTTCTCCGCGAGCCGTCCCGAGCCACCGCCCAAATCGACCAGCAGGAATTCAGCGTTTTTTGGCCGGGCGATGCGCTCGAGAATTGCCTCTTGGATTTCGAGGTAAAACGGATGAATGACTTCGGCGGCGGCGTCATATCCGGCTGCGTGGTCGGCCACGTTCCAGCGGTAGGTTTGTCCCAAATTCGAAGCTCCCGCGAGTATTCTCATGCCTGCGAGTCAGGGTAATAGCCCGATCCCGGCCAATATAGTCGGCAGTGATGAGCCCGGTCTAGTTTTTGAATGCCCTATGCGATTCGGCGCGTGAAGGAAATAATACAGAGATGTTCGCGAGCGCCCGTGAAAGGCGCGTTGGATCGTTCCCCTTGAAGCAAAGAGCCCGTATGGCCCGCTGGCCGCGTCATGTTTGGACGTCGATCATTACGTATCTGATGATTTTTGGCTTGTTTCCCTTGCTCTGCCTGCTGGCTTGGGCTTGGGTGCGCGGCCTGGTGTAGCCGTCGAAAGCAATCGCGGCGGGAGGCGATGAGAGTGGCCGACAACAAAGCAGAATTGCATGCCCGATTGGCTCCCTATGGCCAGGAGCACGTGCTGGCATTTTGGGACGAGCTGACCGAGGAACAACAGGGCCGCCTCGCCGCGCAACTTCGCGCGCTGGATTTGAGACAGATCGACGAGCTTTTTCGCTTCGCTCGCGCGGCCCAGGACTGGGCCGAGTTGGCCCGCCGCGCGGTGGCGCCGCCGGCGTTTCGCTTGGGCGATCGCCAACGTCGCATTTCGCCTCAGGAAGCTCGCGACCGGGGCCAGCAAGCTCTGGCCGCCGGGCAGGTCGGCGTGATCCTGGTGGCCGGAGGGCAGGGGACGCGCTTAGGACTCGACCATCCCAAGGGCATGTTCGCAGTCGGGCCAGTTTCGGGAGCATCGTTGTTTCAGATTCTGTTGGAGAAGATTGCAGCCCGGTCACGGGCCGCCGGCATGCGCATTCCTCTGTACTTGATGACCAGCCCGGCTACTCATCGGGAAACGCTTGAGTACCTGCGCGCGAACGAAAACTTCGGCCTGCCGAGCGAGGACTTGAGAGTCTTCGTGCAGGGCACGATGCCGGCCGTCGATGCCGCGACGGGCCGGCTGTTGCTCGAGGACAAGAGCCAGCTCGTGCTGAGTCCCGACGGCCACGGCGGCACGTTGTATGCCCTGGGCAACTGCCTGGCCGACATCCGCCGCCGCGGCGTGCACCAACTCTTCTATTGCCAGATCGACAATCCGCTCGTGGACATGTGCGAGCCCGAGTTTCTGGGCTATCACTTGCTATCCAACGCGGAGCTGTCGACGCAAGTCGTGGCCAAGCGCACGCCACGAGACAACGTCGGCAATGTCGTGTCGATCGACGGCAAATTGCGGATCATCGAGTACAGCGATTTGAATCCGCTGGGCGATGAAATGGTGGTTCGCCGCTCAGACGATGGGACGCCGATATTTTGGGCAGGCAACACGGCGATCCACATCTTCAACTCCGTGTTCTTGGAGCGCACGTTCCGCGGCGGTTCAGCGCTGCCGTTTCATGTGGCGAAGAAGACGGTGCCCTCGATCGACTCGACCGGGCAAAGAATCGAACCGTCCGAACCCAATGCCATCAAGTTCGAGCGGTTTATCTTCGACCTGCTGCCTGAAGCGCGCCAGGCGATTGTCGTCGAAGTCGACGAATCACAAGCGTTTGCTCCGGTTAAGAATGCTCCGGGCGAGAAGCGCGACACGCCCGAGAGCGTGCAGGCGCAAATGGTTGCCTTGCATACAAGTTGGCTGCGCGCCGCCGGCTGCGAGGTGGCTGCCGGTGTCGCGGTCGAGATTAGTCCCCTGTTTGCGCAAAACGCCCAGGAAGTCGCCGCCCGCGTCGGCCCGGGAATGGTCGTGACTCGGCCGCAATACTTCTGTTAGAACTAGTTTCAAAACTGGCGGGGACTGTCCCGACTTTGAGTAGTCCGCGGAGCAAATTGGGACTGTCCCCTCTCCGAGCCAGTTTTTGAAACCGGCGCTAGCCTACTCGGGCGAGGAACAAATCAGCGGCAAATGGCCCCGGGCCCGGCGCTAAAAAGTTGCGTTGCCGAGCGAGTTATTTTAAGTGGCAGGTACGATGCTTCACGCAGTGATCATGGCCGGCGGATCGGGAACGCGGTTTTGGCCCGAGAGTCGCCGCGCGCTCCCCAAGCAATTGCTGCGGTTAGTCGGCCAGCGGACCATGCTGCAGTCGACCGTGGACCGGCTCGGCAAGCTCGTCCCTCCCGAGCGCGTGCTGATTGTGACCAGCGCGGAGTTGGTCGACGACGTGCGCGAACAACTGCCGCAGTTGTCGCCGGCCTCGATCGTGGGCGAGCCCTGTCGCCGCGATACGGCGGCCTGCATCGGACTGGCAGCGCTGGCAATCGTCCGCTCCGATCCCTCGGGCGTGATGGTCGTCATGCCCTCGGATCACGTCATTACGCCGCAGGACGTGTTTCAACAAGCGATCGAACAGGCGGCCGGCCTGGTCGAGTCGGCCCCAGGGCGGATCATCACTTTCGGCATCCGCCCCACCTATCCCGCCGAATCGTTCGGCTATATCGAACGCGGCGAAGCCGTGGATCGTTCTTCCCCTTGGACGGTCTATCACGTCAAACAATTTCGCGAGAAGCCGACGGGCGAAATTGCGCGGCAGTACGTATCGGCCGGGACGTTCTATTGGAACTCAGGCATCTTCGTGTGGAAGGCCGCCACGATCCTCGCGGCGCTCGAAGAGCGTGAGCCGGAAATGGTGTCGCACTTGAAGCGCATCGAGGCGGCGGTGGGCAGTCCGGAGCATGCGCAGGTCTTCGCACGCGAATTTGCGGCCATCCGGGGCGTGTCGATCGATTATGCCGTCATGGAACATGCCAAAGACGTGCTCGTGATCGAGGCCCCGTTTGCCTGGGACGACGTGGGCAGTTGGCAGGCGATTGCCCGGCTGCAAGAGAGCGATGACGAAGGGAACACGATTTCGGGGAGGCATCTAAGTTTGCTGACGGCCGGCACGATCGTGCGCTCCACGGGCGATCACCTGGTCGTGACGCTGGGCGTCTCCGACTTGATCGTGGTGCACACGCCCGATGCCACGCTGGTGGCCAACAAGCACGACGAGGAATCGATACGGCGATTGGTCGAGATGATTGCCCAGCGGGGATGGCAGGAGTACCTTTAAGGTTCGAGCGCGATGAATCGACGTTGGTTCACGGCGACGTGTCTTTTGGCGGCCGGCAGGGCACTTTGTCCCCCGTTGGCTGAGGCGAATCCCATGCCAGACGACATACCCTCGACCGGTCATCCGAACGCGGTCACGCCGACCTTGGGCGGCCGGCAGTTTTGGGCCGATGAGTTGTTCTTTCACGAATGGCACATCCAGCGCAACGTCTTCACGGGACACTACCGGCTGCTCGATGGCTCGAACTTCCGGCACGCGTGGGGCAGCTTTGACGACTGCCACAACAAGCTCACCCAGATCAAGCAAATGCGGCGCTTGCCGCCGATGAGCGGGCCGGGCGTGGTCGTGCTGCACGGGCTGTTTCGCAGCGCGGCGTCGATGAGCCACATGAGCCGCGTGCTGCGAGACAAAGGCGGTTATTCGGTCTTCAGCCTCAACTATCCCACGACGCGCGGAGCAGTGAGCGATCACGCGCGTGCGCTCGAAAAAGTCATCGAAAGCTTGCAGGGGATCGAGGAGATCAACTTTGTTGCCCACAGCCTGGGCAACCTTGTCGTGCGGCATTATTTGAGCGATCACACGAAACCCGAAGCCAGCCTTCGACCCGACGGGCGAATCAAGCGCATGGTCATGCTGGGCCCGCCGAACCAAGGCGCGCAGTTGGCCGAAGCGCTCGGCCACTATCGGCTCTTCCAGGCCGTTGCCGGAGCGTCGGCCAGCCAATTGGGCCGCGATTGGCAGAAGCTCGAGGCCAATTTGGCCACGCCGGACTTCCCGTTCGGCATCCTGTCCGGAGGACGCGGCGCGGAAAAAGGCTACAATCCGTTTTTGGCCCAAGACAACGATCTGATCGTCAGCGTCGAAAGCACGCGTTTGGCCGGCGCGGCTGACTTTGCGGTTCTGCCGGTGCTGCATACCTTGATGATGGACGATCGCAAGGTGCAGGAATACACATTGCGCTTCTTGGATCGCGGCTACTTCATCTCCGAGGAGCAACGCCAGCCGATCGCGCCGAACGTGCCGCAGCAGGGCTAGGTCCTCAAGACAGCGCGCAATCCGCTTAAGGCACTTGCAAAATGGTGCAACCTCGGTGAACGGTCCTCCAGGGAGAATCGCAGGAATCGATTTTGGCACGGTCCGCGTCGGAATCGCGGTTTCCGACGCCGGCGGCTCGATCGCCAGTCCCTATGAAACGTACGTGCGGCACGGCGAAGAGCAGGACCGCAAACGATTTCAGAAGCTGGTCGCGGACGAGCGCATCGTGCGATTTGTCGTCGGGTTGCCCGTGCACCTCGACGGCCGCGAAAGCGGCAAATCGGTCGAAGCCCGCGCGTTTGGCCAATGGTTGGCTGAAGTTACCGGGGTCCCGGTCGAATACTTTGACGAGCGCTTTACGACGCACGAAGCGCAGGTG
>JBGQHN010000197.1:0-8497 GCA_041497975.1 Planctomycetia bacterium | reverse complement strand
CCAACGGCAGGCTGACCACGTTGTCGACCGGACGCAGCGGACGGCTGTGCCAATTGAAGCGGTCGATGCTACCCACCGTGTACACGCCGGTGCGAGGGCCGTATTGCCCGCTCAAAAGCGCGGCGCGCGTGGGCTGGCAGTTTGGTCCGCACGTGTAGCCGTCCGTAAAGCGCAGTCCTTGGGCCGCCAGGCGGTCGATATGCGGCGTCTCGTAGTATTTGCTGCCGTAGCAAGCAACGTCTGTGTAACCGAGGTCGTCGGCCAGGATGAACACGATGTTCGGCCGCCGTGGCTCGGCGGCCTTGGCCAGCGATTGCCCGGCGGACAGGCAGCCGGCAAAAACGATCAGTCCAATCAGGACACCGCGCAAGCCGACGTCAAACTGTTTTGTAAGTGCCGACGGCGTGTGGTTGTGTAACGACATTTGTTAATCCAAATATGTTAGTCCACGCGGATGTCGATTCGGGTGCGCATCGCCTGGCCCGGCGCCAGGATTCGCAAATTAGGATCGATTCCTTTTTCGCGCAGTGTAAACGGATCGGGAACAGTCGTGTACGGCTCGATGCAAACGGCCTCGCGATGCGGCGGGTTGAAGATCACGCAGGCCGTAAACTGATCGTCGAAGGTTATTGTCAGGGTGTGTTTGCCGCGCGGATCGCTGACGGTTGTCGTAGCGCGGTGGTTCTCAAATGTCAACCCGCCAAACACGTGATCGAGCTTCATGGCGCTGATTGGCATTCCGCGCGACAACTCGGCCGCCAGCGGCGTCGACGATTTCTTGCCGGTCGGCAACAGGGCCTCTAATTCCCAGTTCGCGTCGACCGGCACCGCGACGCGGCAGTCGTCGGCACTTGGTCCTCCTAGTGGCACGCGAAAGTAGCCGTGGGTGCCAAATCCGAACGGCAGCGGCTTGGCATCAGGATTTTCAATGAGAAACTCGCTGACCAATTTGTTGCCCTCGAGCCGGTATTCGGCGGTGATTCGAAAGTCGGACGGCCAATGCTTCAAGAGAGGCGCCTCGTCGACCGAGGCCTGAAATTGGCCCGTCACGCGGTTTTCGGTCCGCTGGGTTACGCGCCAAGGCCGACCGATCACGAAGCCGTGGATCGCGTTTCCCAAACCATCGCCCGCCTCGAGCGAGTACGTCTGGCCTTCAAAGCGGAAGGACGTGCCGCGAATCCGCCCCGCGAAGGGAAACATCAGGGGAATGCCGCTGGCCGAGGGCCGACCGTTGCCCTGGGGAAATTCCGGCGCGCTCCACAAGACTTCAAGCGGCCCAGAGGATGTCGCCGCCTCGAAGCTGTAACAATTAAAGCCCACGCCGGGAAGAATCTTCGCACGCGCGCCGTTAGCGTCGGAGAGGTTGATTGTTTCCAGGGCCACCGCCGCCAATGCCTCATGCGAAACGTGTCGATCGATGCCACCCGCGAACCGCCTCTATTGGAACGCAGCATTTGCCAGACGCAAGCCCTCGGGCGACCGGATCTGGTCGGGCGGGCCTTCGGCGACTTCGGGCCCGAGGCCAAGGGTCGCCAGCGCTCGGTAATGGAGTCGCGAGCGAGTGCCGACCATCAGCAGCACCAGCACCAAAATGATGGCAACGGATCGGTGGATTTGCTTACTGCGCGGTTCCCCCAAGGCCACCGAGGCCAGCGTGTGCAAAAGCTGCATGGCCAGCAGCAGTGAAACGATAAACAGGCCGCTGGCCAACAGATCGCCGCCGAAAAGCGGCTCGCGAGCCACGTCCGGCATCTCAAAGGCCAGCCACAAACCCGCGGGAAGTTGCAACAGCGAGCACGCCAGCGCCAGGCAGGCGCCGCGATGAATGAGGCGTTGGCTCGACGCGTCGGGCGCGGGCCTGGATGCCAGCGCCATCAGCGCGACGCCGGTGACCGCAAACGCGGCCAGCCACACGTGCACTACCCGCGAAAGTACTTCGCCGTCCAACAGCAATGTCCAGTAGCCGGAGCGATCCAACTTTTCGCCCCACAATTGGGCGCGCGTGCTAACGACCGAAACAATGGCGAACAACGCGGGAAAGTGAATGAGCAGATTCGATGCCGCGGCGATTGCCAGGCCGCGGTGCACAAGACGCCAATTGCGCAGCCGATTCCACAGAAGTGTATACGCGCCCATGCAGACGAAGTAAAAGATCAGCTCCGCCAATCCAAACCACAACCGTCCCTCGGGTATGGTTGCCACGGCCTCGAAATACCCACGATCGGAAATCGACCAGCGGATGGCCAGTAGCAATCCGCCGAGCGCCATACCGCCGGCCAGGGACCACATGGCCATGCGTGCCAATGCTCGGCCAACGCGTCCGGCGGCGCGGTCTGCGTAGCGCGTTTCGCGCCGTTCCAGCCAAACGCATACCAGCGGTCCGGTCATGGCGACGTCGACCAGTAGCAAATGCGCAGCCAACAGCACCACGATCCAAATCTCGACCAACTCTAGGACCTCGGTGAGTGGGAGGAGGACGACGCGTCAGAGGTCAAGCTATCGCTCAATTGTCCGGTCCAATTGTTCACGCGTTGCTGATGCGCATGCGCCCACTGGCGGCGCGATACCCAGCGCCATCGCACAGTTCACGATAGCAGCAGCGCATCGGCATCGCAACGAAATGAAGTCGACCGGATCGAAGCAAGGCGCGCTTAGCTATCCATCAACTTGGCCAGGCTGTCGAGCGCTCGCCGAGCAACGGTGATTCCGCCCAGCCGCGCGGCCAGGCTCTTCGCCGCCAACAAGTGATCGAAGGGGACCGAGTTTGCGGATGGCGATTGCGCCGCACCGCGGCGCGGGATGGCCTTGCGCAAGGTACTCACTTGCGCGGAGCTAACGACGATCCCCCGGGCGGCCAATGCGGCAACCACGTCGCGCGCCCGAGCCTTCGCTCCCATTTCGCCGAACATGTTACGAATGGCGTCGGCCTTGGTGCCATGCGAATTAGCGCGGCGCCCAATGCCGCGAGTTTTTCCGCCGCGGCGCTTGCGGGCGTACTTGATCTTGTTAATTAACGCGTCGGAAGCCTTCACGCCGCGCTGTTGCAAAGCCTCTTTAATCTCTTTGACCGTCGCCTTGCGTTGTGACTTGAGAATGTCGCGAATGACGTCACTCTTATGCGGGGCGGTGGCCGTTGCTCTCTTTTTTGCCAAAGTCGTGCTCTCCAGAAAAAGACGAATGCTAGTTAATACGAGTTAATAGCATACAGTTATGACCCTCGTTGGTGAAGCAGCAGGCGTCATAATGTTTAAACTACCTCCGCGACTCGTCGAAGGGAAAACTAACGATCGCAACGTCTACAAATTAACTCTCGGTCGCCGCACCGACCCTACCTGCGGGTAGTTTCACAGACCGCCGCCGTGCGCTGACGAAAGTACCGAAGGGCCTCGCTGGCGCGACATGACGCGCGCCTCGCATCAACGACCGTTTTTGCATTGCGCCTCAGTGCCGAACTCGGCGTGATACTCTGATTACACAGTGCAATCGCCGGTAAATGCTCCGCGCGCGGCCGGATGATCTGGCATCCTTGAATTCGACTGGGCTGGCTCGGCTTGGACGCAGAGGCTGGCCAAGGTAGACTTTGTGAAAGGTCAGGGCGATTAGCTCAGTTGGTTAGAGCGCCACGTTTACACCGTGGATGTCGGGGGTTCGAGTCCCTCATCGCCCATTGTTGTTAAATCCCGCCGAAATCTAGCTTTAGATTACCTGCCGGTGGTTGGCAGTGCGGCCCATTTTCAGAGCGGAAAAACGGTATGTACAGAATGGCACGAAGTTAAGCGGAAGCGTTGAGGAGAGATTGGGTTGCGGCGGTGCCGGCGGGGTGGTGCAAGTGGTCTCGGGCGCAAAGCGGCCTCCTGAGAGAGTGGCGTTGTCAAGACAACCAATCCTCTCAGGAGATCAAGGATGGCCCACAGTATCTTGCGTGCGGTTCACGAGATCAAGGCCGATGTGGCGAAGTATTTGGAGGCTTCGATGATTTGCGATCGAACGCACCAGCGGACGGCCCACCGTCCCACGACCGCTCGACCACTATTTGAGCGAATGCAGAAAAGCCGTCAGGTCGGCAACGTCGCGGGCGGTCATGTCGCGGAGCAACAGATCGGGCATCAGGGATTTCTGTTGCGCGACCAGGCGCGCGACTTCGGCGGCGGGGATGCGAGTCAACTCGTTCTTCTCGTCCCTAAGCACGATCGCGTCCGCACTTTTTTCAACCAGTAGCCCCGTGTGAATCCGGCCGGCGTCCGTTTCGACGACGTAGACCAGGTACTTGGAGTCGATCTTCTTGGACGGCTCGAGCATCGCTTCGAGCAATTGGGCCGGAGTGTTCTGTTTGCCGATTTCGCTCAGGTCCGGGCCGAGCGGGGTGCCCGTGTCACGGATCTGGTGACAGTTGCGACAGCGCACGCCTTCGGCTTCGAAGAAGATCTTGCGGCCGGCTTCGACATTGCCGCCGAGGGCGAGAATCTCGGCGGGATCGATCACGGCGCCGAGCCGTCTGGTGCGTTGCTCTTCGGGAAGAAACCGCTCGAACAGATCGCGGACCTCGGAAACGGGACCGCTCGTCGCCTTGGCAATCACCTCGTCGCGGACCGGTTTGGGCAACGATTTCTCGGCCACCAACTGCGCCAATTGGACGGCGGCGCTAGTCGATGCCAACAGGCTTTTGATCGCCCGGGCGCGCTGGTCGGGGGAAGCGGCTTCGCCGGCCAGTTGCTGCAAGGTCGAAACAGCTTCGGCGCGAGCGCCGGCCACGGCTGCGGCTTCTGCCGGGTCGGCGACGGGCAACTGCTGGATCCAGTCGTGAACCAGCCGCAGGCCGCGCTCGTCAATGACGGTGCACCCGATGCGCGGCATCCGGCCGGAGCCAACCTGGGCCATACGGTAAAACAGGACGGACCGATACGGATCGCCGGGCGCCAAAATGCGCGCGTGCGGGATTTTGAAGGCTCCCTGTCCCGGACGGACGCCGACGGTTCCCATCTCGGACACGCCGAGCGTGGCTAACAACTGGAACTCGGCGTTGCCGCCGCCCCACTTGCGATGACAGTGCGAGCAGTTGGCGTGCAGATACGAGCGGGCCCGGCGGGCCAGATCCTCGCGCTCGGCGCGGTAATCTACTAGCCGCGACAATTTTTCGGGCATCGCCGGCAGCGGTTTCGTGAAAATGTTCAGGTGCTCCAGCGTGCGGAGCTGGTTGGCAACCGTGCCGCCGTAGTTGTGATCTTGGTTCATTTGCAGCGTTTGCACGCCTAGCACGTACTTGGCCGCCATGTTGTGGCAGACGGCGCATTCGGTGCGACTGGGGAAATGCCAGCTCTGCTGCCGCCTGCCGCCGGGCGCGTCGGAATCGCGGATGGTGTAAGTGCGGTCGAGCCCTTTGGGGTCTTCGAGCAGGACAGCGTCGGTTTGCCGGTCGTTCCACAAGTAGGTGTAGCCCTGCCAGTACTGATCGCCGACGTCTTCGCCCCCGGCCAGGCGCTCGTGGTGCAAAATTCTCGTCTCCAGCCGGCGGAGGCTTTTGGGATTGCCCTTTTCCATTTCGAGCGAAAGCGTTTCGACGAGTACCGTGCCGTCCGGAAACTTCCAGCCGGGCGGGGCGCCCGGGGCGGGCTGCGGGTAGGTGAGGGTTTCGAACTCGATTCGCGCATCGCCCGGAATGCCCAGGTAGCGGTCCTTCGCCGCGCCGTCGCACCATTGGGGAGCGATGACCGAATAGGGAATCAGGCCCGGGGCCGGCTTGTGGTTGGCGACCGATGCGAACAGGCCGGTCGCGCTCAGGTTGCGCGGGAAGTCGCCCGTCGATCTAGCCGGATTGGGCACGAGCCGGCTGATCTGGCCACTCATGTGGTCCAACAAAAAGAGCTCGCCGGCGCGGTCTTCGGCGAATCCCACCAGGCGGAGGCTCGAGTCGACGAGCTCCTTGTTTTCCGTCACCGTGTTGTGTTCGCGGTCGTAGCGCAGCATCCAGATGCGGCCGGTATCGTAGTCGCCGTAGATGTAAGCGCCGATCAATTCCGGGAGCCGCCGGCCGCGGTAGACGAATCCTCCGGTGATCGACCGAAAGTTGGCATGATCGTGTTCGACGATCGGGGGAATGATCGGGCCGGGTCCGCGCTTGCGCTCGGGGCGAAAGGGGTGGCTGCCTTCGGTGATACTCCAGCCGTAGTTGCCCCCGCGCTCAACGCGGTAGATCATTTCCCACAGGTCCTGGCCGACGTTGCCGGTCCACAGATCGCCGGTCGCTCGATCGAAGCTCATCTTCCAGGGCTGCCGCAGCCCGAAGGCCCAGATCTCGGTCCGCGCGCCTGCCACGCCCACGAACGGATTGTCGGCGGGAATGGCATACGCTTTGTCCGCGTCGCGGCGATCAACGTCGATTCGCAGGATCGAGCCGGGCAGGTCAGAGAGGTCCTGCCCAGCTTCCTTCGGGTCGGCGATCTCGCCGGCGTCGCCGG
Organism: Planctomycetia bacterium; assembly: GCA_041497975.1. GTDB lineage: Bacteria > Planctomycetota > Planctomycetia > Pirellulales > PALSA-1355 > PALSA-1355. The sequence continues at coordinate 2,042 of JBGQHN010000197.1, read as the reverse complement.
TGGCGATGTACAGGTAGCCATCGGGACCAAATTGCAGGCAGCCGCCGTTGTGACCGCCGGACGGCCAGGTCAAGAGAAGTTGCTCGCTGAGGGGATCGCAAAGCAACGGGTTGTCGCGGCGGACTTGAAAGCGAGAGACGTGCGTACCATCGGGCAACTCGTTCTTGGGATCGGCCAGGTACGTGACGTAGCAGTAGCCGTTTTCTGTAAACTTTGGATGAAAGGCCAGCCCATAGATGACTTTGCCGAGATTGAGAAACAATTCAGCCTGTTCGACGCTCGGCTCGTTAGGAAACGAGTAAATCTTTCCATAGCGCTCGGCGACGAACAGGCGATCGGTTCCCCGAGCACTGGTCAGGTCCAGCGGCTCGGCGAACTTGAGCTTTTCGAAAACCCGCTCGGTGCGATAGGGGGCGGGGGGATCGGGCGCTCCGCGAATTCTGGACGTTGTCCAAGGCGTGCGCTCTTGAATGCCGACGGTGCGCTTGGCTGCGGATTTCGGCGCGTCGGCCGTGCGACACACCGCCGCGGCGAGAAACATGCTGCTCGCAGCGACGCCGGCTGCCAACAGAAGAGTTCGCATGGAGGGAATTCCGGAATGTGCGCTTGGGCCGTTCCAACCGTGGTTGTGAAGCTCAGGCCAATTTCCAACCCCGACGATACTCGCGACGCAGGAACAGTTCGGCGTCGGAGCGGTTCGTGACCCGCAAGTTCACCGCGTCCCATTCGAGCCGCTCGCCCGTGCGAAAGGCGACGTTGCCCAGATGGTTGGCTTCGGTCAGCCAGCCGGCATATTCGAAGTTGCAGGTCGTGGGCTCGCCGGTCTTGCAGGCGTGCAACCACTCGGCGTGATGTCCCAGGGACTTGGGGATGAACGGCTGGGGGGGCTCGAACCCTTGAAACTTGTCCTCCGGCAACAGCAGGTGCTTGCCGTAGTCGGAAAGCAACATTCCCTTCACGCCGACGAACAGGACTCCGCTGTCCCACTGCGGAATTCCGCCGTCGCGCCAGATGGCCGGCTTGTTACGGCCTTGATACCAGGTCAATTCGAGCGCGGGCAATTCCGCGCGCGGGCCGTATTGATAGGTGACTTGCATCGACGCCGGCGCGATTTCCGGATGCGGCGGCGGCCCTTGCGCCTCGATCACCAGCGGCGCTTTGAGCTTGAGCGCCCAAAACGGCAGGTCGACCCAGTGGCTGCCTAGATCGCTCATGGTGCCGTTGCCGAAATCCCACCAGCGGTACCATTTCGGTCCGGGAAAGTACACGCTATGGAACGGCCGCTCGGGCGCGGGCCCGAGCCACAGGTCCCAGTTCAGTCCCGGAGGAATCGGCTGGGCCTCGGCGGGCCGGCTCTGCACGAAGACGATGTCGCCGGCCTGTTTGGCATCCGCTTCGCTGGCGTGCCAACCCCAGGCTCTACCAACCCAGACGTGAACCTCGCGCACGGGGCCGATTGCCCCGGTTTGAATCAACTCAACGACGCGGCGGTAGTTGTCGCCGGCGTGGATTTGCGTGCCCATTTGCGTGGCGACCTTGGCCCGCGCGGCCGCCTCGCGAATGACGCGCGACTCCCAGACGTTGTAGGTCAGCGGCTTCTCGCAATACACGTGCTTGCCGAGTTGCAGGGCCGGCAGCGTGGCAAAAGCGTGTGAGTGTTCACAGGTGCTGACGACGACGGCGTCGATCTCGCCGGCATGGTCGTAAAGTTTGCGGAAGTCGGCGAAACGGCGTGACTTGGGATGCGCTTCGGCGGCGCGGCCCAGGTTGTCGGCGTTCACATCGCACAAGGCGACGATATTCTCCGACGCGACGGACTGCATGTTGCTCGCGCCGCGTCCGCCGGCGCCGATGACGGCGATGTTGAGCTTCTCGTTCAGGTTCCTGGCCCGCAGAATGGCAGGCGCGGCGAACGTTGCCGCTCCGGCGATCGCCGTCGTGCCCAAGAAGCGGCGACGATTCATCGGGCGTGCGTCACCGGATAGACTGCTTCCGCTGTTGGGCATGGCTGGTCCCCCTGTCGATGGCTCGGCGGCATTGGT
>JBGQHN010000196.1:0-8539 GCA_041497975.1 Planctomycetia bacterium | reverse complement strand
GTCGATACGGCCAGCGGCACCTTCGGCGTGATCCCGGTGGCCCAATTGCTGCAAACCCGCGATACCAAGCGCGCGCCCGGATCGGGTTACAGCCGCGGAAAATGGACCTTCACGCCCGATACCTACACCACGGCCGAGAGCGGTGCCGAAGAGCCGATCGACGACAACGAAGCCCGCATGTACCGGCGTTATTTCGACGCCGAACAGGTTTCCGCCCAGCGGGCCTATGACGCCGTGCTGCGCAACCAGGAAGTGGCCGTGGCGGCCCTGATGACTGGCGCCTCGATTACCTCCACGGCCGCCTGCGGCGTGTCGTGGAAGAACTACCCCAACAGCGACCCGATCACCGATATCGAAACGGCGATGCAGTTGGTCTATGCCACCAGCGGCATGTGGCCCAATACGCTGATCATCACGCGGATCGATTTCCGCAATCTGCGCGAGAGCGCCACGATCATCAGCCGGATCAAGTATTCCGGTCTGACCGATCCGACCGCCAAGGGGATCACGACCCGCGTGCTCAGCCAGGTGTTCGACATCGAGAACGTGGTGGTCGCCGGCTCGACCAGCAATTCGGCCAACGAAGGCCAGGCGGCCGCGTTTGCACAGATCTGGCCCGTCGGCACCGCGGTCGTGTGCCACGTCAACAGCTCCAACGACATCCGCCGGCCGACCGTGGCCCGCACGTTCCATTGGGGCGAAGACGGCTCGACGATCGGCGGCACGGTGGAAAGCTATCGCGACGAAACGATCCGCGGCGACGTCGTGCGGGTCCGCTTCCAAGTCGGCAACAAGCTGCTCTACGCGGCCCTGGCCACCAAGATCACCGGCTGCAACGCGTAATTCAAAGTGATTGGTGGTGGGTGGTTAGTGGTTTGTAAAAACCAAGAACCACCTTCCGCCGTCATCGGAGTCTGCCAGAAGGAGTGGTTGGCCACTTTCCTCACCATGTCCATCGCGTCGAAATTATTCCAGGGTTTGGGCCGCGGCGTGCTGATGATCTTCATGGCCGAAGACATCATTCAGTACCCGGCGGACGTCCGCACCAATCCGGTGCCGGTCAGCGCTCTGATCGCGCTGGACGCCGAACAGGGCACCAACGAGCGGCCGGGCGACGGAGCGATCACGGCCGACGTGCACGGCGATCGCGAGCGGCGCAGCGGCCGGCTCGAAGTCCCTTTCGACCTGGCGGTCAGCGTGGGCGACACCTGGCTGATCGACGGCGTGATCTGGTACACGCAGCGGCAGGTGGCCGTGGACCAGGGCAAGCATGGCTCCTTCCAAGGCTGGCTGATCAGCACCACCATCGGCCGCCGCACGCAGCATCCACTTTTGAAAGACACACGACCCATCCCGAGAGGATGAGAAAGGAGGCCCGCGGCGGAAACGTCTAATGACGAATGTCTAATCCCCTTCGTCATTCGTCGTTCGTCATTCGGGCTTTTACTTCCATGCCAACCCTCCAATACACGGCCTCGGTTTCCGGTCTGGGCGTCGTTCTCTCGCGCGACGTTCCGCACACGGCCGATGGCAGCGGTTTTGTCGACCCGACGGTGCCGCATGGCTACGCCGGCACGCTCAGCACGCGCACGGACGCCAATACGGGCACGGTCACGCTGGCCGGCGGCCATGCGATCATCACCGGCGAAAAGGTCGACATCTATTGGGCCGGCGGCGTGCAATACAACGTCACGGTGGGCACGGTCGCGACCAACTCCATGCCGTTCGATCTGGGCGTGGGCGCCAATCTGCCCATCGCCACCACGGCCGTCGTGGTCTCCAAGCGGATCGAAATCGATAACCTGGGCATCGACGGCGACAATTTAAGCCTGCTGGCCATCAAGCAGGAATTCACCACCGCCGGCATCACCGACGCTTCGCATATCGACTTTCAGGACGTCTCTAGCGCCGTGGTGGCGCAACTCGACCTGGCTGTCAACACCACGCAGATTTACGACATCGCCGGCGGTGTCACCAACCCCTTCACCGGCAACCCGATCACCAAGGCATTTTGCAGCAACGGATCGCCCACGGCCGACGCCCAGTTGAAACTCGTCTGGCTGCAGGACACCACGCCGTAATTACAAATACAGTGCTAAGCCGCCAGCGGACGTTTTTTTCCAACCACGGATTCGACGTTCGATGTCGCTGGATGAACGCGGTCCCTTGGGGTTTAGCACGACCCGCTAATCAGCATTTTCACCATGAGCGCGTTGGGCACTACCAACCTGTCGCTGCCGCGGCTGCGGATGCAGGATCTGCTGGCCGCCTGCCCCACGCTGCGCAATATCGTGTCGCCGGCCGATCCGACCTCGGCCGGCGCCATCGCGCACGTGCATTCACCCTATGCGCTGGATACCTACGTCGATCCCGGCGCCTCGCCGCTGGTGCTCCAGAATCCGCGCCCGCGGGCGACCGTGAACCATGGCGATTTTTCGCGCGAGAAAACGGGGGCCACCTATGGGGCCGGCAAGGGCTCGCTGTTCGTCTCGTTCGAATTCCTGCCCGATCCGGCGGCTCTCGGCGATTTGAACGCCGAACTGGCCGCCTTCGAAGACTCGATCGGCCAGATCTGGGATGAAATCGAGGCCCGCGTCGCTCAGGACAAAGGTACGAACGAGGGCGTTTACACGGCCCAGAACGAAACGCACATGAACGTCACGCGCTACGTGCTGGTCGACGGACCGGGCCAGTGCTTCGTCGAAGAAGAGCGCGAACTGTTTTACGGGGCCATCTTTTTGGCCGAGTGGATCGGGTGAGAGGAAATGACGAAGGACGAAGGACCAATGACGAGTCGGATCGTGTGTTCTCCCCTCTTCGTTCGTCATTCAGTCATTAGACATTAGGAATTTGCGCCTTGGTTGCCGACGTCACGATCACCACCATGATGAGCAGCGTGCTCTACGACCTGATCCATGGCGATCGGTTGTGGAACCAGTACGCCCGCAACGCCATGGAGGCCGAGCTGATCAAGCACCATGAGCGGCGGATCCCCCGACACTTCGCCATGGGCGCCCACGACGTCTACGGCTACGCCCAGCGCAGTCTGACCACCAAGATCAAGAAGAAAAAGTATTGGAAAGTGCCGCCGAACCTGGACCTGGTGCGCAGCAACCGCAGCAAGACTAGTATCGTGCAGCGCCGCGACATCACGTTCGGCGGCCGCTTTGGCGGCCCGGGAAACATGGGCACGCTGCAGGGCCGCTTGAATATGTACCTGCCCTATCCGTTGCGCAGGGGCAAGCGGCCCGGCGCGATCAGCCCGGAAGAAATCGAAGCCGAAATCGTCCGCACGACCGACGCCGAGGCGCAGGAGATCGGCGAGGGCTACGTCGCCCGCCTGGCCAACCAGATCAATGCCTTCGCCGGACCGATGCGATTCTTGCGCAAGACCAGCGCCCGCGAGGCCGGTCGGCCCGGCGGCGGCGCGTCGCAATTCAACAAGCGAGGCAGCTTCGTAAATTCCTAATAACGAAGGCCCAATGACTAAAGAAACCCAAAACACGAAACCGGAACCCGTTCGTCATTCCGTCATTCGTCATTAGACATTTACTCCGCAGGAGTTCCCCATGGCCATCTACGGCAACGCCTTCAATCGCTACTCGATCTATCCTTGCCGCTTCGGCGATATGCTTTTCCGGGACATCAACGATTTCGGCGTCCGCTCGGGCAGCAACAAGAGCGTCGTCACGCCGGGAGGCAATCTGGATCCCTCGGCGATCGTCAATTGCTGCGCCGACCCGATTCTGACTTTTTCGACCCGCGACTTCACGGCCGCATTCGGCGGCTCGCCGGCCGTCGGCATTCGCCTGGGCTATCCGGTCAACGTCAACTCGGGCACGGCCGCCACGCTGATCCAACTGCAAGAGCGGGTCGATGGCGCGGCCTTTTGGGGCGGCGGCACCGGCACGCACATCGTCGGCACCAACAACAAGGGCTTTTTGTATGTCAGCGAAATCTCGGCGCAGCAAGACGACACGATGGGCGCCAAGATTTCGCTGGAATACGCGCTCATGTCGACCGACGGCATGATCGACCCGATCGGCTGGAGCATCGTCAGCGCTCTGACCAGCACGCCCTTGTCGGACGGGATTTGGTTTTTGGGTCCGGCGCGCATGGGCACCCACGGCTCGGCCACTAGCGCCATCCAGGGCGTGGTGAGCGTCAGCGTCCGCCCGGGGCTCGCCTATCGGTCGCCGCGCGCCGATGGGGCGATTTTCCCGCAGAACGGTTCGCTCTACTCGATCGTGCCGGAAATTCGCCTGCGGGTGCTCGATCCGGGCGCTCTGGGTTCGGCCGGCAATGCCTACCCCTGGCTGGGCAGCAACAACAACGACTATCCGCCGGCCGCCAGTCCCTGGGGCGACGATTTCAAACGCAACACCAGCAACAATTTCCTGTTCTATTTTCAGGCCGGCATCCACGGCGGCGGCCGCTATGCCTCGACCTCCACGGTGCACTTCATGGTCCAGGCGTCCACCGGCGACGACACGACCGAGAGCATTTCGGTCAGCCAGGTCGACGACGCCATGAGCGAAATCGTGATCCGCGCCACCGGCGGGATTTCGATGACGCCCAACGTGGCAATCAATTAGGAAAACGAAAATGTGCTAAGCCGCCAGCGGACGTTTTTCCTGCCAATGGATTTGGCGATTGTTTCCGCCGGACGAATGCGGTCCCTTCGGGCTTAGCAGGCCCCGCTAACCGGCGTTTTATACCATGGCGCTTTCCTACACCAATTTGTTCCTCCGCGTCGGCAAGGGCGTCTACTTGCTGAACCTGGTCAACGAGTTCGCCGGCCAGGGGGGCGGGTTGACCTTCGCCTACATCGCGACCGACGTCAACCTGCGCTGGAAGACGTTCGTCACGCAGTACGACGGCGACACGGCCGAGGTCCGCGCGGCAATCGGCGGCTCGACCGATCAACTGGCCGCTTGGCAGCAGGCGCTGACCGCGCCGCCCAATTGGGTCGCCGGGGCGCTGCAGCAGACCGTGATCACGATGATCAACGACTATTTCCCGCTGACGGCCAAGACGATCGCCGCGGCCCTCACGCAATTGATCGTGCAGATGAAGGCCGACAGCAAGACGGTCAAGGCCAACGTGGCCACGATCAGCCCGGCGGCCGGCGGCGGCAACGTGGGCAACGGCAAGCTGATCTGCAGCCTGGTCGACGGCAACGGCCTGCAGATGGAATACGTCTACGCCGAGATTCTGCCGCTGACCTTCACCAACACGGCCACGGCCGGCGCCGAACAGGCCAGCATCGCCGGCACGGTCGCGGCCCCGGGCCTGCTGGCCACCAATTGGCCTTTAGGCTCCGGATCAACGACGCGCATCACGTCGCTCGACGCGGCCAACAGCGGCACCAACAAGATCAGCAACGGTGCGCTGGAGACTTTCACGGTCGCCAACACGCCAGACGGGTTCGCGATCGATGTCGGCGCGGCCGGCACCGATGTGTTTTCCGAGGCGTCGATCGTCTACAAGGGTGCTAAGGCACTCAAAATTCTGGGCGACGGCGCGACGGCCGTGGCCCTCTCGCAATCGATCACTCCCTCGACCCTCAAGCCGCTGACTCCCTACGCGATCCATTTTTGGGGCCGGATATCGACCGCGCCGGCGGCCGGCGTGTTGACGGTCGATCTGTACGACGGCTCCAGCGTGATCAACGACGAGGCCGGCACGGCCAACGCGTTCACGGTCGATCTGACGACCCTGGGCACAAGTTATGTGGCCAAAAATGGCGTGTTCCGCCTGCCCGATCCCCTGCCGGCGGTGATCCAGTTGCGTCTGCGCACGACCACCGCCCTCTCGACCGGCAAGAGCGTGTACCTCGACCAGCTCACGCTGCAGGAAATGACGCGGCTCTACGTCGGCGGTCCCTACGTGGCCCTGGCCAGCGGCAAGATCAACTGGATCAACGAAGACCTGTGGAACATCACGGTCACGAACACCTACGCGGGCCAACTGCAAACGGCTTTTTGGCGGCTGTTCAACATGCCGCAGCTCGGCCTGATCCTGGCCAGCAAAACCGACGCGTCGGAAAACATTTTGGATTCGAACATCGCGTGAAGGGCCACGGTGCTAAGCCACAAGCGCCGCGCAATCCCAAACACATTTGGCCGTCGACTCCGACGGACGAATGCGGTCCCTTTGGGCTTAGCATCCTCGGCACGACCCACCAACCAGCGTTTTACCACATCATGTCCAGTTATTTAATTTTCGTCGACGAGGCGCCGATCCACGAGGCCAACGGTCTGCTGGCGCGGCATGGCCTGGCCGACATCGAGCGCGGCGCCAACCGCATGACCTGGCTCGATTGCCAGGAAGGGCCCGGCGGCAAGCGGGGCGTGCTGGGCAGTTGGATGGATCCTGAAAAAGTCCAGATCGCCAGTTTTCAGCCGGACAAACAAAAATGGGTGCCGCTGCTCATTGAAACCGGTGCGATCTGGCTGGGAACGTCGATCGACGATGGCTTGAGGCCGGACGACATTCTCCGCAGTGCGCCGTTTCCGCACAGCATCCCCTGCCTGCTGGAAGATGGGAACCTGTGGATGATCCCGGTGGCCCGTTCGCTGCCCCACATTCTGGGCCAGGATGCCAAGGGCGTTCCGACCCGCACGCCGGCCGATCCATTCGTCGAATTCTGTGCCGGCGCCGAAGAAGCGTTTCAGTTTTTTGCCACCGCCGATAAGGGCGGCGCGATGACTGGGGAGGTCGGCTGGCCCTTCGTCTGCCAGGCGCTGGCCCTCAACCATCGGCTGGCGCCGCCGATCATCTCGGCCCTGCGGCTGGTGAGCGACAAGGCATGCGGCCGGATCGTGCTGGCCACCATCGAAATGCAGCTCATTCGGGACGTCGAAGCCGAAAAAAAAAATATGGAGTGAGCTACAGCCCGCGCTGGTTCGCCCATCTGCTCTGGCTCCGCGGCCTCAATCCCGCGTATGAGCCGACCTATTTCGATCGCTACTTTATCGCGGGCACGGATGTTGTGCCATGAGTCAAAAAGTCACCTTTGTCGTCGATGCCGAGCATGCCGACGCCATTACCGCCTTTCTGCAGGTTGAGCATTCGGTGAAAAAGGTTGGCGACGCCGGCCAGCAAGCTGGCAATCAGGCGGCGCGCGGCGCCCAGCAAACCGGCGACGCCTGGCGGAAATCTGGCAGCGACATCAGTTTCTTCCATGACAATCTGACCAAGATCGTCAGCGTCACCAGCGCGGTTGGTCTGGCAACGCAAGGATTGCGGATGGAATACCAGCGGCTCAAGGACGTCGCCGCCGAATCGCTCGATACCTTGAAAGGCGGCATGGAGGCCATCAACCGCGGGATGCTGACTTTGGATCCGGCCACGCGCAACAATCCCGGCGCGATGCGCAAGCTCAGCCGGGAATATATCGGCCCTTTGATTCGCAACGCCGGCAGCATGCAGGCCGCCGGCGAACTGTGGGCCAACGCGGCGCCCGCCATGGGGGACATTCCCGACGCCGAGAAATTGAAACTCATGCACCCGTTGGCTCGGTTTGGCCGCGACTATGGACTGCCGAGCGAAGACGCGGCGGTCCTCTCGGCGGCTGCCGCGCGGACCAGTGAGTTTGAAAACCGCATGCACCCTGGCCAAAAATGGTCTCCCAAGGCCGGCATGGGAATCCTCACGCAGCTCTTTCGATTCAGCCAGGTCCCCGATCTGCAGCGCGCCGGCAAATTCGAGGGCCGCACCCTGGCCGGCGGAATTGCCAAAGGATATCGACCGGACACGATCGCCTCCGAATTGACCGCCATGGAAGCCTTGAGCGGCGATCGCGAGGGGCGCTTGACCTCGGCGGCCTACCTGTCGGATCTCGAGCAGTTTGATAAGGCCATCGAAATTGCCTTTTCCGAGCGACGCCGTCCGGCCGGTTTTAGCAATCTGGCCGACGTCATGGATCTGCCGGGCGAACAGCGCCGCGCCCTGATCACCGATAAGAACACGCCCTTCGGGCAAATGGGACTGGCCTATTTGCTGGGCATTGGCGCGAAGGATCCAAAAATCTCCGGGCTGGCCCGGCGGCGATTCGGCAAGCACAATCTGGGAGCCCTGCACGGCGGCCGCGCCGGGATGCAAAACGTCAACCGGCAATTGCTCGATCCCGATTCTCCGGTGCGAAAAAAGGCGGCCGAGATTCGGCAAGGTATTGCCAAGACTCCCGAAGAGGCCGAAGCGGCTTTCGATGCCCTGTTGACCGCCCCGCTGGCCACCGAACAGCAGCAGGTCATGCAGATGGAGCGCGAACGGGCCGGCGGCGAAGCCGAGGCCCAATGGAACAATATGCCCCGGGCGGCGCAGGCCGTCGTGCAACGCCAGGTGGAGGGAATCGGCAAAGCCACCGGCGTCGATCCATTTACGCAAGCTCTGCGCAACATCGAGACGACCCTCAGCACTCAGGGACGAACGCCCGCGGAACTTGGGCGGATGCGGATCAAAAAATACCGCCAGTCGATCAGGGACCTAAAAATCGATGCCAGTATCCGCTGGCGAGGCCACCAAAATGAAACAT
>JBGQHN010000195.1:0-8566 GCA_041497975.1 Planctomycetia bacterium | reverse complement strand
GCGGCCCGAGAAATGGTCATGGGCGGTCCGATCGACTTTTTGACCGGCGATTACCTGGCCGAGCTGACGATGATGATTCTTTGGAAGGCGCGGCAGAAGGACACATCGCGGGGATACGCGGTTACGTTTCTCAAGCAGATGGAGGACGTCCTGGGCGAGGCGCTTGCGCGCGGCGTCAAGATCGTCACGAACGCGGGCGGACTGAATCCGGCGGGATTGACGGGCGAACTGCGAAGGCTCTGCGATCGACTCAGCTTGAAGGCCAAGATTCTCCACGTTGAAGGGGACGACTTGATGCCGCAGCTCGAAGCCTTGCAGCAAGCGGGTCACGAACTGAAACATCTCGATACGGGCCAACCGCTTCGCGAGCTGCGCGCCAAACCGTTGAGCGCCAATGCTTACCTGGGCGCGTGGGGAATCGTCGAGGCCTTGAAACAAGGCGCCGACATTGTCGTTTGCCCGCGCGTCACCGACGCCTCGGTGGTTGTTGGCCCCGCAGCCTGGCACTTCGGCTGGCAGAGGAACGATTGGGACCGCCTGGCCGGAGCGGTCGTCGCCGGGCACGTGGTGGAGTGCGGCGCCCAGTGCACCGGCGGCAATTACGCGTTCTTTCGCGAGGTGCCCGGACTGGAACGCCCGGGTTTCCCGATCGCCGAGATGTATGCGGATGGGTCGAGCGTCATCACGAAGCACGAGGGAACCGGCGGCCTTGTCTCGGTGGGAACCGTTACGGCCCAGTTGCTCTACGAAATCGACAAACCGGCCTACGTCAATCCCGACGTCGTGGCCCGCTTCGACACCATTCGCTTGGAACAAGAGGGCCGCGACCGCGTTCGCATTTCCGGCGTCCGCGGCGAACACGCCCCGCCCACCGTGAAAGTCTGCTTGAATTATCTTGGCGGCTACCGCAACCAAATGACGTTCGTCTTGACGGGTTTGGACATCGCAGAGAAGGCCGCGCTGGTCGAACGGACATTGCGCAGCGCGATCGACGTCAAAGGTTTCGACGCCTTCGAGATCGACCTTGCGCGCACCGATAAGCCCGACGCCGCGACCAATCAAGAAGCTTCGGCTCTCTTGAAAGTGACCGTCAAAAGCCAGGATGCCGACAAGGCGGCTCGAGCTTTTTCCGGCCCGATTATCGAAATGGCATTGACGAGCTATCCCGGGTTTTTTTGCACGACGCCGCCGAGTGATGCGAGCCCCTTCGGCGTGTATTGGCCCACGCTCGTGCCTGCCGAGACTCCGAAGCATGCGGTCGTTTTGGAGAACGCATCGCGAATTGCAGTCCCGCCTACCTCGGCGGGTCAAGATCGTGCGGTTGTCAACGTGCAACCGCCAAAAATGCCAAGTGTTCCCGCGGGACCCACGCGCCAGGCGCCATTGGGCACGCTGTTTGGAGCGCGATCCGGCGACAAGGGCGGAAATGCCAACGTCGGCGTGTGGGCCCGCGATGACGAGAGCTACGCCTGGCTGGAGTTTTTTCTGACGGCCGAGCGGTTCAAGCAACTCGTGCCGGAAGCCGCGCGTTTAGAGGTTCGTCGTTACGAGCTGCCGAATCTGAAGTCGCTCAACTTCGTCGTGGTCGGCCTGTTGGGCGAAGGCGTGGCTTCGTCCGTTCGATTCGACCCACAGGCCAAAAGTCTCGGCGAGTACCTGCGCTCTCGATTGGTCGAGTTGCCACAATCGCTCCTGAGTGCCCGGACGACGTCGGACCGTAGCCACCTTTCCTCGGCGAGTGCCGGAAAGAAGTAGCGTGAAGGAGGCCGGAATCCCCGCCGGCCCGCTAACAGGGCGTTGAAAGATGGGACTGGCTCCGAGCCAAATCGTCCGAAAATGCGTGAAAGACCATGTCCGCGAGGTGCCTGTCCCAATTTTTCAACAACTGTTAGGCAATGCGCCGTGCCAGCCGCGCCGGCAGCGTCAACACCGCGTGCAGCGTCTCGAAAACCGCATCGCAGGTCAGCCCAATCAGGCGAAACGGCAATAGAATCACCCACACGATCGGGTACACCAGCAGCACGAGAATTGCCAGCGGCCAACACAAAAGCAGCAAAAGACACCACAGCAAGAAGGTGACCATATTCATTGTCGCCGTTTATCGAGTTGACTTGTCCGTAGGGTATTCGCCCCCTGGCGGGAGAAATTGGCCGGCGCCTGGCATTTGAGGCCGTGCGTTGACAAGTGGTGCAATAGCGAGGGCCATCACCTGGCGGTAACTAGCACGACTTAATCGTGGTTATTTCTTGCGATTTGAGCCGCCGGACTCCATCGCGGCGCCTTTTTCGGCAACGCACTCCAGCCACGAGAAACCGTAGTCGCGGACGCGATCATAGGTAATTGCCGAATGGAGCTTGTCGCCGGTCACTTCCGTAACGTAGCCACCGGTGCCCGAATCGGCGATCAGGAACCGGCCGCCGCCGACATCGCGCAGCGCATCGACGTAGCCCACGATCAACACGCTGTGAGCCGACCCGGCCAGAACAGGCGCACCCTGGGAGAGCACCGTTTTGACTTGTCGCACCACTTCTTCGTCTGCCACGCCCGGTCCGCCGATCTCGTGCCAGAAAATACGAGACGGTTGCGACTGGGCGGCGCTTCGCCGCGCCTGTTCCGACGGTTCGTATTTCGGGTCGAACTGCTCGCGCCACGGCATTTGCGATCCCGCGCAAAACCCGTGCTGCCGCATTCCCAGCCAGAGGAACTCAAAGAACTGGCCCCGGTCTTTCGCCTCGGCCCCCGTGTTGCCGATGACCTGGTTGCAGGCCCAATTCAGATACTCGTCGCTCAGCGGCGTGCCGCGCCCAAGTTTTTTGGAAACCGCAAACTCCAAGGCCCGGGTAAACGTTTGCACCGAGCACGTGTTGCGGGCGTGCTGCGAGACAACATGCAGCTTCAGCTTTTCAATCCGGGGACGAAGATCGGCTTGTCGCGGCAACGTAACCCTTTGGGCCAAATGCGGCGGCAAGCGATCCAAGTTCCAGACCAGAACTCTTCGATCGGCGCCGGCGCTGGCCAGTTGTTTTCCGCCGGGCGCGAATGCCACGCACCAGACGGGCTCATCATGGGCTGCCAGCTTGCGGACGAAGGCCCCGGTGCGAGCATCCCAAATCTTGATGGCGGCGTCTGCGCCGCCCGCTGCCAACAGCCGCGAATCGGCGGAAAACGCGACGGTCTGCACGGCGCCAAAATGGGGCAGCGAATGTCGCAGTTCGCCGGTCTTGGCGTCCCAGAGCTTGGCGACAGAGTCGGCGCCTGCGGTCGCGACGAGCGAACCATCCCCGGAATACGCCACACTGTAGACGCCGCCCTTGTGGTCACCCAGTACGAGCCGCGGCGCCCCGGATTCTAACGCATAGAGCCGCACTCGTCCGTCGTCGCAACCAGCGGCGATTTCGTCGCCCTGCGGCGACAGCGCCAACCACCAGATAGCGGCGCCGGCATTTATTGCTTCCTTTTCGACGCCGTCCGTTGCGTCCCATCGTCCGAGGGTGCCCTCGGGACCGCCGCTGACAATCGTTCGCCCGTCGGCAGTCACACAGCCGGCCCACGCCGCGGTGTGTTGCCCGCGCAAGGTGTGTCGCAACGTCCCGCTGGGCGCGCTCCAAATGCGGATCACGGGCTCGTTCGATCCAGCGGCGAATAGGGCACCGTCGGCGGAGAACGCGCCCCACGATTTCTTGTCGCGCCCAACGCGCAGGATCTTGAGCGACTTGCCGCCCTCGGCGTCCGTCCAGCGAATGGTGCCATCGAAACTAGCCGAAGCGAGAACCCGTCCGTCGGGAGAGTACCCGACCCATCGGACCAGGTCACCATGTGTGTAGAGTTCGCGCACGTAGGGCTCGGCCGCGGCGGCGACGCGCGGCCAGGCCAACAGCGCACCGATCAAAATCGTTCTGGCGAGCCACACCGCCAATACCCCCCGCCGATTGTTACGGCATCGACGCCGCTTGCTCGCGTAACACCCGGCGCAGAATCTTGCCGATGTTGCTCTTGGGAAGCGCCGACACAAAATGCACTTTCGAGGGAGCCTTGAACCGCGCCACTTGCTGGCACACGTGTTCGATCACGTCCGGCTCGCTGAGCGTGGCGCCGGGCTTGGCGACCACGAAGGCCACCACGTTCTCGCCGTACACCGCGTCGGGCACGCCGACCACGGCAGCCTCGGCCACGCCCGGATGAAGATGCAGCACGGCTTCCAGTTCCGCCGGATAGATGTTCTCGCCGCCGCGAATGATCATGTCCTTCTTGCGATCCACGACGAACAAGAACCCGTCGTCGTCCAAGTAGCCAACGTCGCCGGTGTGCAGCCACCCGCCGCGCAGTATTTGCGCGCTCTCCTCGGGGCGATTGTGGTAGCCCCGCATGACCATCGGCCCACGGAGGCAGATCTCGCCGCGCTCCCGTGGCGGAAGGGGCCGGTCGCCGTCGTCGACAATCCGCAATTCCGTGTGCAAGTATGCCCGGCCCGCCGAACCCGGACGATAAGGCTCGCTGCGACGATTGGCCGTCCCCAGGCCGCTGGCTTCGGTCAGGCCGTACACCTCGCGGATGCGGCACGGATAGCGACGCATGAAGGCCTGTGCCAGTTCCACCGGCAACGGCGCGCCGCCGCACACGATTTCTTTGATCGACGACAGGTCGAACCGGCTGGCGCGCGGATCGTGCAGCAGCAACGCCAGGACCGTGGGCACGGCCGCCGTCGCTGTGCAGTGATGCTCTTGAATCAACGCCATGAACCGTTCGGGCTCGAACCAGCGCATCTGAATCAACCGGGTCTCGTCGGCCAATTGCGTCGGCGTCATGAGCAGATCGTTCATGATCGCCACGCCGAAAATGTGCGCAATCGGCATGGCGCTGAGCGTGGTCCGGGGGCCTTCCCACTTATCCAGCTCGGCCGCCTCCGAGACCGCCTCGGCGCTGGCCAGCAGGTTGGCGTGCGAGAGCGGCACCCCCTTGGCTCGCCCGGTCGTTCCCGATGAATACAACATCACGGCCACGTCCGAGCCGTCGATGCGCGGCAACGAGGTCCGCGGCGCGTAGTCCAAGAGCGGCTCGAGCGCGACCTCGGGCGGCGCGGCCTGCGGATTGTCGGTCCCGCCTTGGACCAGAATGCGTCGAACGTGCGACAAACCCGCGACGGCCTCGCGAACCGTCGGCAGCCGCTCGGCCTCGGTGACGACCAACTGCGCTTCGGTATCGGTCAGCACGTAACGCAACTCGGCGGCCGCCGATTGCGGCATGACGGGAATGGCCGTGCCACCAGCGCGAAAGATTCCCTGGAACAGCGGATACATCAAGGAGTTGTTCATCATCATGACCACGGCCCGGCCTCCCCGCGCCAGTCCCAGTTCCGTTAGCGCCGCGTGCAGCTGCCGGCCACGGTCGAGAATTTGCCAATTGGTAAATCGTTGGCCGTCGATCTCGAAGTACGAACGTTCACCAAGCCGCTCGGCCGACGCTTCGGCAAGTTCCACCAGATTGTTGACCGCCATGTTTTCCCCGATGTTTTCTGCTTGCTCTTTGGCAACGAGAGAGCCGCGCGGACAGCCAGAGCGCCCCAGACCCAACGCCTGTCCAAAAACCCAAGATAACGAATCTGGCCGGGAATGGCGCGCGAAAAATCGCAAAAAGGGTCCGTTCGTGCGTGGTCCGGCGGTGTCGCCGTATGCCGAGCGGTCCAACGGTCGGCCGTGACGCTAGTCCACAAATAGCCGGCGGAGGTGCTGGTTCAAAAAGCATCCCCGCGGATCAAGCCGCTGCCGCACCGACTGGAACCGTTCCCACTGGGGATAGAGATCCTTGAGCTCTCTGCAAGCGAGGCCGTGCATCTTGGCCCAATGCGCGCGGCCGTCGTAGCGGCGGAATATTTTCTCGGCATCGTCGAAAAACGCGGCGTGCGGCAATTCGGCCGCCTGGTGGATCGAGATGGCCACCGTGGCGCGGCCCTGCGCCGCGCTGATCAAGATCTCGTCGGCCGCCTGGGTCCGATATTCGATGGGCCAGGTCACGGCCGTATGCTTGCGGCGCACGAGCTCGCGCACTTCAAGGAAGCACTCCACTCCACGCTCGGCCGGAACGGAATATTCCATCTCGTTGAAACGGTTCTCGCGGACAGTGGGGAAGATCTGCCAACTCTCGGCGACCCGCTCGCGCTCAAAGCTCGACAGGCTGGCGCCCTCATTCCCGCCGGCGCAATCGACCGGAACCGTCGACGGCCTCTCGGTGGGATTGAGCGTCTTGGTAAACGCGGCATCGTCGCCCGGATACCAGAAAAACTCGAAGTGGCGGTTTGCGCGGATGCGCCGCTCGAGGCTGCCCAGGCAGGCGTCGAGCGGCTCGCGGCTGACCTGTTCGTGCAATCGGTACAGCGGCAACAACCGCAAACGCAGGGAAGTGATGACGCCCAGCGAGCCCAGCGCGACCTGCGCGGCGCGAAACACCTCGCCGTCGGACTCGGGCGAACATTCGACGACCTCGCCGCCGGCCGTGACGATCCGCAATCCCACGACTTGCGTCGAGAGGCTCCCCAAGGCGGGCCCGGTGCCGTGCGTGCCCGTCGAAACGGCGCCGGCGATGGCCTGCACATCGACGTCGCCTTGGTTTTCAAGCGCCATGCCGCGCTGGGCAAGCGGCCCGCCCAGATCGTGAATTTTCGTGCCAGCGCGGATCCAGGCGCGCCCAGCGGTGGCGTCGGCTGATTCGATGCCGGCCAGCCGATCGAGCGAGAGCAGCACGTCATCGCTCGCGCACAGGGGCGTGAACGAGTGGCCCGTGCCCGTCACGCGCACGACCTGTCCGGCGGCCGACGCGCGGCTCACAATGGCAACGACTTCCTCGTCGCTGGCCGGAGCGAGCAACTGCCGGGGCCGACAGGTGACCGAGCCCGACCAGTTCGACCATTCGTGGGACATCGCCGAGTTCTCATGCCCTCTTGCTGTGTCGAGTTTGTTGCGCTTCGATTCGTCGCCGCACACCATGCGGCTTCAGCCGGCCGGCTTGAGCACGAGCTTGTGGACGGCGGGGCCCGGCAAGAATCCGGTCGGCTTTCCCTGCGCCCAGGCCTCGTGGGCATCGCCGTAGTGGGGCGACAACGGGTGCCCGGATTGGCCACCCGGCATGTGAAAGTAGCCCTCGCTTTCACGGCCGGGTGACACGGCCAGTCGTTGCGAGGCCCCCATGGCGGGCGCTTGGATCCGCGGCATGTTTTCCGAGTCGCCGGCCAAGGCCTGAGCGGGCATGTCCAACCACCGCGACAAGAGCGGCAGGGCGAGACTAAGCGGATGCTGAATCCTGGTCGTGTTGTGCTTGCCCCAGGTGTAATCGGCCAAAGTGGCGCCGTGATCGGCAGCATCTGCCACCACCTGGTCGGCGGCCGCCAACAACAAAGCGTCCCAACTCTTGTAGCGCGGATCGATCAAATGCTCGGGCCGCTCGGACACCAGCCGCCATACCGGCCCCTCGGTGCGGTCCAGCTTGGCGATCGAAAAACTTCCGTCGACCTTCTTGCAGGGATTCACGAGCACGTCGGATAGCTGGGCAATCAGAAGGTGCCGAAATTTACGCACGGCGCGGAATCCGACCGAATCGATTGCCGCGCGCCCGCCCCAGTTCTCGACGAACTTCCGCAGTTCGGTCCTGCCGGGATTCCCGGCGTCGGCCTCGGACGCAAGCGTGGCGAGCAACAGTTTTTGCCAGCGTTCCAGGAATACGGCCCGATCGTCGAGCTGAACTCGCAGCATATCGGCCGCAGTGGCCTTCTCGGTCGCCAGCAAGTCGTCGCGAATCTGCTGCGCCCGCGCGCCCAGGTCATAGCCGCCGTCGCCCAGCTTGTCGAGCAATTCGCCGCTGACAACTCGGGCATTGGCGGTCCACAGCCGGCCACTCTCGGGATCGATGATACGCGGATACTCCTCGGGCGCCAGGTAGCCGTCCCAGCGGCGAGAACCGTCGGCCCACGAGGCCGGCAGCCGGCCGTCAAAACCGACGCGGCGCGGGATGCGACCCAAAATCGTCCAGGCAATGCGACCGCCTTCGTCGGCCACCACGAAGTTCTGTGCCGGCGAGCCGCTTAAATTCGCCAGCCGCAGCGCGTCCTCGAGCGTGCCGGCTAGTTCCATCCGCATCAGTGCCATGTTGACACCCTCTTGGTCGTGCGCTACCCAGCGAATGGCACGAGGCCGGCCCTTGTGATCGTGGTCCATGACCGGACCCCAAATGGTAGAGACGATGTCAAGCGACTCGTCCGGAGCGTTCTTGACCTTGATGATCTCCTTGGAATGCTCAAACTTGCGCGGGCCATCGGGCGTTTGATACGAATCGGGGTCGTTGGGATCGGTTTCCACGATCACGACGTCGACCCAATCGCCTTCGCTATTGGTAAATGCCCAGGCGACGTGACCGTTGCTGCCCACCACGATCGCCGGCGTGCCGGGAAGCGAGACGCCGGTGACGCGCTGCTGGCCGCCATCCTCGCCGGTCGGCCAAACGAGGCTGGCGCGATACCAAATATGCGGCACGCGGATGCCCAGGTGCATGTCGTCGGCCAGCAAGGCCCGACCGTCGG
>JBGQHN010000194.1:0-8598 GCA_041497975.1 Planctomycetia bacterium | reverse complement strand
GTCGTGTTAATCGCGGGCGTTCTCCAGCTTCTGGCCGGCCTGTTCCGCATGGGACAGTGGTTTCGCGCCGTTTCGCCGGCGGTGGTCCACGGCATGCTGTCGGGGATCGGCGTATTGATCTTCTCCAGCCAGTTGCACGTGATGGTCGACGACCGGCCACGCGACAACGGGATCCAGAACATCGTCTCGATTCCCGATACCCTGATCAAAGGTTTTCCACTTCCCACACTGGAAGAGTCGTCCACAAGGCGCGCCAGGATCGAACTGTTGCAACAGTTCGGCATGCTGCACGAACGACAAGACGAGATCGAACGGGGTGTCGAGCGGATCGTGACGCGACACCGTTCTGAGGCGCTTCACGAATGGGAGCAGGACCACCTCGCCGATTTTTTGCCCGCGCAGCGAGCGCTGCTGGAGGATGTGCGCGTGGCAATCGGGAAGTACGAAGCGTCGAGCGTGGTCCAGGCCAACGGCGAGAGGGCCCGGCGACTCGGCGAGGCAACTGCCAAGGCGCAGCGGGCGATGCACGTTGCGGCAGAGGATCTCGCTGAGGGCCGGCTCGACGCGGTCAAGCGCAGTCAGGCCGACGCTCTCGCGGCGGTCGCGGACGTGCTGGCAAACCTGAAGAATCACGATTGGGCGGCCAAAATCGGACTGCTTTCGATCGCCGTGATCGTGCTGTGGCGGTTCGTGGCGCGGGGGTCTCTGCGGCTGGTGCCCGCGCCGCTGTTGGCCGTGTCGACGGCCACGGTCGTGGCATGGGGTTTCGCGCTGCCGGTGCTGTACGTCGAAGTTCCGGACGATTTGACTCATGGGTTGACCTTTCCGTCCTGGAGCGTTCTGGAGGACGTGTCGGCGCGCGAATTGTTGACTGCGGGCATCATCATGGCCGTGATTGCCAGCGCCGAAACGCTGCTGTGCGCCACGGCCATCGATCGGATGCATGGCGGCCCGCGTACGCGGTACGACAAGGAGCTGGCGGCGCAGGGCTTCGGCAACATGCTGTGCGGACTGGCCGGCGCGCTACCGATGACCGGCGTCATCGTGCGCAGCGCCGCCAACGTGCAGGCGGGCGGCAAGACGCGGCTATCGGCCATTCTGCATGGCGCGTGGCTGTTGTTATTCGTGCTCGTCATGACGCCGCTCTTGAGGATGATTCCCGTTGCGGCGCTAGCCGGCATCCTCGTGTACACCGGCTTCAAATTGATCGACTTCAAGGAATTCTTTGCGTTGTGGCGGCAGAACCGCGCGGAAGCAGCCATCTTCCTGATCACGCTCGTGGTGATCGTGGTCGCGGATCTGCTCATCGGCGTATTGACCGGCGTGGTTCTCTCGGCCGTCAAATTGTTAGTGACGTTTTCACACCTGGAAGTCGAGCTTTCCAATTCGCCCGGCGGCCATGGCCGATCGAAGTCGAGGTTATCGATGTCCGGAGCGGCCACGTTTCTGCGGTTGCCAGTGCTGGCGGCCAGGCTGGAGGAAGTGCCGCCCGGAGCGAAGCTGCATGTCGATTTCGAGCGCCTGAACTACATCGACCACGCCTGCCTCGAGCTGCTGGTGAGTTGGGCCAAACAGCACGCGGCAAGCGGAGGGAGCCTGTCGATCGACTGGGAGTCGCTGCACGCTCGATTCAAAGCCGACAATCACGCATCGCGACCCAAAGCAGCGACGGCCGCCGATCGCGGCGGGCGCCGATCGGACTCGGCCGCCTGAGTCAAACGGTGTTCGCTCTGGCGAAGCGCACGAATCACACCGTCGGGCTCGCTTCCCGTCGGCTTGGGTGAAACGGCGCGGCACGTCTGCTATAGTATCGCCGGCAGTTGGGCTCGTTCTCGAAACAGTGCGGGAGATCCTGTCATGTTTTGCGCGGTGAATCGCGCCGGCGCGCTGCTGCTCGCCTTGGCCTGCGCCTGTTCGACGACGGCACACTGCGCGGAAGGCGCCGCGCCTGGCGCGGCTGGAAACGAGCCGCCGACGTACGACCTTGTGATCCGCGGCGGCACGGTCTACGACGGCGGCGGCGGTCGCGGGATTGTGGCCGACGTGGCGATCAGCGGCCAGCGGATCGCGGCGGTGGGCGATCTGAGCGCCGCCCGCGCGAAACGGCAACTCGACGCCAAGGGAATGGCCGTCGCGCCCGGCTTCATCAACATGCTCAGTTGGGCCACGACGTCGCTGTTGGCCGACGGCCGCTCGCAGAGCGACGTTCGCCAGGGCGTCACGCTGGAGGTCTTCGGCGAAGGCTGGTCGATGGGACCGCTTAACGCGCGCATGAAAAAAGAAATGGTCGACGGCCAAGGCGACGTGAAATATGACATTCCCTGGACCACGCTGGGTGAGTACTTGGAACACCTGGTCGCGCGCGGCGTTTCTCCGAACGTGGCCTCGTTCGTCGGCGCCACGACCGTGCGGATCCATGTCTTGGGCTACGAAGATCGGCAAGCCAGCGAGTCCGAGCTGGAGCAAATGCGGCAGTTGGTTCGCCAGGCCATGCAGGAAGGGGCCCTGGGCGTCGGCTCTTCGCTCATCTACGCGCCGGCCTTCTATGCCAATACCCGCGAGTTGATCGAACTGTGCAAAGTCGCCTCCGAGTACCAAGGCATGTACATCTCCCACATTCGCAGCGAAGGCAACCGGCTGACCGAGGCCGTCGAAGAACTGATCGCAATTGCCCGCGAGGCCCGGCTGCCGGCCGAGATCTATCACCTCAAGGCCGCCGGCAAAGACAACTGGCACAAGCGCCAGCGGGTCGTCGAGCTGGTCGACGCGGCCCGCGCCGCCGGCACGCGAATAACCGCCGACATGTATCTATATACGGCCGGATCGACGGGTTTGGACGGCGCCATGCCCCCCTGGGTGCAGGAAGGTGGACTGCCGAAATGGATCGCACGCATGCGCGATCCCCAAACGCGCAAACGCGTGGCCGACGAAATGCGCACCAAGACCGATAAGTGGGAAAACCTGCTCGTGGAAGCCGGCTCGCCCGAACGCGTGCTGCTGGTGGGATTCAAGAATTCGGCGCTAAAGCACCTGACGGGCAAGACGTTGGCCGAGGTCGCCGCGCGCCGCAACACCTCGCCGGAAGAGACCGCCATGGACCTGGTGATCGAGGACAACAGCCGCGTGGATACGGTGTATTTCATGATGCAGGAAGAAGACGTCAAGCGCAACATCGCCCTGCCGTGGGTCAGCTTCGGCTCGGACGCGGCCTCCTTGGCGCCCGAGGGTCCTTTTCTCCTCTCGCAACCGCACCCGCGGAGCTATGGCAACGTCGCGCGCCTGCTGGGCAAATACGTGCGCGATGAAAAAGTCATTCCCATCGAAGCCGCGATTCAGAAACTGACCGGCTTGCCGGCCGAGAACCTGGGCTTGGCCGAGCGAGGCTTTTTGCGGCCCGGCTATTTTGCCGACGTCGTCGTGTTCGACCCGGCCAAGGTTCAAGACCACGCGACGTTCGCCGAACCGCACCAATACGCAACGGGCATGTCGCACGTCTTTGTCAACGGCACGCAGGTCTTGGCCGATGGCGAGCACACCGGCGCGAAACCTGGACAGCCCGTGTGGGGCAAAGGCCGCAAGGCGGGAAAACCGTAGTATCAAACGCGGGATTTCGCGGCAAGTCTCCAAGATGCGTCGGGCGGCGGCGAATAGACGGCTAAGATCCTCGCTATCTCCCGCTGGTCTCTCCCAAAACCTTTCGATGGGGGCCGTGATGCGCGCGGTTCTGTGTTTTTCGGCATGGATCACACTCATTCTGGGCATGGATGCGGATTTGGTCCGCGGTGGCGACGAAGTCGTCGGTCGCTGGGAAGGAGTCGAAGCCAAGGACGGTGAGGAATTGCCGATGGTGCTGGACATCCGCCGTGAGGGCGGGTCGCTCAAGGGAACGTTCAGCTTCCCGCGCAATGGAATCCTCGATGCCCCGCTGCAGAGCATTTCGGCAACTGGCGACGCGGTGTCGGCGAAATACGGCCCCACCGAACGGCCCGCCACGATCAGTGCCAAGTTGTCCGGCGACAAGCTGCTGGGCGAGATTGTTTCCGGGCGGCTGCGGTTGGAGATGCGCCTCGAACGCGTCAAGCCCTTGGAGCGTCCGTACACGGTTGAGTCGCTTGCGGTCGCCAGCGGCGAGGTGCGTCTTGCCGGCCAGTTGTATCGCCCCCGAAAACCGGGCCGACATCCGGCGGTAGTGATCGTGCCGGGATCGGGCGACGTCGCGCACGTCGGCCACCCGTTCATGGCCGACTTTCTCGCGCGGCGAGGTTGCGTTTGTTTGCTGTACAGCAAGCGCGGGGTCGGCGAGTCGACGGGTAACTGGCGGGACGTCGGCTTTTGGGAATTAGCCGACGACGCCAACGCCGCCGCCCGCGCGCTGTCGGAACTGAACGACGTCGACCCGGCGCGCGTGGGCCTGTTGGGTCACAGCCAGGCGGGTTGGATCCTACCGATGGCGGCGTCGCGAAATCCACAGCTCGCCTATTTGGTGGTTATTTCGGGAGGGCCGGTGACCGTCGAGCGTGAAGGTTACTGGGACGTCGAATACCTTTTGCGCCACAATGGTTTTGACGACGCCGACGTCGAGGAGGCCTTGTCCTACTATCAGTTGAACAATCACGTCACCCGCACTGGCAAGGACTATGACAAACTGGTGGAAAAGTTGAATTCGATTCGCGCGCGGCCCTGGTTCCGCCTGCTGGGCGTCTTCGTGGCGGCGCCGCCGGAGCATTCCTCGCGACAATGGTATCGTCGGGTGATGGACCTCGAGCACGAGCCGATTGTCGCATCGCTTCGGGTTCCGGTTCTTTGGATCTACGGCGACAACGACGCCGACTTCCCGTCGCTCGACGCCGCTCGGATTGTGGAGCGCATCCGGGACGAGCACAAAAAAGACTTCACGGTCAAGATATTCCCCGGCGCGAGTCACGCCATCAGCGTGCCCGCGCCCAAGGATTCCAAGCTGCCCTTCGGACGTCCTGCGGAGGACTATCCGGACTTGATCGAGCGATGGTTGCGCGACCACCGAGTGTTGGAATGAAGCGACGAGTGTGCGGATTGCTCGCGAGCCGTGAGCGGACGCCGCGTTGCGCTACCAGGGCTTCATCTTCCAACCCAAAATAAACCCCACGCCCAGACACATGAGCGCCGCGTACCCCGGATTCTCCTTGGCGTAGGCCATTACATAATCCACGATATCCTTGGTGATCTCCTTTGGGCTTTCCACGGCCTCTTGCGTGGGCGATTTTGTGCGAGCATTGCGGCTCGTTGTGGTTGCGGCCATTTTATTTTCTCCTTGGAAATGGACTCCAATTCACCATAACAAACGACCAATCATTCGGCCGGGCCGGTGCGCGAGTAGTTTGAGAGCATCTGCTTAAGGGTCTGCAAGTTCTCAACCAATTCTCGTCGCGACCGTCGCATGGCCGGAGGCCGACGTCGAAACTGCCAAACGCCCAGTCCGATCACGCCTGCCACCAGCAGCAAGGCGGCCAATGCCGCCAGCAGCAGTCCGGCGGCCGGGCTGATCTCCAACAAGCTTGCCAGGCCCAATCCAGCGCCGGCCAGCGCGACTGGCACAGCCGCGGCAAACACGATCAGCGCCACCACATAAACCACCAGAGCCGTCTTGCTCGCGGTCCACAATTCCGCCAGGTCAGCGATCAGCAGCCGAAACTGAAGGTCGCCCATGCTGCCCAGTTGGGCGACGATCTCGCTGCTCTTGTGGGCCAGAACCTCTGCTGGAGTTTCTCGCCGCGATTCGTCTAACGTCTCTTGATGCACCATCCGATGACAGCTCCTGCCGCAAGCGCGGCGACCAGGCTGGCCTTGGGATTCTCGATCATGAGAGCTTCCGCGTGCGTTCGCAGCGCGGACCACCGCCCTCCCGCCGGCCTTGCCTGCCGGGGCGGCTGCCCGAAACTTCGTTTGATGCGAGCACCTCTAATCAACGGAATCTCCCTCAAGGACCTCAGCGGGTGAGTCGTGCTTCGATCTGGATCGGGCATAACGCCGCAGCGCCTCTTGCCCCCGGCGTGCCACGAAACTCGCCGCTTGCTTGGCTGCGAAGTTGGCCGCCAGACCTAGCGCCGCCGTGACGAGCGGTCGGCCGGCGGCGGGCACATCACT
Source organism: Planctomycetia bacterium (assembly GCA_041497975.1). Lineage (GTDB taxonomy): Bacteria > Planctomycetota > Planctomycetia > Pirellulales > PALSA-1355 > PALSA-1355. The sequence continues at coordinate 2,475 of JBGQHN010000194.1, read as the reverse complement.
GCCAGACGAAGCTCCGACAGCCCCGTTCAAGGGCGCTCGCACGGCACCCTGCCCGCTTGTTCGCGGCCCCACGCGCGTGCGCCCTGGCACGATCAGGTAACCTAGTGCGGCCGCGGCGGCACAAAACAGGAACGGATGTCCTCGAAAATGATACCGCCAATCGGCGAGCGTGCGGGCACTTTCGGCGACATCGCGCGCTTCCTGCCGCATTGCCGCGCGCAAAAGAGCCATTTGCCGCTCGATATCGTCGCGTGACTCGCCACTTGCCATGATGGATTGTCTCGCTTGCAAACTTGCCAAGTCATGCTCCCCGCGTCTTCGATGCCAGGCAACGCACGGCGCTTGGCGCTCTGGCTACCCACGGCCCTTGGTCAGCGCGTCTGGCAAGATGCCGGCCAGCGCATCAAGCATGTGCCGGCCAAATTGTTCCGTCGAGTTGCGGCTTCGAGAATATGTCCTCTCGCGGCCATGCTCGCGGAGCAACATGGTGACGCCGGCGCCGATTAGCATCCCAACGCCGAACGCGATGGCCAAGGCCTGGCCCGGACGCTCTTGCACCACTCGCTCGGCCTCGGCATAGCCTTGACGGACGCCCTCGGCGACCTGGCCGGCGGTATCCTGCACGCGCTCCCGCGCCGTCTCCAGCAAATTGGACCCCTCTTCCTCGAGGTCAGCCAAAAATCGTTCGATCGCCTCGCGCGATTCGCCGGTTTTCTGTTGGATTCGCCCGACCAATTGATCGACGTTGCCGTTGAACGTCCGCAGATCGTCATCCGACAGTTTGCCCCACTTTTCCTTCAGCTTGCCGCGCACTTCGTTCCATTGCCCGGCCAGGGATTGTGTATTGACCATAACTCAACCTCCTTATCAAAACCTTTGAACGGGCCTCAGCCTTGGAAGCAAATCACGTGCCCAATGAACCATTCCGGGTAAATCCAGTTCATGTGTGACCTGGGACTCGCGACGAGGCGACAATAATGATCGTCTCAGCTAGCTTCGCTGGTCGAACGGGTGCACCAGACAGTGCGCGTGGTGTGCGATTCGGACCAATGCGCGCGGACGACACGGTTATAGCCGCCCCATCCGAACAAGCGCCAACACAATGACGAGGACCGGTCCCACTCGTGACTCGAAGCACCCGAGGGTGGTCACGGGGTCTATCAGGGTATTCGCACTCCTGCCAGTGGTTACGCAAATCGCATGCCGATGACGCCGAGGGGAGTCGGCGGACTGAAAACTGCTCGATTGACGACCAGAGCGACCGCCCGGCGCGCACCGTGAAGTTCGATTCCGGGTACGAACTTGGAAGGCATGCCTTACGGATGAACGACCAACCCCTGCCCGGTCGGCAGCGACAGGACCTGAACTCCTTTGCGCCGGGCTAACTGGTCCATGGCAACTTTCTGTGGGCGGTAGCCCGAATAGGCGTAATCGTCCAAGAGCATCATGGCCCCCGGTGTCATGCGGGGCCAAAAATATTCCGCGGCGGCAATTTCCGGCGGGGCGCAGTTCATGTCCAGGTGCAAATAGGCCACGCTCTCGATCTCTACCCGAGCGAGCGACTCGGGCACCGTGCCCTGGATGATCTCGACGTTCTTCCATTCGGAAAAATTCTGTCGAACGCTGTCGACGCCCGAGACATATTTTCCGGACTGGAGCCACTGGCGGCTGCGGGCCATCGATCCGGCTCGTTGCTCTTCGTCGGAGACGAACCGTCCGTCGAGGCCCGCGAACGTATCGAAAAGATAAAAAGTTATCTGTCGCGAGTTCCAGTCCAGGTATTTCATGATTGCCGAACTGAGAAAACCGTAGTTGACGCCGCATTCGACGAAGCTTCCCTTCAATCGGGCGGCCGTGGCGGCGACCCACAGGCCCACGTGACAGCGCCAGTGCAATGGATAGTCGCCGGCGGCTTGAACGCCTCGATCGTAGGCGGCGACGAACGCGGGATCGTTCATGAACTCATGGTTGTGCACCGTGCGCAGGCCATCCTGGTCATAGGCGTTTGGGTGCGCGCGACCGATCCTCAGTTTACGACGGCAGAACGACTTGAAATTGCTGCGCAGGTGCATGATGAGTCCCCAGGGACTGTCTTGAAACGCCACGGAGGCGGTTTGGGCGCCATCCACGCCAGCGGGATCGTACCGCCGCCAAACGGGCAGGCACAATATCAACTGCGCGCCGTGCCGCCCGTGACAGGCCGGTAATTCCGTTTGGCACCGGAGGGAATTGGGTTCTTTCTTCCCGCTCGCAAGCCCACTAGAATGGCGGCTCTTGAGGCCGCGCGGCGGCCGTGGGCGGTTCAATCCCAGGCCAGGAGATATCTCTCGATGTCGACGCCTACGCACAAGCCGGGCGAGCCGGCGATGAGCGAAATCGCCACGCCGACTGGCGAAGTCGGCATCGTGCCGATGGATCTGGGCATCCGCGGGCAGTTGTCGATCATGATGTTTTTGCAGTACTTCGCCTGGGGCG
>JBGQHN010000193.1:0-8649 GCA_041497975.1 Planctomycetia bacterium | reverse complement strand
GACTCGTCGGCCCAATCCACGGCCCGTTGGTTAACGCCGCCGGCGATCCATTGCGGCACGCGCGTGCTCTCGTCGACCAGGGCGGAAACGAGCGGGTGGCGATCTAACGTGTCGGTGAACGCGGCAAGAAACGTGTCCCGGTCCATGCGGCCGGAAAACAAAAGCTCGATGGGAAAGGCCGTCGGATATTCGGGGCAGTCATCCGCCAGATAGTAGCGCTCGAACGGAGTGAGAGGCAACGGCAAGAGCACACTGTTCACCGGCAGATGGATACGACGCGTCCTTGGCTGACCGAGTTGACGCGCGGCATCCTCCGGCATCGCGACTTCAAGACATATACGGTAGTCTGCGTGGCGTACAGAGGTCAAACGGACAACATCCCCGCTGACACCGACGGGCCACCGCTCGATTGCGCGCATTTTTTGAGCGGTAGATGGTCGAGCTGGAAGGTTTTGCCAGGCGGTTTTTTTGTCAAGGCACGCGGCGCATGGTTACCTGACCCGTGAGGGGGTGTCGCTCAGTCCCAGCCGCCGGCGCGGCGCCGGCGCCCGGCAACTTGGGGAGAATTTTCGGCGCGGCGCGGTCCCAGACCGCCACTATGGAGGCATACGTCAACCACCTGAGAGATTTCTTGAAAAAACCTAGACAGGGGTATAATGAGCGCGCGTTCGCAGCGCTGGTTTTCGGTTCAACGAACGACTCGCTCCCCGCGAGTCAATCGTGCTGAAGGGAGCAAGATCAGCCGCTACGCAACGAGCTTCCCATCTCATGCCGCCGGAACGGCAACAACTCTTTTTTTTGAAGAGGCATCCCATGAGCGCCCGTCTTTTTGCGCAGCGCCACTGCGCGCATCGACTGCAGCACGGACCAGGCCGATCGAGCTTCCACAAGAATCGAATGCCGGCGTTGGAACCGTTGGAGCAACGAAACTTGCTGGCCGCCGATCTTCGGTCGATCGACGGAAGCGGCAACAACCTGGCCCACCCCGACTGGGGCAGCGCGGAAACGCAACTGCTGCGCATGGCGCCGGCCGAATATGGAGACGGTGTCTGGACCGCGGGCGGGAGCGATCGCATCAGTCCTCGGGAGATCAGCAATATTGTCGTGGCGCAAGACGGGGAAATGCCCAATGAGCGAGGCCTGTCGGCGTTCATTTACGTATGGGGGCAGTTCTTGGATCACGATCTCGACCTGACGACCGCGGGCAGTCCCACCGAGGCGATGCCGGTCGAAGTTCCCGTCGGCGATCCTCAGTTCGATCCGCACTCGGAGGGCGGAAAAACCATCGGCTTGAGCCGCTCGATATACGATTCGGCCACCGGCACGTCGACCGACAATCCCCGGCAACAGCTGAACATGATCACGGCTTTCATCGACGCATCGCAGGTCTACGGATCGGATCGGGCAAGGGCCGCGGCGCTGCGCACCTTCGAGGGAGGCAAACTGAAATCGAGCGACGGCAATTTGCTGCCGTTCAACACGATGGGCCTGCCGAACGACAACGCGATCGGCCTTCCGGCTGAATCGCTCTTTGTGGCCGGCGACGCCCGCGCCAACGAAAACACGGAGCTGACCGCGATCCACACGCTCTTCATGCGCGAGCACAATCGGCTGGCCGCCAAATACGCGGCCGAGCATCCGACCTGGACCGACGAGCAGATCTACCAGCAAGCGCGCCGCATCGTGGCGGCCGAAATGCAGGCGATCACGTATAACGAGTTCTTGCCGGCCCTGCTGGGCGAGGGCGCTCTGCGGGCGTACCGCGGGTACAATCCGCGGGTGAATCCGGGCATCGCCAATGAGTTTTCCACGGCCGCCTTCCGCCTGGGCCATAGCCTGTTGGGCGCCGACATCGAATTCCTCGACAATCAAGGTCGGGAAGTACACGATGCAGTGGAGCTCCGCGACGCGTTTTTCAATCCCGGGTTACTCCAAGAGACGGGAATCGATCCGATTCTCAAGTATCTGGCTTCGGACACGGCCCAGGAGCTGGACAACCATATCGTGGACGAAGTGCGCAACTTTTTGTTTGGCGCGCCGGGCTCCGGCGGCCTTGATCTGGCGTCGCTGAACATACAGCGTGGCCGCGACCATGGACTTGCCGATTACAACGCCGTGCGCGTCGCGTACGGATTGCGCGCGGTGACAAGCTACGCGGACATCACCCAGGACGTGGGCTCGCAAAACGCCTTGCGCGAGGCCTATGGAACTAACGCGGACGGCTCCGACAACGTCAACGACGTCGACCTGTGGGTCGGCGGCCTGGCGGAGGACCACGTGCGCGGCGCCAGCGTCGGGCCGTTGTTCTATCGCATCCTGGTCGATCAATTCACGCGATTGCGCGACGGCGACCGTTTCTGGTACCAGCGGGATTTGAACTTTGCCGAGCTGCGGACCGTACAAGCCACAAGCCTGGCCGACATCGTTCGCATGAATTCGACGACGACGAACCTGCAGGAAAACGTATTCTTCTTCCGCACGTCGATCAGTGGCTTGGTGTTCTTCGACGCCAACGGCAACGGCCGGCGCGATCGGAACGACTTTGGAATGGGCGGCATCACCGTCCAATTGCTCGATTTGGACGGCGATCTGGTCGATTCGACCGTCACGCGCCGCGACGGAAGCTACAAATTCACCGACATCGATCTTGAGACCTACCAGGTCCGCCTGGCGCTGCCGAGCTACATGAAACAAACCACTCGCGACCCGCGCGACGTCGCCATCACGCGGGGCATGGACGTTGGCTTCATCAATTTCGGCGTCAAACTCCGCTCGCTTGCCCGACCGACGGCCGACGTGGCCAACGCGCTGGGCGACCCGGCCTTGGATGGCGCCGTGGGTTGACGGCTACGAATGAGTGTCGGACTCCAACCAACAATCGGAAGGCGTCGTCGCTCGCTGTGCTGAGTTTCGCGGCTGACCTTTTGGCCACGGTGGGCTGAAAGGTCGGCTGCGGACCAGGCGGCGACGTCGAGATTATTGGTGCCGGACGCAAAGCCTTGCCGTCAGCCGGCGATTTGAATTGACGCGGACCCGCGATTTTCTATCGGGAATCGCTAGAAAAATTTCTTGACGTCCCGCACGGGCCGCCGTTAGATTAGTGCCGTGCCTTCATGCCCCTGCCTCTCGCTTGTATGCGCTGGCAATCGCCGTCCAAAGGCCCCCCGGGCCATCGCGCTGATTTGGTGGTGCGCGAGCCACGAGGTGCCCGACCGGATGCAAGCTTGCGCGCCGTTTCCCCCACGAATCACTTCCAGGAATGAATTGCCATGTCGAAGCGACCCACGAGGCTTGGTTGGATTCGGGCGCTAAAGAGCCACGAGAGGCATGCGTGGAATCGTTCGCTTCTCGCATCGCCTTTGCAAATCGAAGCCTTGGAAACGCGACGTTTGCTGACGGCAACGCCTCCTGGGCTTGAAGACGGCGACGTCGGCTCAACGAGTGGTATCATTGCCGTCCCGCTCGTCGACCCGGCCACGGTCGTTGCCCGCAAGCTGTTTTACAATCAATCGGGCACCGGTGGCGCCACCGTGCGGTACGATGGCAACGACCCGGCCATCAATTCGCTGGACGACAATGCCATCGCCACCGACAAGGTCGCTTATCGTCCGGATACGGCCTTCACGGTCCGGCGCCTGACCAACAACAACCAGTTCGACAGTGAGCCGCGAGTATTTGGAACCAACGTCGTTTGGCAAGGTCGCGGCGGCACGGACGGGGGCACGGATGAAGAGATCTTCATCAACGACGGCTTCACGACGACCCAGCTTACGACCAACTCGGTACTCGACCGGTTTCCCAAAATGTCGAGCGGGGGAATGGTGTGGGAGCGCGGCAACGCAACAACGCAAGAAGTCATCTTTTACAACGGTAGCGAGACTCAAGTTACGACCAACTCGGTATTTGACGGCAACGCATCGCTGTCGGGCAGCCGCATCGCCTGGCAACAGGGCTCCGGCGCCGAAGTCGACGTCATGTCCTGGGAGTCGGGCACGACCACGAACCTGAGCAATATTGCCGGGTCTGAGCGCACGCCACATGCCGATGGCAACGCCACGGTATGGGTTAGCGGCCTCGTGCCCAGTGTTAGCATCAAGCTGAAAGACGGCGCGAACCCCACGGTCGACGTCACCACCTCCTCTTCGTCGCTGGAGGATCCCAAGGTGTCCGGGACAACCGTCGTGTGGGAAGGATTTGCCGGCGGCACGTCCAACGACCGCGAGATCTATATGTACAACGGCGGGGCACCCATCCGTCTTACCACCAACGCGTTTCCCGATTTCGATCCGCAGATCTCGGGCAACAACGTCGTGTGGTGGGGAGGCACGTTCAACAACTTCCACATCTACCTCTACGACGGTGTCTCCGTCAGGCAGATTTCCACCGGGATCCGCAACCAGTTTCCGAAAATCGACGGCGACAACATCGTCTGGCAAAGTTACGACGGTGCAGACAATGAGATCATGTTTTGGAACGGACAGGAGGTCATCCAACTGACCGACAATACGCTGGACGACACGATGCCGCAGATCTCCGGCAACCATGTCACCTGGCAGGCATTGTCGAATTCCGACGGCACGACCCAGGAGATCTACGACGCAACGATTGGCGCCGGCCCGGCGACGTTTGCCAACGTATCGAGCTATTCCAAGGGCATCAACGGCGTCATGATCGACATTGCCGGAACCCACGGCTCGATCACCGCCGCTGACTTCGAGTTTCGGATAGGCAACAACAACTCGCCCAGCACGTGGGACCCAGCTCCGGCGCCTGCAAGCGTCTCGGTGCGGGCTGGCGCGGGAGTGAGCGGTTCGGACCGGGTCGAGATCATCTGGGCCAATGGCGATATCCAGAAGCAATGGCTCGAAGTGATCACGCTGGCCAACGCCAATACGGGCCTGGCGCAAAAAGCCGGCTACCCGGCGGGCCAGGGCGACGTTTTCTTCTTTGGCAATGCGATCGGAAACACCGGTCTGGGCGATACGGCCGTCAACTCGACGGTCAACGCGATCGACGAAGGCGGGGCGCGCAACAATCCGCAGATCGTGGGCAACAACATCCCGATCACGAACCTGTACGACTTCAATCGCAATGCGCTTGTCAACGCCGTCGATGAAGGTATTTCCCGAAACAACTCTACGAATTCTTCCACCGTGCTCAAGTACATCAATCTCGCCAATCCGCCGTTGGCGCCGCAGGGAGACGCCGGCGATATCGGCAATGGCGCGAGTGAAAATGCCGGGGTCGCCTCGGCGCTGAGCGTGACAGCCTCGCCATCGGCCGCTGCGACTGGCACCCCCGCGGCCGGAGCAGGCGACCAAACCTCGTGGCGCGATTTCGCCGACAGTGAGCCCGAGGGCCGCACGAAGGTGGATTGGTGCGCGCATCTGGCCAGCGCAAACACGCCGCGCGCCCGGGCTATTTTGGCCGTGGCCGGCGGCAGGCGAGAGGCTGTCGTTCTGGAGGACGACCTGCTCGAGAAACTGGCCATCGGACGACACTTGTAGCGGCGTGCCCCAGACAGGCCTGGAGGTAATTTCGCGTCCGTTCCAAAACACGGATGCGTTTTCCCCGCGCGGTCGTTACAATAGTGCGTGCCGAGTGGGCGACGAACTTATTTCTTCCATGGCGGGCGTGTCATGATTAACTTCGATCGAAGACGATTCCTGCAGTCCACATCGCTAGTCCTGGCCGGCGGATACGCGCATGCGATCTTCGGCGACGAGCCGGGCGCGTCGCCCGCTTTCGCCAAGGAAGCAACGTACGAACCGACCGCGCTTTTTCTTACTTGGCAGCGAGATCCCACGACGACTATGACCGTGCAGTGGATCGGTGCCGCCAGCGACGCCGCCCAGCGGCCGATTTGGTACGCCAAAAAGGGCGCCAGCGCCTGGCGCCAGCAGCCCGCCACGGCCCGGCAGTTCCCGATGACCGAGCATTCGATTCTGCGCGCGGAGCTGACTGGATTGGAGCCGGACGGCGACTACGTGTTTCGCGTCGGTCTCGACTCGGCCGAACAACACTTTCGCACGATGCCGGCCAAGGCCACGAACCCGATTCATTTTGTGTCCGGCGGCGACGCGGGCGTCGGGCCGCACACGATCGCGAGTAATCGGGTGGCGGCGGCGCAAGCGCCGATGTTCGTCGTGCTCGGCGGAGACATCGCCTATGAAAACGGCCGAACGCCGCAGGTGTTTCTGCAATTCCTCAAGGACTACTCCCGCGACCTGCGCGACGATCACAAGCGACTGATCCCGCTCTTGGGATGCCTGGGAAATCACGAAGTGGACGGTGGATACGAGAAAACTCGCAAGCAAGCGCCGTTTTTCTATTCCATCTTCGACGGACTGTTTACCGACACCGGGTTCGCGTGCTTGGATTTCGGCGATTACCTGTCGCTCGTGCTTCTCGACACCAACCACACCACGCCGATCAAGGGCGAGCAAACAGCCTGGCTGGAGCGGACCTTGAAACAGCGCGAAGACATGCCGACCGTGTTCGCCTTCAACCACGTGCCGGCTTATCCGTCAGTGCGGCCCTTTACGGGCGAGGAAGCCGAGTCGGGAACCGGGGCCGACAACCGCCGGTTGTGGGCGCCGTTGTTCGAGCGTTACAACGTCGACGCCGTCTTCGAGCACCACGACCACGCCTATAAGCGCACGCACCCCCTCCTCGACGGGCACGTGAATTCGAAGGGAGTGTTGTATCTCGGCGACGGATCGTGGGGAAAGATCCGCCGACCCGCCACGCCCGAAGCGCGGCCTTACCTGGCCGTCACCGACGAGGCCTATCACCTCTCGGTGCATCGCATCGAGGGCCAGCAGCGGTTTCACGTCGCGCTATCCGATACCGGACGGGTCGTCGACGTATGTTCCACCACCAAGCACAGCCGGATCAAGAGTGGGTAAGGCGCGTCGACGACGGCTGCCGAAGCCCCCTGCTGCCGTCCCCTACGCCTTGTTTAACGTGGACGTGCCGCTTTCCAACACGAACGACGCGCGGGTGTTGTTCGGCGCACCGGCGCGCGTCACGAATTCGACCGTGCGATAATCGGTGCGCCAATGTCCAGGCGTCAATTCGATTCGGCCAGCCACGCGAAGGCCGCCGAGCTGTTGGCCCGGTTTCTGCGGGACAAAGGGCGGCTTCCCATCGGGGACGGATCCATGCACTTCCATTCTCGTCGTGCCGAAAAATGATAAGCGTCACACGCCCCTGGGCAAATCCTCGCACGCAAGCTGCCGTTATTGGCTGCATCATGCTGGCCGCGGTACTCGTGGTTGAGGGACGCTTTGCGGCAGCGGATCAGCTTGCTTCACAGTGGCCATGGAGTGGCAAAGGAGCGCTGCGCATCATCGTTCGGGTCGATCCTTCTCCGGACAGGGCCCGCGATGGCGACGAGCGTCCGGCCGAGGTGCTGCTGGATTTCGGGAAACTGCTTGCTGGCGTGGCCCCGGACCGCAAGGCCGACCTGGCCGGCGTGCAAGTGATCCGCCACGATCCCCGGTCGGGCGCTCCGCTGGCGGTGACGCGCAATGCGTTCGGCGAGAGTCCACATGACCTTCCCTGCCGTTGGTACGACGCGGCGATTCCCTATGAGTTCCCCGAGGTTGAAGCCAATGTCAGCGGCACTGGCGGTATGCTGACTTACGTCGCGCGGACTCGACTGGGGTACTTCTTTGACTGTCTCGGCGACTGGCGCGCCGGTCGGCTGGCCTTTGTGCACCGGGAAAGCGACCAGCCAGCCTGGTACGCGATTTATTTCGATTTGCTGCCTGAGAGCGGCGAGCCTCGGGCAAGTCCGCCTCGCGGATTTTTGGGCGATGGTTTACAGCGCTGCGAGCCGCAGGGCAGCTCCTCGACGGGACTGATACATTCCCGCGTGGCCATATCCGATTTCGATGAGGATGGTTTGTTTGACCTGATCGTCGGCTCGAGTCGCGGCGGGTTGGTCTGGTATCCGAACCGCGGACGGCGTGGGCAGCCCGATTTTCCCTATTGCCAACTCGTGTGGAGCGATGGCAAGCCGCTGGACGTTGGTTGGGGCTCGGCGCCGTGCGCGGTCGACTGGGATGGCGACGGGCGAGTCGACCTGTTAGTCGGCGCTGAGCGGAACCGCTTGCTGTGGTATCGGAATCGGGGCGCTAAAGGGCAGCCGAGCTTCGAGTATGCCGGCCTGGTGACGACCGACGACGGCCGCGCGCTGGAGCTGCCCGTCGAGCCCGTGCCAGAAGGTCCGGAGGTCTACAAACTGGATTATTATCCGGTGGTCGAAACGGCGGACTGGGACCACGATGGCGACCTGGATCTGCTGGCCGGTGGATTTATCACCGGTCGGATTTATCTCTACGAGAATCTGGCCGGCGCCGGCCGCAAGCCGATGTTGCGGTTGGCCGGTCCGATAGCCAGCGACGGCAAACCGCTCGACGTCCAGTGGGCCGCGGCGCCGGCCGTGGCCGATCTGGATGGGGACGGCGACTTGGACCTGGTCAGCGGTTGCATGCCGATGACGGCTGGCGGGGGCGATTCGGCGTCCAGCGAGCACTTCTTGCACTACTTCCGCAACGATGGCACGCCGCAAAACGCGCGGCTGCACGAAATCCCATTACCACGCCGCGGCCAGTTTCCCAACTCCGCCCTGGCCTCGCCGCG
>JBGQHN010000192.1:0-8652 GCA_041497975.1 Planctomycetia bacterium | reverse complement strand
TCGACGTCAGCGGCGTCCGCCAATTGCCCGACGCGGAAACGTCCGGCACGCTGATCATCAACGTCCGCGGCGAGGACCGCCGCTTTATCCACGCCCCCGGCGCAAACGCCCGACTGCGGGCCGCGGACATTCCGCTTGCGCGGGTCGAGCGCGCCAAGGTGCTGTACGTAGGTGGCTACCACTTGATGCCCGCGCTGGAAGGCGAACCGCTGGCGGCGCTGTTTCGCCAGGCGCGGGCTTGGGGGGTGAAGACAGTTCTGGACATCGTGATGCCCGGGCCCGAGGACAGCCTGGAAAAGTTGGCCGGGGTATTGGCCGAGACCGACGTGTTCTTGCCAAATCAGGACGAGGCGGCCGTGCTGACGGGCCTGGACGAGCCGGCGGAACAAGCCCAACGCCTATCGGACTTGGCGGCCGGCGCCGTGGTCATCACCTGCGGCGATCGGGGGAGCGTGGCGGTGGCGGGGCGCGAGCGGCGGCGGGTTGCCGCCCACCGGGTCGACTACCGTGGCGGCACAGGTGCCGGCGATGCTTTTGATGCCGGCTTCATCACGGGGTTGTTGCTGGGCGAGGATCTGACGGGGTGTTTGCGCTGGGGCAGCGCGATCGGCGCTAGTTGCGTACGTTCGATCAGCGCCACCGACGCGGTATTCACTCGGACGCAGGCCGAACAATTCATGCGCGAGCGGCCACTGGACGTCGAGCGGTTCTAACGTGCCGGTGATGCCAATTTTGCGGCCCAGGTGGTCGCTTTCTAACGATTCCGGGGTTGTTGCGAACTTCGACTTGCGCTCCCTCGGATAAACTGGATGCCGAAGGTGGAAAACGCCCCCCTTTTGTGGCCTATGATTTCTGTGAATAGCCGATGGAGTATGTCGCGAATCGATGGTTTTTCGTCATTGCCGCTCGTGGGCCGTTCCCTGCCGAAGTCGTCCAATAATTAGCATCGCATGTGAGGATCTCATGAAACGATTCGTCAAAGGTCTGCGGCGTCTTGTTGGATTGCAAGACGGCCCCACGGCGGTCGAATATGCGGTCATGTTGGCGTTGATTGTGTTGGTCTGCCTGGCTGCGATTCGCACGCTTGGTTCCAATACCAACACAACCTTCACGAATATGGCAAATTCGCTTGGTAGTTAGAGGAGCGTGCGCCGAAAAGCAATGGTCGCGATTACACAAAGCTAACTGCGGTGGCCCCCCGGGGTCGCGATATTTCGAACAAGACTTTTGACCAGAGACGCCGGCTTAAGCGACGTTGAAGTGTTCGGCCGGCGATTCACTCGATGGAGGGTAATGTCGTGCGATTGACGCCACGTAAACGGTTCCTGGTGGATCCGAAGCTGCAAGGATCCTTGCTGATCCGGACCTTCGGCTATTGGTGTTTTTGCGTGATTACCATCAGCCTGATGCTGCTGTGCTGGGACGCAGCGGCCGGTCCAACGCGGTCGTTCTTCGAGTATTTCCGCTTCGATCAATTGTGGCGGGAACACGGGACCGTCATGATCGCCTCGTTGATCATGCTGCCGGTTTTGTTGATCGACGTGCTCGTGACCAGCAACCGGGTTGCCGGTCCGCTCTATCGATTGAGGCGCTCGCTGAGGGCCATGGCCGCCGGCGAATACGTCGAGCCCGTTCACTTTCGCGAGTCGGACTTTTGGCACGAAATGGCTGAAGAATTCAACGCCGTGGCGGCCTACGTCGAACGGACAAAGCAGCGCGCGAGTGCTGCCAGCGAGTTGCCCAAGCACGGGGATATCGAGTTCGAGCCGCTTAACCGGCGCTAGGGCCCGAGTTGACACCCGCCGACGGCCCGCCTATGCTGAAAGCGTTCGTAAAATTGGACTGATTTGAGACTGACCATGTTCGTCCCGACCATCCTTTGCCGCGAAGACGCGACCGCCGGCGCGGTCCGCGTGATTATTATTCGCGAGAGGCGGCCGTAAGGGCGAGCTGGTTTCGACCGCTTGATGGAAAGCCCTGAGGCCGCGAGGCCCCAGGGCTTATTTTATTACTGCACCGAAAACGCACCACGCGCGCTGTCGCGGTAACCCCTGGCTTCCTTCCAACACCGGCAATAGCCACGAACCTTTTTCGGATCCATGCCCATGCGCCGCATCCAAATCTACGACACGACCTTGCGCGACGGGAGCCAAGGCGAAGGAGTGAATTTCTCGCTGCACGACAAGCTGCTGATCACCCAGCGGCTCGACAGCCTGGGCTTCGATTACGTCGAGGGCGGTTTCCCGGCTTCGAACGAGAAAGACGCCCAGTACTTCCAGCGGATCGCAAACCTGAAACTCGAGCACGTCAAGGTCTGCGCCTTCGGCATGACCCGCCGCCGCGCGGTGCGCGCCGAAGACGATCCCGGCATCAAGGCGCTGTTGCAGGCGAACACCCAGGTTATCACCCTGGTCGGAAAAACGTCCGCGTTTCACGTCACGCAAGTGTTGCGGGCGACGCTCGAAGAAAACCTGGCCATGATCGCCGACAGCGTCCGCCATTTGCGCGAGCGCGGCCGCGACGTGATTTACGACGCCGAGCATTTCTTCGACGGCTGGAAACTCGACCCCGAATACGCGCTGGCCACGGTGCGGACGGCGGCCGAGGCCGGGGCGAGCCTGATCGTGATGTGCGACACCAACGGCGGCAGCATGCCCGAAGAAATCGCGCAGTTGACCCGCGATTGCATCGCCGGCTTGAATGTTCCCGTCGGCATCCACTGCCACAATGATTGTGAGCTGGCGGTGGCCAATTCGCTGGCCTCGATCGATGCCGGCGCCGTGCAAGTGCAAGGCACGATCAACGGGCTGGGCGAACGCTGCGGCAATGCCGATCTGATTTCCGTGATCGCGAACATGGCCGTCAAGAAGCACGGCTTTGGCGTGCTCGAGGAATCGGCCATCGAACACCTGACCGAACTGTCGCGATTCGTCTACGAGACGGCTAATTTGAGACTGCCGCCGAACCAGCCTTTCGTGGGTCAAAGCGCCTTTGCGCACAAGGGCGGGATGCACGTCCATGCCGTCGCCCGGGCGGCGGAAAGCTATGAGCATATCGCGCCCGAGCGAGTCGGCAACGAACGCCGCATCCTGGTCAGCGAGCTCTCGGGGCGGTCCAACATCAAGGCCGCCGTGAGCGGGCACGACGTCGGCGACGACGCGAAAGTGATGGACAAGATCCTGGCCCGGGTGGTGGAAATGGAGAACCAGGGCTATCAGTTCGAGGCCGCCCAGGGGTCGTTCGACCTGTTGGTGAAAAAGTGCACGGGCACCTATCGTCCACACTTCGAGCGCCTCAATTTCCGCGTCAACGTCGAAGCCGATTCGACCGCGGGCGTGATCACCGAAGCCACGGTCAAACTGCGCGTCGGCGGCCGGGTGCGCCACGAGGTCGCCGAGGGCGACGGCCCGGTCAATGCGCTCGACGCGGCCCTGCGCAAGGCGCTCAACGGCGATTTTCCGAACCTGTCCAAGATGCACCTTGTCGATTACAAGGTACGGGTCATCAATTCCGAGGCCGGCACTGCCGCGGGCGTGCGCGTGGTCATCGAGAGCCGCGACGAGGAGGAGGCCTGGGGCACCGTGGGCGTCAGCGAGAACATTATCGAAGCCAGTTGGATTGCCCTGGTCGATAGCTTCGAATACAAGCTGTTCAAGGACGAGGGCAAGAAGTCGGCCGGCGGCAAATCGAAGCCAGCCAAGATAGCAACCTGAAACGGCGCGCGGTACAAGCGGCCTGTCGGATCGGCCGGGCCGACGCTAAAATTCCATTCGCCGCGAATGAGTTTGCGCGAGCCGACTGTCCACTCTCGGGAAATTGAAATGGCTACCGAATTGGCGGCGCACGAGCTGCCTAAACAATACGATCACGAGCAGGCCCAGAGCCGCTGGTATCCTTTCTGGAAGGAGCGCGGCTACTTCCACAGCGTGCCCGACGCGCGCGCGCCGTACACGATCGTCATCCCGCCGCCGAATGTGACCGGCGCATTGCACTTGGGGCATGCGCTGAACAACACGCTGCAGGACATTCTCATCCGTTGGCGGCGGATGCAAGGATACAACACCCTGTGGATGCCCGGCACCGATCACGCCGGCATCGCCACCCAGGCGGTCGTCGAGCGACGCCTGTTCGAAGAGGAAAAGAAAACCCGGCACGATTTGGGCCGCGAAGAGCTCGTCAAGCGCATTTGGGCCTGGAAGGACGAGTATGAATCGCGGATTCTGGGCCAGCTCGAACAACTCGGTTGCAGTTGCGACTGGCAGCGCACGCGGTTCACGCTCGATGAGGGTTGCACGCGCGCGGTGCGCCATACGTTCTTCGGCCTGTTCAAGGCCGGGCTGATCTACCGCGGGAAGCGGCTGGTGAACTGGGACACGCACCTGCAAACGGCCGTCAGCGACGACGAAGTGTTTCACGAAACGGTGGCGGGCCACTTTTGGCATCTGCGCTATCCGATCGTCGAAGCGCGGCCCGGCGAGCCCGAGTTCGTCTCGATCGCCACGACCCGGCCCGAAACCATGCTCGGCGACACGGCCGTGGCCGTGCATCCGGACCCCGAGGGGGCGCTGGCCGCGGCCGAAGCCGAGTTGACACAAAAGCTGGCCGTCGCGCCGGAAAAAGACAAGCCCGCGGTACGCGCCGAGCTCGACGAACTGGCCAAGCGTCGCCGCGATCTTCTGCCCCGCTTGATCCAACTGCGCGACATGGCCCGCGCGGGCCGCAAGGCGCGGCTGCCGCTTTTGAACCGCGAGATTCCGCTCGTGGCCGACGAGTGGGCCAGGCCCGAACTGGGCAGCGGCTGCGTCAAGATCACGCCGGCTCACGATCCGAACGACTACGACGTCGCCCGGCGGCAAAACCTGCCGATGATCAACATCCTCAATCGCGACGGCACGCTCAACGAGAACGCCGGGCCGTACCAGGGAATGAAGATTCTTCCGGCGCGCGAGCGCGTGGTGGCCGATCTGACACAGCTTGGGCTGCTGGAAACCGTCGAAGACCGCGAAATCGAGCTGGCGCATTCCGATCGATCGAAGACGCCGATCGAGCCGTACCTGGCCGACCAATGGTTCGTGAAAATGGGTCAATTGGCCCAATCGGCGATGGACGCGGTAAGCGACGGCCGGGTCAAGATCGTGCCCGCGCGCTACGCCCGCGGATATCTGGATTGGCTCAGCGAGAAGCGCGACTGGCCGGTCAGCCGCCAACTGTGGTGGGGACATCGGATCGCGATCTGGTACGCGCCGACCGCCAGCCGGGCCGACCTGGAGCGGGCCTTTGCGGGCCGCGACGACGTGGTCTGGCAACGCGACGAACGCGACGAGGGTTGGTTGATCTCGGCCCGGGAAGTCGATCTCGCCGAAGACGCGATCCCGGGACACAAGATCACGCAGGATGGCGACGTGCTGGATACCTGGTTCAGCTCCGCGCTGTGGCCCCACTCGACATTGGGCTGGCCCGACGATACGCCCGAGCTGCGCTATTACTATCCGACCAGCACGCTGGTGACTAATCGCGACATCATCACGCTGTGGGTCGCGCGGATGGTACTGACCGGCCTGTTCAACGTGGGCGACGTGCCGTTTCGCGAAGTGTATATACACCCCAAAATTTTGGACGGCTACGGCGAGGGCATGTCGAAATCCAAGGGCAACGGCGTCGATCCGCTAGATGTGATCGAGAGCGTTGGCGCCGATTCGCTCCGCTTCAGCCTGGCGTACCTGACGACCGAGACGCAGGACGTGCGGATGCCCGTCGAGTTCGAGTGCCCGCACTGCGGCGCGCACCTGGAACAGACGAAGAAGAACCGAGTGCTGGCGCGGATCGAGTGCAAAAAGTGCGGCCAGCCGTTTTCGACGCAGTGGGCCACGAAGCCCGCCGACCTGGCGCTACAGCGCGGGGCGGTCGTCAGCGAGCGGTTCGAGCTGGGCCGGAACTTTTGCAACAAGTTGTGGAATGCCTCGCGGTTCGCCTTGATGAACCTGGAAGGATACACGGCCGGCGCGGTCTCCGACGACGAATTAGCGGTCGAGGACCGTTGGATCCTGAGCCGCCTGGCGACCGTGACGTCGCAAACGACCGACGCCCTGGGCGGCTATCGCTACGGCGACGCGGCGCGGGTGCTGTACGATTTCGCCTGGAACGAGTTCTGCAGTTTTTACGTGGAAATGGTCAAGGGGCGGCTGCAAGATGCATCGGCACGCGCGGTGGCGCAGCGCGTGTTGGCCCATACGCTCGACACGCTCTTGCGACTGTTGCACCCGATGATTCCGTTCATTGCCGAGGAGGTTTGGCAACGCTTGGGCCAGGCGGCCCCCGAGCGCGGCCTGGTCGACGCCCAGCCGGCGGCCGAGAGCATCATGATCGCGCGCTGGCCCGAAACCGAGCGGGCACGGCAGGACTCCCAGATTGAAGCCCGCTTTGCCCGTTTTCAAGAGTTGTTGGAGGAACTGCGAAAGGTGCGGAGTCAACGTAATATACCCCCCAAGGAAATAGTGCATTTCTCTGTGCGATCGGACGCCGCCGCAACCGAATTGCTCAGGTCGATGCGGCCCAATTTCGAAACGATGACGGGGGCGAGGGTGGTCGAGTGGGGCCCGGACGTGCAGGGTCCACCAAGCGGCCCCACGTTTGTCTTGCCCTGGGCCGAGGTATTCGTTGATTTGACTGCATATATCGACGTTGCCGCTGAGATCGCTCGCAAAAGCAAAGAATTGAGTAACCTCGCACAGTGGATCGCTGACAAAGAGCGAAAGCTCGCCAATACGAACTTCGTCGAGCGTGCCCCAACCGAGGTGATCGAAAAGGAACGCGCCTCGCTGGCACATCTAAAAACTGTCCACGATTCGACACAGGCTACGATTGACTCTCTTCGATCGGGCCAGAAGTAGTGGGGAAGGGACGGGTTCTTACGCGGCTGGTACTGACACCCCACCGGTCGACCGCACATGGTTTCAGGGCACCATCGGCATTCTTTTTGCCGCCTCTAGCCGCCGCCCGTTCGGAGCACTTATAATCGGACGTGCGCGCAATTGCGCCGATGCTTTTCGTCAATCGCAGGGGGCCTTTATGCCGGTCCAGATGGAGTTATCGCGGATCATTATCAGCGAAATCAACGATCAGCAAGTGATCTATCTCAAGGAAGTCGACGGTGACCGCACGTTTCCGATTTTGATCGGCATTTTCGAGGCTACCAGCATCGATCGCCGCGTCAAGCAATACCACTCGCCCCGCCCGCTGACTCACGACCTGTTGGTCAACATCGTTGAGAACTTGGGGGCCGAGCTGCAAGACGTCGTGATCAGCGAACTCAAGGATCACACCTACTTCGCCAAGTTGCGCGTGCGCCACGAAGGAGAATTGATCGAGATCGACTCCCGGCCGTCCGACGCCATCGCGGTTGCCGTCACCTGCGATCCGCAGTTGCCGATCTACGTATCCGAAGAAGTGCTCAACGACGTGCTGGGCGAGCAATAAGTTGACTTTCAGCGTCCCTCAGACAAGGAGACATTCAATCATGACGAAACTCGCAAGTCTTGCAGTGGCACTTTCGCTCGTCGGCGCCTGCATGGCCGGCGCAATCGCCGTCGCCGCGGATGAGAAAGTCGACGTCAATGGAACCTGGGACGTGCAAATTGATATCGCGGGCCAGCAAGGCAAACCCGTCTTCACGTTCAAGCAGGACGGCGACAAACTGACTGGCAAATATAAGGGGCAATTCGGCGACGCCGACGTGACGGGCAAGCTCAAGGGCAATGAGATTGAATTCTCGTTCGAGGCCCAGGGCGCGAAGATCGTCTACACCGGCACGGTCGACAAGGACACGATGAAGGGCAAGGCCGACTATGCCGGCCAGGCGACCGGTGAATGGACGGCGAAGAAACAGGCCAAGTGATCGAGCGATTGTCGCGCGTGCTTATTGCACTGCTGGACAAGCCAGCAGTGGCACCCAAAAGCACGCTTTTCGTATTCCAGCCCACCGGCTTAAAGGCTCTCGCCGTGCATCCTCGCGCATTCTTACTTAGCCTGCTCTCGACACTCGCCGCGATCGTCGTGCTGGCGCCCGGGGCGCGGGGCGATGACCGTTGGATTGTTCTGGAAGGCAACGACGGGCCGGGCAAGGGAAAACACGTCGTGCTCGTCAGCGGCGACGAGGAATATCGCTCCGAGGAAGCGCTGCCGCAGTTGGCCAAGATCCTCGCGGCTCGCCACGGCTTTCGCTGCACGGTGTTGTTCGCCATCGATCGCAAGGATGGCACGATCAACCCCAACCAGCGCGACAACATTCCCGGCTTGGAGGCGCTTGACACGGCCGACCTGCTGGTGCTCTTCACCCGCTTCCGCGAGTTGCCCGACGACCAGATGCGGCACATTGTCGACTACGTCGAGTCGGGCCGGCCGGTGATCGGCATGCGGACCGCGACGCACGCTTTCGCTCCGAAGGACGGCACGACGTTCGCCCGCTACGGCTGGCAGAGCAAGGAGTGGGACGGCGGCTTCGGCCGCCAGGTGCTGGGCGAAACCTGGATCAATCATTACGGCCAGCATGTCAAGCAGAGCACGCGCGGACTTATCCCGCCCGACATGAAGAGCCATCCGATCCTGCGCGGCATTGCGGAGGGCGATATCTGGGGCCCGACGGACGTCTATTCG
>JBGQHN010000191.1:0-8723 GCA_041497975.1 Planctomycetia bacterium | reverse complement strand
CCGGACGGGGCAAGGCCGCGGCGGTCTGGATCTTGGAATACCACTTGCTGGGCGCGTCGCCCGACTCGTAGTCAAAATAGCCGCCGATCCATTCCAGGAACTCATCGCCACCCTGGTCCTTGGGCACGAACACGGTCCAATGAATGGCGACCAGTCCGCAGCCGCGATTCATTTGTTTTTTCAACACCGCCAGCCGATCGCCGACCAACAAGGGGTGGTCTTCGCGTTTGCGATCGGCGCCGTCGGAAAGGACAACGATCGTGTCGGCGTCGTCCAACGTCTTGGGATCGCGCGGCCATCCGCCCAGATGAACTTCAGCCTTCGCGCCCTTCACGTTCGGCGATGTCTCCAAGGCATGCTTGAGCAGCCGCGCGCTCAAGGCGTATTCGTGCGTGCCGGGGGGATGCCCGAGGGGACCTTGATGAACGTCGCCGGCGATGAGGACGATTTTCCTGTTGCCCACGCCCGGGGCGGGCGCGCCATGAGCCCGCGTCCCCACGACGCAAAGCGCGGCGGCCAGCAAGGTCCACCCGATGGCGTGGCATGCGCCTGGCCGGTGCGATTGGAAGTTTGACATGTCCTCGGGGGTTCCCTAGATTGGCGTGGCTAAGCGCGGCTCGTTTGCAGAATAACGACGGGCCGCGCGCGGTGCAACTCAAGCCGCTCGCCGTGCGGGCACGGACAAATCGACCCATCGATCCTGAACGCTTCGCCGCGCGCTGGCAACGGAAAACAAACACGATGAAAACGGCCCAGGGAACGACGATCATTCGCAATGCGCAGTTGGTCGACGGCACGGGCGTCGCGGCGGTGAGCGATGCGGTCGTAGTGATTCGCGATGGGCGGATCGCCTACGCTGGTCCGGCCGCCGGCACCGATCGGCCCGACCCTCAGGCCGAGCAAATCGATGCCCGCGGCGGCACGATCATGCCGGGCCTGGTCGAGGCGCACTTTCATCCAACGTATTTCAACGTCGCGAATCTGGAAGACTTGGACGTCAAGTATCCGGTCGAATACGTCACGCTGCTGGCGGCCACCAACGCCGCCTTGGCGCTGCGCTGCGGCTACACGGCGGCGCGTAGCGGCGGCAGCTTGTTCAACATCGACTATTGGATGAAGCGGGCGATCGACGAAGACCTGCTGGTCGGACCCAGGCTGGCCGCCAGCGGACGCGAAATTTGCGGCGTCGGAGGCTTGATGGATTGGAACCCCGACTTCCGCAAGATCGGCATGGAAGGGCTGGTGCTGTTGATCAACGGACCCGATGAAGGACGCCGCGCGGTGCGCAAACTGGTCAAGGACGGCGTCGAATGGGTCAAGACGTATCCCACAGGCGATGCCGCCGCGCCCGACACCAACGATCACCATACGCTGTGCATGACATTCGAGGAGATGCACGCCGTGGTGCAAGAAGCGCACAATCATCGCTTGAAAGTAACCGGCCATTGCCGCGCCACGGCCGGCATCAAGAACGCGCTGCGCGCCGGTTACGATACGCTCGAACACGGCACTTTCATGGACAGCGAAGCGCTCGACATGCTGCTGGCGCGCGACACGCCGGTCGTCCCGGCGCTGCAATTCGAGCACGCGAGCATCGTGCACGGACCCGAGTTCAACATGCCGCAAAAAGTGATCGACGCTCACCAGGAGACGCTCGATGCGGGAGCCGAAAGCGCGCGCATGATCCTGAAAGCCGGCGGCCGCTTGGGCATGGGGGGCGACTATGGCTTTGCCTGGAACCCCCACGGCACCTATGCCAAGGAGCTCACGTTCTTTGTCAAGCACGTCGGCTTCAGCCCGCTGGAAACGATCCGCTCGGCAACCAAAACCGGCGCGGAAATCATGGGCTGCCAGGATCAATTCGGCACGCTCGAGGCCGGCAAGCTGGCCGACGTGCTGGTGGTCGACGGCGACGTGCTGGCCGACATCTCGCTGCTCGAACAGCGGGACCGATTTATCGCCGTTCTGCAAGGCGGCATCGTCAAAGCCGGGCAACTAGCCGCGCCTCATACGGCCGCTAATTGAAGACCCAAGGTCTTCGCTTGCTCGCGCGCGCAAAAAGAGCCGCACAGGCGCGGGGCAGCAACGCTGTGCGGCTCACGGACGCCGAAGCGCCCAAGCATGTACGGGATTGCCCCAGTGGGCAGGGTGGTACCACACACCCTCTAGAAATGCGGGGGTTCGAATGCACCTCAAGCTGTCGATTATTATGCCGCCTAGGTGTAAATCGGCTGATGCGTCCGCGTTCTCCAACGCATTTCGATATTTATCCGCCGCATCTGGGGGGTGTTGAATCCATCCGATAGGATTCAGCCGCCGGTAGACGTGCCGACTACGCGGAGCCGGTCGTTCGTCCGACCGCCGCCAGTAGAGCCACGGCGAGCAAGGCCAGCGCGGCGCTCCAAGCGAACGCCGCCGGCGCGCTGTACGACTGGTAAATCCACCCGAAGATCAGGCTCGATGGCAGGGCCGCCATGCCGATGGCAAAATTGAACCAACCGAAAGCGAGTCCCTGGCGATCGCCCGGCACCAGGTTGGCCACCAGCGTGCGTTCGGCCGGCTCGGTCAGGGCGTGAAACAGCCCGTAGGCCAAAAAGAACCCCCAGCCTTCGGCGGCGCTCGTGGCCTGTGAAAATGCCAGGTAGATCACGGCGTAAATAATCCAACCGGCAAGAATCAGTGGGCGTGGACCGAAGCGGTCGACCGCTCGGCCCGCAAAAATGCTGCCCGCGCTCTTGATCACGTGAAATGCGCACCACAACAACGGCACCATTTTGTTCGACACGCCCAGTTCGCCGACGCGCAACAGCAAAAACGCGTCGCTGGAATTACCCAAGGTGAACACGGTCAGGGCCACCAGGTAGATGCGAAAATTCCGATCGAACGGTTGGAGCGAAAGGCGAAACTCCTTTCCGGCCGGGGTCGCGATTTTCCGTTCGCGCAAACCGAACGCCACGAGCAGCACCACCGCCAGGCCCGGGATCGCGGCCAATAGAAACAAGGCGCGCAACTGCTCGGGCCAGATCGACAAGAACGCGAAAGCCAGCACGGGGCCGATCGCGGCGCCCAGGTGGTCCATGGCCCGCGTATAGCCGAAGGCGCGTCCGCGGTTGGCCGGATCGGTGGAATCGGCGACCAGCGCGTCGCGCGGCGCCGCGCGAATGCCCTTGCCGAACCGGTCGGTGCTGCGCACCACAAGCACCTGCCAGGGCATGGTGGCCAGACCGACCAGCGGGCGTGACACAGCCGCCAAAGCGTAGCCGGCGACCACGAAAACTTTCCGTTTGCCGGTTCTGTCCGACACCCCGCCCGACCAGAGCTTGACGATGCTCGCGGTCGTATCGGCGACGCCTTCGACGGCGCCCAGCGCGAAGCTTCCCGCGCCCAACAGCTTGATGAACGCCGGAATGAGCGGAAAGATCATTTCGCCGGCGATGTCATTGACCAGGCTGGCCAGGCCCAACAGGCGCACGTTCCACGGCAGGCGTGAATTCGGCGGCGAAGCGGGGGAGTCGGTCGCGGTTGGCGAAGGTGGATGCTGCATGCGCCGCGTGACCCTTGCGCTGGCCCGCGCTGCGCGACAACGGCTGGCAACGAGCGGCCGGCGAATCGCGAGAGCTTACGATTTTTGCCGCTGCCAGACCTCATAATCGCAGCCGCTGCCGGCCGTGCCCGTGAACTGGCTGGGACGGCTCTTGTTGTCCTGCCTCATGCATTGGATCATTTTTCCGTCTTCGAACTTGTAGATCACGCGATAGACTTTGCCTTTTTCGTCGCCGCGCGAGATGACGATGTTCAGCTCCTTGGGGTCCTTGGTGGGGTCGATTTTATAGAGTCCCTCGTGGCTGTCGTTGCCGGTTTCGAACGTGAAGTTTTCGCCCTTGATGGTGAGCTTGATTTTCGCGCGCCGCTCTTCAGGGAGCGGCTTGCCGTTGAGCTGCATCGATTCGACGGTCCATACGCCTTGGAAATTCTCCAGGTCCTTCTGGACGGCTGCGTCTTTGGAGTTGCCGGCCGCGGCCAGCAACATCCCTGAAAAAACGGCCCAGGCGCAAAACTTCATGGCGAAATCTCCGAGCTGGATGGCCGGTATGTGTCGGCGACCAGTATAAGCGGTCCGCCGTCGCTCCGCCAAGCCGCGACAAGCCACGCGCGGGCGCGTATATTTGAAGAAGGAACGCAACGGGCCGCCGCGAAGCTCTTGGCCCTGCCGCCGGAACCGGACTTGTTGTCCCCAACGCCGATCTCGAACGCTTGATGCACGAGCGGAACCGCCATTCTCGTCATTGTCCGCGCTTGCCCGGCCGCGCGGCTTGCCACCGAGCGCGCCGGCCGCGAACGACGATCGCTTGGTTCGCCTGGCTGGCGATATGCTGTGGGCCGGGGTTATGCGCGGCGCGCGCTCCAGAACAAACGCCCGCGGCGCCACACGATGCGACCGCTGAGGGGTCCCAGCAGGCCGCCACCGCCGAGAAATCTTCCCCGTCTGCCGATGCTCCATCGAGCGACGCCGGACCAGTCGACTTCTTTGTCGACATCCGGCCCATCCTCGTCACGCATTGCATCAAATGTCATGGACCCGAGAAGCGCAGCGGCGGGTTGCGGCTGGATACCTCCGCTTTTGCGCAGGCGGGCGGAGACTCGGGCAAGCCGATCCTGGGCGCTACGCTCGAGACCAACGAGCTGTTGGCGCGCGTCTCATCGAGCGATCGCACGTACCGCATGCCGAAAAACGCGGCGCCCCTTTCGCCC
Source organism: Planctomycetia bacterium (assembly GCA_041497975.1). Classification (GTDB taxonomy): domain Bacteria; phylum Planctomycetota; class Planctomycetia; order Pirellulales; family PALSA-1355; genus PALSA-1355. Next base: position 3,971 of record JBGQHN010000191.1, on the reverse strand, counting down.
GCCGAGATCAAAAACATTCGCCAGTGGGTAAGCGAGGGGACGCCCTGGTCCGACATCACGCCGATGGCGTACCAAGGCCCCGCGCAACCGTTTTATCACGACTGGATCCTTTGGCTGGGACAGCTAACCGAGCGCTACGAGAGCGAATTCAATCATGCCAAGCCGTACTTGTACGCATTCCTGGCGGTGCAAATTGCCTTGCTCGTGCTCGCCCGCGCGAAAGCGGCATACCATAGCGGCCGGCGTTGGACGACGGGCAAGGCCGCTGGGTTCTGCCGGTTCGCCGGCGGCATGAAAACTCGCGAGCTGTTGCTGGTCTGGTTGTTGTCGGTGACCGCCGCGGTCCTGGGCATCTTGCGCGGGCACGAATTAAGACTGGCCAGCGACCTGGCGGCGGCCCAGCTACAGGTGGCGCGGTACAGCAGCAGTTGGAGCAAGTCCATTTATGGTTCGCCGCCGGTGCCCTTCCGGCCCGACCATCCCAAGCAAATCGCCGGCACGTATTACCGAGGAAACTGTGAACGGAATCCGGAACTGTTCAACAACGGAAACTACCTGACGGCTATCTTTCGCGTTAACCTTTGCGACTCAGAGCACGCGCCGCTCGAATTGAATAACCCGGTGCCGAGCGGTGGCTTGTACGTGCGCGTGGAAATCGAACGCGCCCCGGGAACGACGGACTTGCTGTTTTCCAAGCAATTAATGGACTCGGTTTTTTTCAGCGAAGAGTTCGTGGAATCCACGACGACAAAACTGGAAAAGGAGCCCACGCGGCTGGAATCGCTGGAAGAAGGAAAACGCTGGGTGGCCGACGTTCCGATTGGGCCTGCGGATTCCGCCGGCAAGCTCAGCGGACTGATATACCTTTACACCGGACGGTTCGGCAAGGACATGGTCCGCGGTGAGCCGCACTACGGCGTCAAGTACGACCTGATCGTTGTCGACGGGAAGCTGGTCGACGGTTCCGATCTGTGGATGAATTCGTTTGGCAACCCGGTGGTGGCGCCTCCCACGCCGCGCGGCAAGATTCCCTACAACGAGTGGTTCGACTTTCGGCCCATTCCGGCCATCGAAGGCGAGAACTCGAAGGATCCCAAGCTGTTGGGCGTGGAGGAGTATGAGAGGAAGGGACTCATCAAGCCCCAGCCGCCGCCGAACCAGCCGCCAACCCCCGGCGAGGCTCACAAGGAAGAATAGCTGGCCGGCAGAACTTCCACCGGCGAACCGCACTGGCTCACGCGCCCTTGATCCAAGACGATCACTTGCTCGGCCAGCCGGCGCACCTCGGCCGCGTTGTGGCTGACATAGATCGTCGGCACGTGCCACTCGGCCACGACGCGCTCGAGATAGGTCAGAATGCGCTCCTTAAGGCCCTCGTCGAGCGCCGCCAGCGGCTCGTCCATCAACAACAGCTCCGGTCCGCTCAACAGCGAACGGCCCAACGCCACACGCTGCTTTTCGCCCCCCGACAGATTCCGCGGATAGCGGCCGATCAGATCGCCCAGCTCCAAAACCTCGATCACGCGGCGAGGCTCGATAGCGCCAAAGCGCCCGGGCCGGCGGCGGTGGCCATACGTCAAATTGCGTTCGACGGTCAGATGCGGGAACAGCAAATGGTCTTGAAACACGAAGCCCACGTGACGCTGTTCGGCCTTTCGATACACCGCGCGACGCGTGTCGAGCCAGGTCTGATCGCCCAGGGTGATCGAGCCCGATTGCGGGCGCAGCAGTCCGGCGATGATGTACAGCACGCTCGTTTTTCCGCTGCCGGAGGGGCCGAACAGCGCCGTGACTTGCGCGGACGTTTCGAAGGCGGCGTCGAGCGAGAAGCCGCCGGCAAAGCGGTGCGCGCATTGAAAGCTAAGTCGTTTCACGCGTTGCTTGCCTCCGCTCCAGCCATTCGCTGGCCAACAGTGCCCCGGCGGCCAGGGCGATCGAAACGCTCGCCAACCGCCAGACCTCGGCGTCGGCGCCCCAACGGCTGAAGATCGCCAGCGGAATGGTCTGCGTCTCGCCCACGATGTTGCCGGCCACCATGATCGTGGCCCCGAATTCTCCCAGACTGCGGGCGAACGCCAGCACGCAGCCCGCCAGGATTCCGCTGCGCGCCAAGGGCAAGGCCACGCTGAAAAACGCGTCGACCGGGCCGGCGCCCAAGCTGCGGGCGGCCATCTCCAGCCGTGGATCGACGGCCTGAAACGCCAGCCGAATGGCGCGGACCATCAACGGAAAGCTCATCACCGCGGCCGCGATCGCGGCGCCGAGCCAACTAAAGACGATCCGCACGCCGAACCAATTGTCCAGCGCGCCGCCCAGCGGTCCCCGCGGGGCAAAGACCAATAGCAGCAGATAGCCCGTCACGACCGGCGGCAATACGAGCGGCATGTTGACCAACACTTCCAACAGCCACTTGCCGCGAGATTGCCAGCGGGCCAGCAGGTAGCCGACCGCGATCGCGATCGGCAGGCTCGCCAGGACCGCGCACAGGCCCACCTGAAAGCTCAAGCGCACGGCCGACCATGCTTCCCAATTCGAGAATTCCATGCAGTTCGTTTCAGGGTTTGGGCCGATCAGGCGCGGCGGGCACAACGAACCCATGCCGGCGGAAAATGGCGGCGGCCGCCGGCGAACCGAGGAAATCATACAACGCGACCGCCGCGGCGCGGTCGGCGCCGTGCTTCAGCAATACCAACGGATAACGAATCGGCTCGTGCAATTTCGCGTCGAACACCAGCGCGGTCCGCACTTTCTTGTCAGTAGCGGCATCGGTGGCATACACGATTCCCGCCTCGGCCGCGCCGACGTCGACAAAATTGAGCGCCTGCCGCACGTCCGCCGCGGCGGCCACCTTGGCTTCCAGTTGCTTCCACAGGCCCAATGTCTCGAGCGCTTGTCGGCCGTAGACGCCGGCCGGCACCGACTTCGGATCGGCCATGGCCAGCCGGCGAAAGCGCGGTTGCAACAAGTCGTCCGGTTGCTTGACTTCGATGTTCGAGTCGGCGGCCGTGACGATCACTAACCGATTGCCGAAGAGATCGCGCCCGCGCGCGACGAGTTGCTTCCCCTGCAGGAATTCGGCCCACTGGCCGCTGGCCGAGAGGAACAAATCGGCGTCGGCTCCCGCTGCGATCTGCTGGGCCAACGTCGAGCTGGCGCCATAGCTCACGCGGATAGTGACGCCCGGGTGCAGCTTGCCAAATTCGGCGCGGGCGTCGTCGACGGCTTCTGTCGTGCTGGCCGCGGCCAGCAACAGCAACCTTCCCGAGAGCGAACTGGTGTCGGCGGCAGCGGTGGATTGCCCCGTGGCGATCACCGCGCAGACCCACAGGACAATTCTCAGAGTAGCGGTTCTTGTCATCAGAGGCGGCAGCGGTCAGCCGGAGTTTTCGCGAAGCGCCGGGGCGCACATACATGGATTGTCATGCCCCCACGGTCACGCGTGTGGCGATTCCATGTACCTTAACGCGCGTCGGCGCGGCGGGAAAGACAACAACGGCCGTTTACAGGGCTGTTCAGTTTTTCAAATTGGGTGCCACTGCTGGCTTGTCCAGCAGTGCCATGCTGTCGCGAAACTCACGGCGATTCTCACGGTTGGACAAGCCAACCGTGGCACACCGACCAGACCCAATGTGAAACACTGCAGAGCCCTGCGGCCGATTATCCCCGCGGCAACCGCTCTCGGGCTCGCCAGCGGTTCTCCCGCCGCGCCAGTTGGCCGCAGGCCGCCGAAATGTCCGCGCCCAGCGAATAGCGGGTCGTCACGTTCAAGCCGGCCCCTTTCAAGGCCGCCGAAAACGTCGCGCGCCGCGCCGGATCGCTGCCGATCCAATGCGGGGCCTCGGCAATCGGGTTGTACGGGATCAGGTTGACGTGCACGGGAATCCCGGCCAAATATTCGACCAGAGCCTCGGCGTCACGCGGCGAGTCGTTGACGTCTTGGAGCATCAGGTATTCGATCATGACCGAGTGCT
>JBGQHN010000190.1:0-8729 GCA_041497975.1 Planctomycetia bacterium | reverse complement strand
GCTGTCAAGCGAACGAGGCTCGGGTTAGTGTCCTAAGAGTGTGTTGCCGCTGCGGTACGTGGCAGGAAATTATGGTCGTTTCTTCGTGGTGAAACTGTGGCTCTCGCGGTCAGCGCAGGGTGGCACCGACAACTTGTTGTCGGTGTTGCGCAGCAATACGAGGAAATGCCGCTGAGTATACGGTCGAATGGTTGCCGCGACCGCGACGACTGCTTAGCCCGATCGCATGCCGAACGGGGAACTCGCGCGCCGCGCAAGACCGTGGGCGTCAAATTTGGCCGAAACACATAACCCTCTTGTGCCTTCGGCACCCCGACAACAAGTTGTCGGGGCCACCCAGTGAACGACTTTGGCGTGCGTTGGGTTGATCGCGTGCTTCGAGCGCCGCGTCAACACACCATTGGCAACTTATGACGGTTTACTTCGCCGCCGCGTCGGCCAATGGGCTGGGGCGTCGCACGTGTACGGTGATCGGTGACGAGCATTGGTTGCCCGCCTGGTTTTCCACGGCGAAGCACTGACGGCTTGTGTCGTCCACCCATGCGTCGGCAGTAATAAAAATCTGCCGCTCGCTTTCGCCCTTGGGCATGAGCACGCCGCTTAGGCCAATGTTGTCCACGATCACGCCGTGCGGCAGGTTCTCGACGGAAAACGTCACCAGGTCGTCGTGCCCGTTGCGCTCGACCTTGAGCAGCGCCGTGACGGTCGTGCCCGGCGCGACGACCAATTCGGCCGGCTCCAGATGGACCAATAGTTTGGGCTTCGGCCCGAGCGTGATCTGGCCAAAATTTTTGACCTTCTTGCCGACTTGCGTGCCATCGACCATCGCCGTGGCCTTGAAGGTGACCTTGGATACCGCCTCGGCCGAGGGCTGCTGGGCGTCGGGCGCGGCCCACAGCACGGCCTCGGCCTCGCGATGGCCGGCCTGGATCGTGACCGGCGTCGACGCGCGAAAGCCGTCGGGCAGCCCGGCGATGTCGATCTGGATCTCGCCATCAAAGCCGTCGATGCGATCGACCGAGAAGCTAAACTTCTTGCCGCTGCCGGCCTCAACGGTCGGAGTGGCGCCGTGAAGCTTGACGGCGAAGCTGGGTTGCGGCGGGCGAACCACAAGGCGGTAAGCGTATCGATCGCCGAAGGCGCCGCGGCTGTCGCGCACGCGGACCACGTATGCGCCGTCGCGGGGGGCGGTGAAGGTCAGCCGCGAGTCGGTGCCGACGCGCCGCTGGCTGTCGTCGTCATTGGCGTAAACCAGCGGAAAGACCGGCAACCCGCTGGAAACCAGCTTGGTGCCGGGCGCGAACGGCTCGACGATGAAACACGGTTCTTCGACGGCGTGGGCCGTGGCCGTGGTATCGAAATAGCACAGCCGCTTGCCGCCGTCCCCTTCGTAAAACAAAAATCCCGAGTCGGGACCGCGCGGCGAGCGGAACAGTTTCACGACTTCGCCGTTGAGGTACACGAACTGGTTGAGCTGCATCTCTTCCCAATTCGTCAACCGGCAATCGCGCGTGTTGCCGTCGATCGGTCGGAACGTCACGTTCGCATCGCGCACGGCCTGCAGCAGCACGCGCTCGATCGGCTTGCCCTCGGCGTCGAGCACTTCGACGACCGTGTCGACGGGCGAACCGCGCGTGGCCGCTTCGGTTTCGACGATCCAGGTCTGGCCGGCCTTGCTCTCGAAGCGGAAGTAATCGTTGTCGCCCGCGCTGGCGATGCGCCCGCCAACCGCGGCCGGCACGCCCAGCGGCGTGGCCAGCGCCGGCGTGTCATTCGGCTCGGCCTCGACCGATTCGCTCATGCTGCTCACGGCTACCTTGAGCGATCCACGCCAGCGAAATCGCGCGGCATCGAGCGGCACGCCCGTTTCGCCGCCGGCAGCACCTGGCACTTTTACTTTCAGGCCCGGCGGCACGTTGAATCCAGTCACTTCAACCTCGGTCTCTTGATTGGCCGGCACGCTGAGCGGAAACACGCCCGTCGCCACGGCCAGCTCTCCCATCGTGAGCCGATAAAAATGTGCCTCGCTGCCGGCCAGCATCAGGTCGCTGACCACGACCGCGTAGCGGCCGTCGGCGGGGATAGTGAAGGCAGTTAGCGGATCGTGGCTGTCGCCGAAGTCATTGTTGTCGGCCAAAACGCGTCCCCGAGCGTCGTACAGCGTGACGATGACATTCGCCTTCGAGCCGATGCTCTGGGCGGCCACGTCAAAGACAATTTTCTGACCGGCCCGTGCCTCGAACGAGAACTGATCCACGTCACCCTGGGCGGCCAGAACTCCCCAGACGTCCGCGGGCAATGCCACGGAGTTTGCCTGCGCAAGCGCGCCGTTGGGTTCGGTTTCGGAGGCTTGGGGCAGATCATCGAGATAGAGCGGCACGCGTCCGCTTTCGCCGGCAGGGCTGGCGAGCCAAACCTCGTAGCGTCCGCGGGCCAGTTCGGCGCCGGGCGTCAGCTCGATCTCCAACTGCGTGGGGCTTTCTATCGCGACCAAGCGCGCGGCAAGCTTTTCATGGCTGGTCTTCACCGCCGTCACCTGAGCCAGGTGCTTGCCGAACAACTTGATTCGGCCCGGCGAGCCAAGCGACAACCCGCGCGGCGCGAGCGAGGCCAGCTCGGGCTTGGGAGGCGGAGGGGCGGGTATGAGCGCTCCAGTGGCCGTGTCATAGAAGGCCAGGCTTCCATCGAGCCGGCCGATCGAGACCGACTTGCCGTCGGGACTGATCGCCAGGGCCGGCGCCCAATCGCTTTGCCGCTCCAGTTCCAGCCGCTCGCGGAGCGTCTCGGCATCCCAAATCTTGACCGTACGATCCTCGGCCGCCGACACGATGGTCTTGCCGTCGGCCGCATAGACCAACTTGACCACGGCGCCTTCATGCGCGAATCGCGAATACACGATCGGGTTGGTATTTTCCTTGGCCGCCGCGCTGATCTGCCAGACGCGAATGCGATTGTCGACGCCGCCGGCCGCCAGCCGCTTGCCATCGGGACTGAACGCCACGGTGTAAAGCTCCTTGAGCGGCTGGCCAAAGGTATCGAGCCGCGCGCCCGTTTCGACATCCCACAACTTGACCGTGCGGTCGCCGCTGGCGCTGGCCAGCACCTTGCCGTCGGGACGAAACGCCAGGTCGAACACCGCGTCGTTGTGTCCGGCGAGCGTGCGCAAAAGCTTGCCGGAGGCGGTATCCCACAGCTTGATTTGCTGGTCGTAGCCGGCAGTGGCCACCAGCCGGCCGTCGGGCGACAGGACCGCCGCGTACAGGCTGTCTTGATGGCCGAGGAACGTCTGGATCAGCTTGCCGTCGGCGAGGTTCCACAGCCGGGCTTCGCCGAACAGGCCCGGCTCACCGGCGGCGGCCAGCAATTGGCCACCATCCTTGGAAAAAGACACCGCGGTGATGCGACCGCGATGCGGTCCCAGCGTGCGCACCACCGACCGCTCGGGCAGCGACATGATGTCGACCGTGCCCAAGCGGGCAACGGCCAGACTTTTGGCGTCGGGAGCAAAGGCCACGCTGGTGACGGCTTCGCGCACGTCAGCCGCGGGCTTGATCTTGGGCGTCACGAGCAGGGTAGGGTCGGGCTCCGCGCCCTCGGGACCCTTGGCGCCGGCGTTGATCCAGGCCACGAGCGTCGCGATCTGGGCGTCTGACGGTTTTTCGTTGTCTTCGGGCGGCATGGCCGGCTTGGCTTTCCCCGTCAGCACGAGAACCAGCCGGCTCTCGTCCGCTTTGCCCGGCACGATGACTGCGCCGTTTTGTCCGCCAGATAACAAGGAATCGTACCGCTCCAGTACCAGCTCGCCTTCCTTGTCCGCGGCGTTGTGACAGCCGGTGCAAAACTGCTTGAAGATCGGCGCCACGTGCTGGTTGTAGTCGGGCGGCGCGGCCGTGTCGGCCGCCGCCGTGGATGGCCAAGGCAGCAGGGTGGTCGCGATCGCTAAAGCGAAAATCAATCGCATAATTGATGGATGACTACCTGCTCGGACAAGGGGACAGTCCCATTTTGCTCCGGGGACTGCGCAAAATTGGGACAGCCCCCGATGGCTAATGATTAAACAGGAATTCCTTGCTGCTCAAGATGCTCCAATACAGATCCTCGACCGCCGCGCGCCGGTCGGCCGGGGGCGCCGCGGCCAGCGCGGCCGCCAATTTTGACTTTTCGCCGTCGGTGGGAAACCGCGACAAGGCCGACACGTACGCTTCTTCGACGATCTGCTCATCGGTCAAGTTGGCCGCGAGCAATTGTTCCAGCCGATTGCCTTTGGCGGACAGCTTTTCGTTGATCGTGTCGCCGTTGGAGATGTGCAGCACCTGCACCATGCTCGGCTCGGAAGACCGTTCGCACTCGCACGTGATCGCGCGCAGCGGCCGGCCAAAAGTTTTGAGAAAATACGAGTTCACGTTCGCATCCGGCAACTGCAGGGCCCGCGTGCCCGGGGCATAATCGCCGAACTTGGTAGGCGAGCCGGCGACTTGCGACAGCGCGTCGAGCAATACTTCGGCCATCATCCGGCGCGGATAATAGCGCGAATAGAACCGCTGGTCGGCCGTGTTCTCGGCCAGCGGCTGGCTCGATCGGGCATAGGTCGCCGATTGCAGAATAGCCCGCATCAGGGCCTTTACGTCGTAGCCGTGATCGACCAGATACCTGGCCGCCGCGTCAAACAGCGGAGCGTTGCTGGGTGGATTCGTGAGCCGCAGATCGTCGACGTTCTCGACCAGGCCGAGGCCGAAAAAGTTGGCCCACACGCGGTTGGTGATCGCGCGGCTGAAGTACGGATTGTCCGGCGAGGTAAGCCAGTTGGCCAGGTGGACGCGACGGTCCCCCTCGGACTCAAACGGCAGAGCGTCGCCGTCCAGCGGCCTGGGCGGTTGCGCTTTGCCGGTGCGCGGCTGAATCCACTCGCCCGAAGTCACCGGATAGACGATGCGATTGCCCTCGCCCTCGGCTTCCTTGGAGCGGACGCGGGCAAACAAATTGGCCATGCCGTAATATTGATCGTTCGTCCACTTTTCCAGCGGGTGGTTGTGGCATTTGGCGCAATTGATGGACATGCCCAGGAAGGCCACCGACACCGTTTCGGCCAGTTCCGGAGGATCGCCATGCAGCACGAAAAAGTTGGCCGCTCCATTCTGCAGCGTGCTGCCGGTGGCGGTCACCAGATCGCGCGCGAAACGGTCCCAGGGAGTATTGGCCGCCACGTTGTTGCGAATCCAATGGTAGTACGACCACATGGCCGCCGGGCGCAGCCGCTCGCTGTTGACCAGCAGCAGGTCGCTCCACCTGTACGCCCAATAGTCGACGAATTCGCTGCGAGACAACAGGCTGTCGATGAGCTTGTCGCGCTTGTCCGGCGCCGCGTCGGCCAGAAAAGCGCGTGTCTCGTCCGCCGTTGGCAGCAAGCCGATGGTGTCGATTGTCGCGCGGCGCAAGAATTCGGCGTCGCCGGCCGGCGGGGACGGGGGCAATTTCAAGTTTTCGAGCTTCGCGAGCACGCGCTCGTCGATGAAGTTGCGTCGCGGCGCCGCGGCAAAGGCGTCGGCCGCAACGGGTTTCTCGTATCCGACGCTCACCGTCGCAATCGCGTTGGAGCTCAAATACCAGACTTTGATGGCGGCTTCGCCGTGACCGACCACCTGTACCAGTCCAGCGCCGCCGACCTGGGCTACCGATTCGTTCGTCGACGTGAACTTCACCCACCGCGTGACGTCTTCGGTGTGGCCGTCGCTGAAATGGCCCCGCACGATCAGCGGCTGTTTCGCGCCGGGTTTTAGGACCGACGCGGCCGGCAGAATTTCCAGGCCATCCAACCGCGGATCGCTTTCTTGCGGCGCCGGGGCACCCGCGGCGATCCACTCGGCCACCACGCGGTACTCGGGCGAATCCACGCTGAATCGCAATCCGCCCTTGTGCGGCACGGCACCACTGGGCTTGGTCAATACCAGGCTGCGGCCCGGATCGCTCAGCACGACCCGGCGCGAGCGGGCCTGGCGCGTGATGTACGAATAATCGGAAATTGGGTCGAACGCGCCCAGCGATAATTTGAAACCCTTTTTGCCGGCCAGCGCGCCGTGGCAAGCGCCCGAATTGCAGCCGGATTTCGAGAGGACCGATTCCACGTGATTGCGGAAACTCCACGAAAACGGCTTGTCCGCGTTGACGACCGTTACCTCGGCCTTGGCGCTGGCAGCGCCGGCCGAGGCCGTGATCGTCGCTTTACCGTTGGCCACCGGGACGGCCACGCCATCCTCGATCTTCACGATCGCCGGATCGCTCGACTCGAGCTGCAGTCCGTCCGCGATCGGTCCGGTCGCCAGCGAGCCCGAAAACGTCTCCAACACGAGCGATTGCCGCGCCTTGGGACCCGTCAACGTGAACTCGGCGGGAATCAACCGGACCGATTCCTGGGCAACGGCGGCGTGCGCGCCCAGCAGCAGCGCGACAAGCGGCACACAGAGCGAGCAAACTAAGGCGCATCGCGTAATCGTGTAGCGGGCCCCCTCACCCGCGAGCAGTTGCTCGCTGTCCTCTCCCACCAGGGGAGAGGACATTGCAACCAGACGCAAGCGTGATAAGCGCTCTAGCCGTCGCGAAGTCATCAGTTGTTTCACTCCGAATGGTCGAGCAGCGCCGGGGCAATGCCCAAGAACTTCGCTATCGAGTCGCAGGCAATTTGGTCGAGGCGGGATGCATGGCAGGGGCGCCCGCGCAACTCGCGGCGCCGCGGCAGTCGGGTATCAGAACAGTTCGCGTATTTCGTGTTTGCCGGTGTCGACCAGCGGGAACGGCCGGCCTTGGGGGCCAGGCAGCTTCGTCTCCAAATCGAGTCCGAGGCTATGGTAGATCGTGGCCACGATTTCGGGCGGGTCGACGGGGCGTTCCGCCGGCACGCCGCCAATGCGGTCGCTGGCTCCGACCACGCGGCCCCCTTGCACTCCGCCACCGGCAAAGTAGACCGTCCAGCATTGCGGCCAATGATCGCGTCCGCCGGCCGGATTGACGCGCGGAGTGCGGCCGAACTCGGCCAGGTTGCAGACCAGCGTATTGGCCAGCATGCCGCGTTGGGCCAGGTCGTCCAACAACGCGGTATACGCCTTGTCGTACATGGGAGCCACGATATTCCGCATGCCCTCGATCGACGTGAACGGGTTCGAGCCGTGAATGTCCCAAGTGATTTCGTTGAATACCGTCAGAAACGTGTTGACCGTGACGAACCGCACGCCCGAGGCGATCAACCTTCGGGCCAGCAAACAGCATTGTCCAAAACGGTTCATGCCGTACCGCTCGCGGACTTCGCTGGGTTCTTTCGACAGGTCGAAGGCCTCGCGCGCCTGGGGGCTGGTCATCATGCGGAAGGCAGCTTCGAAATTGCTGTCCAGCAACTTGGCATTGTCACTGGCGGCAAAGTTGTCGACCGTCTCGTCGACGATCGAGCGCAACTTGCGACGCCGCGCCAGCCGCGCCTCGCCGATTTCCGCCGGCGGCAGCAAGTCGGGGACCTTGAAGTTCGGCTGCGAGGGATCGGCCATCAGCGCAAAGGGATCGTGGGCTTTACCCAAGAATCCGGCATCCTGGCCATGCGGCATATTGCCGCCGGTGGGGCCCATTGGCTCGGGCAAAATCACGTTGGCCGGCAAATCGCCGCGGCGCCCCCGCAAAAAGCTCAGGGCACATCCGGCGTGCGGAGTGTTGATGCCGCCGGTGAATAGCCGCCCGGTTTGCATCATCTGGTGGCCCGTGTCGTGCACGGCCGCGGCCGTGTGATAGCAACTGCGCACGAGCGAAAACTTGTCGGCATGCTGGGCATGCAGCGGCAGAATCTCCGAAATGTCCATGCCCGGCACGTTGGTCTTGATCGGCTTGAATGGCCCGCGAATTTCCGCCGGGGCGTCGGGCTTCATGTCGAACGTGTCGAGCTGGCTGGGGGCTCCCAGGTTGAAGATCAGGATGACGCTCCGCTCATCATGATCTTTGGCCACAGCGCCTTGGGCCTTGGCGGCCATAAGCTCGGGCAGCGACAGCCCAATGGCGCCCAGGCTGCCAACCTGCAAAAAATCACGACGCGAAATGCCATCGCACGTATGCGCCTGGCCCCGACCGCTGATATGAAGCATGGCTAGCGACGAGCCTCCGCGCCTGGTACGTGGCAAGAGTGCGAGAGCAGGTGTGAGCCTACCACACGCACGGCGCAAGATCAAGAAGCCGTGGCAGTTAAGCAGGTGCCTGGCGGCCGAAAACAAGCCTGTCGCAGCCTTGCGCCGCATCGCTCGGCAATGACACGGGATGGCCCCGTGCTACTTAACGGCCGAATCGCCGTCGTCGACCGATCGCAAGGCCGTCGCCGAACCGCTCGCCGCGCGACCCAAAAGCAGAACCCGGCCATGCCGCAGAAATCGTGGGCGGCTATCCAACACCCTCACGTCGTTGGGCAGCGAGCCGCGCAGCTTAGCGAATTCGGCGTCGGTCGTGACGACAAACGTGCTGCCCTGCCGAGCAGCGAAGAAAGACGGCACTTCAGCCGGCGCGTGGAACTTTTCGACCGGCTGATCGGCGTAGAAGACAAAGCTCGGCCGAAAATAGCCAAAACTGCCAATCGCCGACGTTTCGCCCGGCGGCGTGTTTTCCGCGATCAGCCGGGCCAGCGGAGGGCTGTCTTGATAACGGTCGACATACGGGGCGCCCACGGCGAACAAGGAAATTGCCAACGCCACGCCCAGCGTGGCCAG
>JBGQHN010000189.1:0-8836 GCA_041497975.1 Planctomycetia bacterium | reverse complement strand
CCTCCCGGCGCAACTCGGCAAACGCCTCGCGGCGCTCTTCCGGCGGCAAGTTCGACTGCCTGTCAAAAACTTTCGTTTGCAGCTCCGCCACTTTGGCCAACTGTGGGTCGGTGCGCGGGAGAAGAAGCGCCCAAGCCAGGCCCGCGCTGATCGCGGCCAACAGGCCAAGCAGCAAGACTTTTTTCTTTTTCATCGCCAACGCTCCTCGGTCATTGGAAGATGGACGATCTCCGACGACTCCTCCAAATTACCGCGCGTCGAGACGGTTTGAAACACGAATCGGCCCTTTTCGCTGTCGGCATGCAGTAACGCGCCGATCGCCTCGGCCGCTTCGCCCCGTTCGATGGCCGCCAGATACGAGCGGGCCGCGCGCAGATTTTGCGCCTTGCTCGCCATGCCGTTTCAACCCCCGGCCATGATTTCCTCCAGGGCCTCGATCTCGTCGTGACCACCCACCACGAGCGGCGTACGTTGATGAATGCTTTCGGGTTGAATGTCCAGAATCCGCCGGCTGCCATCGGTCGCGCGGCCGCCAGCTTGTTCGGCAATGAAGGCGATCGGGTCGGCCTCGTAGAGCAGCCGCAGCTTGCCCTGCGGGAATTCGTCATTGGGCGGATACATGAATACGCCGCCTCGGAGCAACGTGCGATGGAAGTCGGCGATCAGCGATCCGACATAGCGCGAAGCATAGCGGCGGCCCAGGGCGCCGGACCGCAAACGCCGAACGAATTCTTGAAAAGCGGCCGGACAACGGTCGAGGTGGGCCTCGTTCATCGAGTAATACTTGCCGGATCGGGGCATGTGAATGTCGGGATGGCTCAGTACGTAGGCACCCACGGCCGGATCGAGCGTAAAGCCGTGCACGCCGTTGCCGGCGCTGTAGACCAGCATCGTCGAGGGGCCGTAGACCACGTATCCGGCCGCAACCTGGCGGCTGCCGCATTGCAGCACCTCGTCGGCTTGGACCGGGCTTTCCAGTCGCTCGGCCGTGCGGCGGAGAATGGAAAACGTCGTGCCGACGCTCACGTTGACGTCGATATTCGACGAACCGTCCAGCGGATCGAAGACCACGATGTATTTGGCGCTCGGCGAGCCGCCGTGGGCCAGCAGAGGTCGCTCGTTTTCCTCCGAGGCCATCATGGCCACGCTGTCGCGCACGCTCAGCGCGTGCAACAGCATATCGTTGGCATACACATCGAGCTTCTGCTGCACCTCACCTTGCACGTTCACCTCGCCGGCGACGCCCAAGATATCCGACAGTCCAGCCCGACGAACCTTGGACTCGATCAGCTTGGTGGCCAGGGTGATTCCGCCGAGCAGCCAGGAAAACTCGCCCGAAGCGCCGGCAAACCGCCGCTGCTCGCGCAGAATGTGCTGCTGGACGGTGACAATCGGCGCGTAGGTCAGCCGGGATGGGCGCTCGACGGCGGCATTTGGATCATCGTCCACGGGCGCGGCCTTTCAAAAAAACGCGCTCAGCCCGGCAGCATACCACCGCGCCACGAGCATTACACGCTGAAGCGAATATTGAGAATGTCGCCATCTTGGATGACGTAGTCTTTGGGTTCTTGGCGCAGCAGGCCGTGGGCCTTGATCTCTCGCTCGCTGCCCAGGCGGATCAAATCGGGGCAGCTCATGACTTCGGCCCGAATAAACCCGCGGGCCAGGTCGGTATGGATATTCGCGGCGGCTTCCAAGGCCGTGCCTCCTTGGCGGAGCATCCAGGTGCGGACTTCCTTTTCGCCGGCCGTGAAGTACAGCATCTGGCCCGAGGCTTCCAACAGCGCGCGCACCAGCGCGTCGCGATCGAAGTGACCGATGCCCATCTCTTCGCGAAACGCGGCGCGGTCCGCGGCGCTCATCCGCGCCAGTTCCAGCTCCAAGCCGACCGGAACGGAAATCGCGGCCAGGGGCAGCCGCCGGGCAGCCAGCTCCCGGACAAAGCGGTCGGCATCCGCTTCGTCGTCGGCAACGTTGAAGATCACGAGCTTCGGCTTTTCGGTCAGCAGTCGGAACGAGCGGGTGACTTTCAACTGCTCGTCGTTCATGCCGGCATCGACAAGCGCCGTGCCGGATTCCAGGGCCCCAAGCAGCGGCTCCAAGGCGGCCAGCTCCGCCAACTCCGCGTCGCGATTCGGCCGCGGCTTCTTGACGCTTTCGCGCAGCCGTTCCACCCGACCGGAAACAATCTCCAGGTCGGCCAGCAGGAAATCCTCGGCGAAGCTGGCCACGTCGGCCAGCGGATTGCTCGATCGCTCGAACGCGCCCACGACCAGCACCAGGCAGCCGGCCTCGCGAATCTGGGCCAGTCGGGCCGCGTTGCCTTCATGCGAGCGGCTCAGGCCCGCGGTGTCCACCAACTCGATTGCCGCCAGCGTGACCTTCTTGGGGTGGTAGATGGCACACAACGGCTCGACCCGCGGATCGGGCACGGCCGCCATCGCGCTTTGCGAGGCATGTGCCAGCGCCGGATCGGGTTTGACGCCGGTAAGCCACTCGAACAGCGCGCTCTTGCCCGAGCCTTGATAACCCACCAAACCGATTTTCATAACCAAGAGCTAATTCTGCATGAGGACACGGCCCGGCCAACAGCGGTCGCTGGCGCGTGAGCGGCGGGCGAGTTCCAAGAAAATTGTCAGCGCGGCTCGGCCAGCGTCCGCTCCAATTCGGCGAGCGCATGTTCTACCGCGTCGGCTTCGAGGTTGTCCAGGGTGCGGCCCCCAAAGCGGACTCGGTAGAAAACGTCGACGATGCGTCGGGGCAAGTGCGCCACGCGGCGGTGCTCGATATGTTCGGCCAGCTCGCCGCCGGCCGCCAGCGCGAACTCGTAGGCCGTTTGAGCCGGATGCCGCGTCAGGCCGTGCCGAGCCAAGGCGGCTTCCAGTCGACGGTACATTTCCAGCACGGGCGGTTCATTGCCAAAGCGCGCTGCGCCGGCCAGTCCGAGCCGCCGCAATGCGCGAATCAGAGTCCGCGCCGAGACGTAGAGCAAGATGACGACCAGCGAGAACCCGGCGGCCACCAACCCGCCGCGCCAGCTAAACCAATGCCGCCGATACCACTGCCAGAACGTTCCCAAATGCGAGTTGTTCACGATCCGCACGCGTTCTTGCCAGACTTCGGGACTGATGACATTTTCGACCGCGGCCTCAGCGCCCTGGGCCAACGGGTCGTAGATGCCTTGTCGCTGGCGTTTCGAATTCAACCCCGCGACGTAGTTGATCCACAGCACTTGCGTGTAATCGAGATAATGGCGGAACCTGGCCAGCAGGCTTTCCCCCTGGGCCGCGGAGTCAGATTCCTGCGCACCGGCAGTCGGATCGAGCACCAACCACGCGGCCGCCGGCATCTCGTCGTCGGAAAACTCACCCGGGGGGATGTCGTCCTTGCCCAAGTACACCTCGACCCAGGCGTGCGCGTGCAATTGCTGGACCTGGTAGTACATGCCCAGCGGGTTCCATTCTCCGCCTTTGAAGCCGATCGCCATGCGGGCCGGAATGCCCTGGCTGCGGAGCATCATCACCAGGGCTCCGGCAAAATATTCGCAGTGCCCGACGGGGTGCCTGGTGACAAAATCTTCAAGCGGGTCGATCGCGCGATCACGCGGCTGTCGCTCGATGCTGTAAAGATATCGGCCCGAGGAGCTCAGGTACTCGTTGATGGCGCGGGTCGCGGCCACGCGCTGCGATGGATCGATGCCGCTGCTTTCCAGTGCCAGCGCGGCTGTTGCCCGCAGGCCGGCAAACGCGTCGTTTTGTCCGGCGGCCGCCTGGGGGATTTGCAGCAACTCCCGCACTTCGCGGTCGCGCAGCCGCTGGTCGCAAGGAAGAATCGTACGCTGCCGATCGTCGATCATGCCGTTGGTGCCGATTTCGAATTCGATGGGCTTAACGCGGTAATCCTCCTGTCGGATCAACTGATCGCCGGCGGTGTCGAGCCGCAGCCGAAAGTCGGGACGCACGGCGAACACCGGAAAAACGCAGGACAGCTCCGCAACGTCCGAGGGCTCGGCGGTGACGCGCTGGCGAACGAACGGCGACTTGAATTCGACCTGCAACGCCGCCACGCTTTTGCGGTCCGCTTGCGTCCACTCGCCGCGCTCGTATCGCGTGACCACCGTTCCGCGGAACAAGGGCTCGCCGGCCGGCTTGAACGCGCGCGTTTCCAGGCCCCGAAAGAACTCGATCCGCATGACCAGGTCCGGGTTATTCACGACTTCGCCCAATTCTCCCAGGGTCACTTTCTTGGAGAAGCCGACCGAATGCAGCGGTTCGGTCGTGGCCACTTCCCGGTTGGGAATGTCCCAGCGCGGCAGGGCGAAGAACAACACCGCGGCCACGGCCACCGCGAAGGCACAGAGAAAGGCGGATTGGGCCACGACGCCCACGACAATCGCCCGCGGCTCGACCCGCGCCGAATTGCCCATCAGCATGGGCGCTTGCGGCGATCGTTGGGCGCCGACGGCCGCCCGTGGCAGCGCGGAAGCCGGCGCGGTCCCATCCGCGGAACCGTAACGCTGCGATTGGGCCCGCAACAAGAGCAACACAAACGTGACGACTCCGGCAAATAGATAAGCCAACAGCAGGAACCCGAAAGCAATGCCGGGGACAAGCGTGGAGGCGATCGCCACCTGTCCCAGGCTCAACACCGCCAACTGCCAGTAAATCCGCGTGGTCTTGGGTTGGAACAGCAACACGTATTGCAAATAGGATTGCAAGTGGGCGACCGCAAACAATTGGCCCGGCCGATCCTCGTGGAATGCGTTGGCCGCCGTAACCGCAACCACGCCGAGCGCCGTCCAGTCGGCCATCCGCTGGCTGAGGTGGAACAAGCGCTTGAAATCGGACACGTAGGCCGAAACAACGACCATTCCCAGCGACACAAGCGTCAGCGTCGCCGTGCGCTCGCCCATGCCCAACAGCATCGTGGCCAGCAGGACCACGGCAGAGATCGTCGCTCGCAGCAGGTAGTCGATGTACACGCTTTGCATCGATCCCTCTTCGACGATCAATTCTGGAAGTACCGCGCGAACTGCGGACCGGCTACGTTCAGGACTTGCAACGGCCGGCCGCTCAGCGGAGCGTCGCCCTGGATGGCCACCGCCTGCAAGGCCGCCCAGTCGATGGACCGCGTACTGACGATCAAAGTTGACATGGACAGGGGCACCAGCGACAACGCACGGCCCAACGAATTGGGAAACCGTGGTTCATTGTGCGCCGCCGCCAGGGACAAGGCATCCATCTGTTCCTCGAAGAACAACGGCGAAGCCGCGCCCGATCGATACAGCGGCTCTTGCGCCGCCAATGCCAGGACCAATTGGCGTCCCGTCTCGCGACAGGCCTGGGCGACCACGGTGGCCACGAAGCTGACCGCGGTTTCCACGTGCTGCAAGTCGTTTTCGCTCGGATCGGAGGGCTGCCAAAGATCGACCAGCAGTGCCAAATCCTGGCTGCGGCGCTGCTCGAATTGCCGCACCACGAGCGAGCCGCGGCGGGCGGAAGTTCGCCAGTGAATCCAACGACGGCTGTCGCCGGCGCGCCAATCGCGCAATCCGTAAAAGTCGGCCTCCAGCAATCCGCGCCGCTGCATGCGTTGGCCACCCACCGCGTTTTCCCGCGCAATCTGGGCCCAATCACGCGTCAGCCGGCCAAGTTTCGGGCGCACCAGCAGCACTTCACTTTCGTTCAAGACGACCGTATGTCGAATCAGCCCCAGGGGGAAACGCGTCGTGACGCGAAACGGACCAAATTGATACCGCCCGCGGCGCGGAAGCCGTCCCGCGTACGAGACCTGCGTGGTTTGGCGGGCGGCAATGTGGGGGAAAAAAACCCCGGCGGCCGCCGGCGCCTCGAGAGCTTCGTCACGTCCGACGTGGTCTTCGACCTCGATCGCCCAAATTCCCAGCCAGCGACGCAGGTTGCTCACGCTTACGTCCACAACCAGCCGCTGATCGCTATGCAGATGCGGCGGTAGCTTCCGCTCGACCTTCAGACGGCGCAGAGCCAGCCGACCGTAAACCAAGCCGAACAACAGCGGGCCGGCCAACAAGCTGCCCACCAGCATCAACAGGTTCAACTGTCGGCCGACGGCGCCGCTCAACGCGGCCACCATGACCAGGCTGTAGATCAACCCTTCGCGACAAATCCTGATTTGCCGTTGGCGAGCCATCGCTCAACCCCGCGTCACGGTTCGTCGGTTTCCGCCGCCTGTTCGCGCCCACGTTAGCGCGGCGCGCGCACTTCTTCGACCAGGCGGGTCAGCAAGGTCTCGAGCGCCTGGCGATGCGTGCCCTGCAAATATCCTTTGGCGATCACGCGATGCGACAGCACGGGCACGGCCAATCGCTTGACATCGTCGGGAATGACGAAGTCGCGGTTTTCGATCATGGCCAGCGACTGGCTGGCCCGATACAGGCACAGGGCCCCGCGCGTGCTCACCCCGACGCGCAGCTCCTCGCAGCGCCGCGTGGCATCGACGATATCCAGCAGGTAGCTGTTGATGCTCTCGTCCATCGCCACCTGTCGCACGGCATGCTGCAGGGCCACGATTTGCGACGCGTCGAGCACCGACCGCAAGCGATCGATCGGTTGGCCAACCCGGTGGCTGCTGAGCACCTGCAATTCGTCATCCCGCTCGGGATAGCCCACGGCAATGCGCAGCAGAAAACGATCGAGTTGGCTCTCGGGCAGCGGGTAGGTGCCCTCGAACTCGAAAGGATTCTGCGTGGCGATCACCATGAAGGGCTGCGGCAGCGGATAGCTCTGGCCATCGACGCTCACCTGTCCGTCGCTCATGGCTTCGAGCAGGGCGCTTTGGGTCCGCGGCGGCGTGCGATTGATTTCGTCGGCCAGGATGATGTTGCCGAAAATCGGACCGCGCGTGTAGACAAACTGGCCCGTCTGCGGGTTGAACACGTTGCCGCCGGTGATGTCGCTGGGCAGCAGGTCGGCCGTGAACTGGATGCGGCAAAACGCGGCGGAAATGCTTTTGGCCAGCGCCTTGCCGATCAGGGTCTTGCCGACGCCGGGAACGTCCTCGAGCAAGACATGGTCACCGGCCAACAGAGCCACGACGCACAAGCGGACGACGTCGAACTTGCCCAGCACGACCTGGCCGATGTTCGCTTCGAGCTCCGCTACGAGATTTTGCAGCTCGGTCGCCATGCAGGCCTCATCCCAGGGTGGTTTTGGCCGCCCAAAATCCGCCTCCGTGCTGTCGTCGATAGTCGCTCGTGCGCATCTTCTTCAGCCCTAACCCTTTTATCCTAGCTCGATACGAGGGGCCCGGTCCAGTCCCGCAACATCGCGGCAGGGGGCCAGTTTGAAATCAAGATTCTGTCGCCATGTCAGCGGGCGAAGAATACTGAGTCCTCTAAGTCTTGGGGCTGAACGCCAACCACGTGCCCATCGCAATACAGGGCGTGAAAGACGCCCGCGTGCCGGCTGCCTGGATAATGGGTGTCGGCCGCGGCGTCCGCATACGGCTTCCAGGGGCCGCGCGGTGCCGGAATCTGGGAGTTGGCGCAACCCGGCGTTCGCGAGTGATCCCAAGCGATCATTACGTGCGAAGTTCCATTGGTAAGCTTCTTCGCGTTCTGGCCGCTGGGGCCACCCGTCACGTAATTCATTGCGTATCCGACCTGGAAGAAATTTCCGAACGTGGAACTGCCGGCAGTATTGTCTACCCCGTCCGGGCAACGAAAGACTTCTTTGTTTCCTTCGAGAAATGGCCAGAGTAAAGTCCGGCTCGGATCAAAGTTTGCCGAAGGCATGGCGGCCGGCGCCACGGTATTGTCATAGGGAGCCCACCAGACTTCATTTGGGCCGGTCACAGTGGTCGGCGAGGTTAACTGGTCGCAGTATTGGTCCGCTCCTCCCTGCCAAGGTGCCGGGCAGAGGCGATAGCGGGGGAATCTCCCGTGCGCGTCGTGAAAGTGCTGGAGAGCCACCCCGATCTGCTTCAGGTTGTTCTGACACTCCGCGCGTCGTGCAGCGGCCCGGGCCGCTTGGACGGCTGGCAGTAGCAGCGCAAGAAGCATTCCAATAATGGCGATGACGACTAACAATTCGACGAGAGTAAACGCAAAGCGATGGCCACGCATGGAACAATCTTACTTTGACAAGCTTTAGGTGGGAGGGCATAATTAGACCATGCCCAAGCGCTCACGCAAGAAGCCTGCCAAGGATTTCAACCACATCGCACGCTCTATCGTGGATCAGGCGACGGGCACCAGCACGCCCAAGAAGAAGCGCCCAGCCAAGAAGGCTGACAAGGCCAAAGACCCGGCAGCGGTCAGCTTAGGCCGTCGTGGCGGCTTGAAGGGTGGACCAGCCAGGGCGGCCAAGCTCACGAAGGCCGAGTTGAGCGAGAGCGCCCGCAAGGCGGCGCAGGCCCGGTGGGCGAAAAAGCCGACTTAGGCCAAGGTCCAGGCGCGATTTTCGGCCTAAAACAGACTTGGACCATTCGTGGTATCGTGGAATTGTTGCCAGCGGCGTGCCATCGTGACAAATTCTAGGATTCAAACTGGCCTACCAACATCGCGGGCGATGCTCAGGATCGAATGCTGAAAAGCTTCGCAATCCACGCGGGCGAGCGATCAGCCCCCGTTTTTTTATTGGGCGCGGACGTAAATCGGATTGGAGAGGATCCAGGGTCGAGCCTCGCCGGCCAGCGTCAGCCATACTTCGACGCGATAATTGCCGGGCTTGTCGACGTTGAACTCGATAGCCCGCGATGTTTGCTCCAAAACAACTTCGCCGTCGCGCAGTAGCTTGAACTTGCCTTCCAGCGGCGCTTCGGCCCGCAGCCGCAGATCGGCGGCCCCGGGCACCTCGCT
>JBGQHN010000188.1:0-8842 GCA_041497975.1 Planctomycetia bacterium | reverse complement strand
TGAGAGCGCAACGAGCCGAAATCGACTAGTGCATGGTCGGCGCCCCCCTTTCCGGAGTACAAGAAGCAGTACTGGTTGAGGGCGAGGCGAATCGCGCGACTGAACGCACTCGATTCCACGCATGTATCGCAAAGTATTTATTCTCTCCAAATTCTCACAGCATTGATCAACGCGCAGCGAGCGCTGCGTCAATTCAAACAACATGAATTGCAAGTCCTCCGACAAAACAGCATCTGAAACGCCGCAGCAAAGCGCACAAGCCGCGCTAGTTCGCGTTACACTCAGCGCGAGTCGAGTTGTGCTCCGTCGCCGGCATATGTTGCGCATTCGACCTATGTTGACACCCTATAGCGAATTTGTAGAATCACATTCGCATTGGCATCTGACGCCAGCACTGACAGCGACTGCTGCTCCGTCCGTTCGCTTCTTTATCAGCCTGCCGAGCGAAAGAACGCTATCCCATGAAGTATCTATTCTTGACGGGTGCCACCGGACTTGTCGGGCGGTACCTGCTGCATGAGTTGCAGACGGCCGGCGTCCCAGTCGCTGTGATGGTCAGGCCGGGCAAGGGTCGGTCGGCGTTGGACGCGATCATGAGTCATTGGGAGCGGGAAGTTGGCCGAGCACTCCCGCGCCCGGTGACCATTTTGGGAGACTTGACGCACGGCGAGGTGGTGCCCGACGCGGACGAGCGCCGGTGGCTGGCCGAGAATTGCGACTGCATCCTGCACTGTGCCGCGAGTATGACCTTTCGCGAGGATCGGCACGGCGAGCCGTTTCGGAGCAACGTCCAAGGAACGCGCAACCTGCTTGCGCTGTGCCGGTCGGCCGGCCTGGGGCGCTTCCATCACGTTTCGACCGCCTATGTCTGCGGGCTGCGTGAAGGGCGGATCCTGGAGTCGGACGTCGACCTAGGCCAAACGATGGGGAATGTCTACGAACAAAGCAAACTCGAGGCGGAAAAACTGATTCGCGGCGCTGATTTTCTCGAGGAGCGCACCGTTTACAGACCCGCCAGCGTGGTAGGCGACTCGCGGACCGGCTACGTCACCAACTTTCACGGGTTTTACTGGCCGCTACAACTGGCCCACGCTATGGCCGGCCGCGTCCCGGTGCGCGAGATGAACGAGCGGTTCTATTCCCGCTTGGGCTTGAAGGGAGACGAGGGCAAGAATCTTGTGCCGGTCGACTGGCTGGCCAAGGCCATTGTGCACCTGGTGACGCACCCCGAGCATCACAACAAGACCTATCACCTGGCGTCGCCTCGGCCGGTGCGCGTCGTCGATGCGCAGCGCGTGATTCGCGACACGATTGAGCAGCACATGGCCAAGCGGCCGGCACCGTCGATGTCCGAGGCCGAGCTGCAGACGGTCGAGGCGATGTTTTACGAGTATATGCTCATTTACCAATCGCATTGGCGCGACGATCCGAAATTCGATCTGTCAAACACGTTGGCTGCCCTGCCACACTTGCCCTGCCCTGAGTTGACCTATGACGTTCTGATGCGGGTCTCTAAGTACGCGGTCGAGCGTAATTTCGTCCAGCCCCGCTTCGAATACTCGGCGCCCGACTACGACGTAGCCGGGCACCTCAAGGGGCTGATCGTCGCCGGTCGGAACCGGATCGCGTCGGCCGATGGCCCCGCCATTGGGCTGCAAGTCAACGGGCCCGGAGGCGGGCAATGGCGGTTGCACGTGGATGCGCAGCGCGGCGTCCGCGCCGATTTGGGACTTCCCTCGGCGGCCGCCGCCCACTACTACCTGAGTGTCGCCACATTCCGCGCGCTGGCGCAAAACGAAATGAGCATCGCCGAGTCGATTAACTCGGGCCGCCTGGTGGTCCAGGGAGCGCGGGACCGGCTGAAGGAACTAATCAGAGTCCTGGAGCAAGTCGTATCAGCCGAGATTGGCGGTGCTCTGGTAAGTCATGCCACGAACTAACCCGTCAAACCTGGTCCGCGCGCTTAGAGGCCGTGTTCGCTGGTCCTCGGTGCATTGCTTACTTTCGCGCGTGGCAATTTCGTTTGGACCTTATTGACGCATTTTGCCCACGGAACACGGCCGCGACGTCAGAGCAAGGAGGCGCCCCCAACAACCCAAGAAACCCGAGTCAAGCACGAACATGGTCGAGCGCCACGCACCGTACCAGATTCCATTGGCCATCGTGGGGATGGCCTGCCGTCTTCCCGGTGCAGAAAATCTCGATCAATATTGGCGATTGCTGATCGAGGGACGCAGCGCCGTCGTGGAGTTGCCACCCGACCGACTCGACCAGGAGACGTACTTCGATCACCAGGTCGGGGCGCGCGGCAAATCCTACACTAAATTGGGCGCGATTATTTCCAGCCGGCAGTTCGATCGCGCGCGCTGTCCGATTTCGGAAGAGCTGGCCCGGTCGGTGGACAACGTCCACCTGTTGATGTGCGACGTGGCGGCCGAAGCGCTGCGCAATGCGGGCCTCGACCCGTTCCAGTTGCCGATTCGCAACACGGGCGTTTACATCGGCCACGCGCAGGGCAGCTCGCTGGCCGGCCAGTACGTATATGGCAGTGGGGTGGAAGAGGCGGCGCAGTTTCTGCGCGAAGTGCCGCTGGTGCGGCAACTGCCGGCCGAGGAGCAAGAGGCCCTGATCGCCGAGCTGGCCGCGCGCGTGCGCGCGGGTGTGGCGCGGCCGACGGCCGAGATGCCCAACGTGGCCGTCAGCCAAGTGGCCGGAACCATCAGCAAGGCTTTCGGACTCAACGGACCCTACGTGGCCATTAACTCGGCCTGTGCCTCCTCGCTGCAATCGCTCTTGCTTGGAGCACGGGCCTTGCAATTGGGTCACGTCGACATGGCCATCGTCGGCGGCGCGTCGGACTGCAAGGCCGAAACGCTGGTGCTGTTCTCCAGCGCGCGGGCGATGAGCGCCACGGGCACCCGCCCGTTCGACGCCGACGCCGACGGGCTTGTTTGCGGAGAAGGCTACGGCGCGGTGGTGCTCAAGACGCTCGATCGCGCGTTGGCCGACGGCGATCGGATTTGGGCAGTGGTGCGTGGCTTGGGTGTTTCGTCCGACGGCAAGGGAAAGAGCCTGTGGGCCCCGCGCAAAGAGGGACAATTGAAGGCCATGGAGCGCGCCTATCGCGGCGGGCTGGAAATGAGTGAGTTGGAGTACTTGGAAGCGCATGCCACCGCGACCAAGTTGGGCGACGCGACGGAATTGAACACGCTCACCGAGATCCTCGCCCAGCACTTTCCGCCCGGTAAACGCATTCCAATTACCAGCGTCAAAGCCAACATCGGCCATACGCTGGAGACGGCCGGCATCGCGGGGATCATCAAAACGGTGCTGGCGATGCACCACGAGGCGGTGCCTCCGGCCATCAACATCCGCCGGTTGAACCCCAACATCGACTGGGACAAGGCCCCAGTGTACGTGCCGACGACGAGCGTGCCCTGGCCCAAGCGGGCCGACGGCAAGCCGCGCCGCGCGGGCGTCAACGCCTTTGGCATCGGCGGCCTGAATATGCACGTCGTCCTCGACGAGTTCGTCGAATCGAGTCGCGCGCTGGCGAGCAAAAGTTCCGTCCCCTCGCGGCCGCCGGCCGAGGACGTGCCGATCGCGGTCATCGGCCTGGGTTGCGTGCTGCCCGGCGCGGCCAATCCCGACGCGTTCTGGCAATTGCTCGCCTCGGGGCGCGACCCGATGGTCCGCGTGCCCGCCGACCGCTGGCGGCCGGAAATCTCGTTGAACGGCGACACCCAGTCGCTAAACCTGGCCAACGCGATTGGTGGGTTCGTCACCGATTTCCAGTACGATTGGAAGCGGCACAAAGTGCCTCCCAAGCAGGTTGCGCAAGCCGACCCTTTGCAGTTCATGCTGCTGGAAGCGGCCGACCAGGCCATCGCCGACGCCGGCTACCACCAGCGGCCGTTCAACCGCGAGAACACGGGCGTCGTGGTGGGTACCGAGTTCGCGGGAGATTTCGCCAGCCAGTTGGAGTTCGGCCTGCGCCTGCCAGAGCTAGAAATCCACGTCGAGCAGGCACTTGCGCGCCGCGGCTTCCAGCCGACGCAAGCCCGGCAGGCCGGAAGTGAGTTTTCTGAGTCGCTGCTGGCCCA
Organism: Planctomycetia bacterium; assembly: GCA_041497975.1. GTDB lineage: Bacteria > Planctomycetota > Planctomycetia > Pirellulales > PALSA-1355 > PALSA-1355. The sequence goes on along the minus strand of JBGQHN010000188.1, from coordinate 4,739 downwards.
TTGGCCGGCGATACTCGACGAGACTGGCAGCTTCAGCACCAGTTCGCTGGCTTCGCGCATCGGCAAGACGTGGAACCTGATGGGCGGCGCGGCCGCGATCGATGCCGGCCAGGCTTCGGGAATGGCAGCACTTTCGATCAGCGCCGACATGCTCGCCTCGGGCGACTGCGACTTGATGCTTTGTGCCGCCGGACAGCGACACTTGGGACGGATTGTCTACGAGTGCCTCGCACTCGGTGGCATGTTGGCGCAAGGTGCGCCTCGTTCGCCGCTGGACGCCCGTGCCCAAGGATTCTGGCCGGGCGAAGGAGTCGTGGTCCTGCTGTTGAAACGTCTGGCCGACGCCGAAGCCGACGGAGATCGCGTACACGCCGTGTTGCGGGGCCTGGGGGCGGCGCACGACGGTTCGTCGTGGGGCGGCGCGCTCGAACTGGCGATGCAAAGGTCGTTCGGGTCCGCGGCCGGGCCCTCGGACGTGGCAATCATGGAGCTGGACGCTTTGGGCGGCCCGATCGCCACCGCCGATCAATTGCGCGCGGTGTCCAACATTCACGGCGCCAGCAACCGCCAGAGGCCGCTGTTGCTCAGCTCGGTCATCGGCCAGATTGGCAACACGCTTGGTGCTTCGTCGCTAGTCTCGCTTTTGAAAGCCATTCTTGAACTCAATCACGGCGAACTGCCAGCGACCGTGGGACTCAACACGCCATCTGCGGCCGTTACCGGACGCCCCAACTTGCTGCGGATCCCCGCGACGCGCACCCCGATCGACGGCGCGAACGCCGACGGCAGACTCCTGGCCACGGTAGGCACTTGTTCCAACGGGCTCGCCTATCACGCCGTGCTGGAACACCCTCAACGAGTTTCGGTCCAATCGTCAATGCCAGACTCGCAGGCAATGCCCGCAGCGGCGGTCGCGCCGGCCGTCGCTTCGGTCAAGCCCGCAAGCAGCGAATTGGCAGCCACCGCTGGTGTTGATGTTGCCGAGCTGGAGAAATTCCTGATCAACTTTGTCGTCGAGCAGACCGGCTATCCGCCGGAGGTCGTCGAGCTGGACGTCGATCTGGAGGCCGACCTGGGGATCGACAGCATCAAAAAAGCGCAGATGTTCGGCGAGCTGCAGCAGTATTTTGACGTCACGCCGACCGACAACCTGACGTTGGACGATTTTCCGACCCTGCGGCACGTCGTGACCTTTCTGGCGGCCGCGCCGCAGAACGCGGCAGCGACGACGGCCGCGGCCCAGCCTGCGCCCGCGGGCGTTGCTCAAACGGTCGCACCCAAGCCAACGGCGTCCGCCGCGCAAGGCCAAAGCGCGACAATCGCGGCGTCATACCAATCATGCCGCTTCGGCGCCGCGAATCCGGCGAGCTTGCGCAGGGTGATCGAAGCGGCCTTACACGACCCGCAAGTTTGGACCTCGTCCACCCGACGGCAGTTTGCTGCGAGCGATCTATGGCGCGTGGCGATCGTGGCCGACGGCCCGACCACGCTCTCGGCCAGGCTGGCCACGGCGATCAAGCAACTGGACAACCCAGCGGCGCAAACGGTCCTCGAACAGCAGGGCATCTTCCACCGCCAAGCGCGGCCGGAGACGCGCATCGTGTTTTTGTTTCCCGGTCAGGGTTCGCAATACACCGGCATGTTGCGGCAGGTTGTCGATGAGGTGCCGGCGGCGAGAGTCGAACGGCAGGCGATCGACGACGTGATGGCTCGATTGGGCTACCCCACCTGGGCCCAACTGGCGTGGGAACCGTCGTCGCCGCTCGGTAGAGACGTATGGACAACTCAGATCTCGATGCTGCTGGGCGATGCGTTGTTGTCGGCCGCGCTTGCCGAGCGCGGCATCGTGCCGGATCTGGTGGCGGGACACAGCTATGGCGAATACGCGGCGCTGCTTGCCGCCCACGTCTGGGACCTGGAACAGGCGGTGCGGGTCACGCGGCTGAGATGCGACGCCATCGCAGCTTCGCCGACAGCGCAAGGGACCATGCTGGCCACCACCGCGACGCCCGAGGTGATCGAGCAACTGGCGTCGTCCATCGAGCCCACGGTTTACGTGGCCAATTACAATGCACCGGACCAGACCGTGGTCGGCGGAAGCGCCGCGGCGCTGGCGGAACTGGAGCGCATGCTGCAAGCCAGCCTGTTCGAGACGCGGATGCTGAACGTGCCCTGTCCGTTCCATACGCCGCTCATGCGAGATGCCGCCGAGTTGTTTCGGCAATATCTCAGTCGCGAGACGTTTCATGCTCCGCAAATAGAAACGTACAGCGTCGCTACGAACGACGTGATTCGCGGTCCTGGGGAAATCGGGTCGAACCTGGTTGCCCACCTGACCACTCCGGTGCGCTACGCGGAGTTGGTTCGCAAATTGGCGGGCCAGGCGCCCAGCGTGTTTGTCGAAGTCGGCCCACAGCAAGCGCTGACGCGACTGAATCGCCGGATCCTCGCGGCGCATGAATTCGCCGGGATAGCCAGCGACAATCCCGCGCGACCAGGCGTGGAACAGCTTGTGCGCGTGCAAGCGTTGTTGGAGTGCAGCGGAGCGCTGGACCGTCAGCGCCCACCGCTGGCCAAGGCGCCCACCGCCAAAGGGCCCGGAACGATGCGGCGCGGACAGGTTTGGCACTTCGACGCAACGGCGCGACGGCGAGAAAAGATGCGCCAAACCGCTGCCGGCGAGAGCAAACCCGCCGCGCCGCGGCCCGCGCCGGTTGCCGCTGCGACGACCGCGCCAGCATCGACATTCGCTGCCAAACCCGCGCCGTTCTCAGCGGCCGTACCCGCGCCGGCACCCGTCGTCAGCCGCGCGGCTGCGCCGGTGTCTCGCTCAGCGTCGGCCGTCGCTTCGGTCGAACCCCCAATCAGCGAAGCAGCCGCCAAGGCTGGGGTCGATGTCGCCGAGCTGGAGAAATTCCTGATCAACTTTGTCGTCGAGCAGACCGGCTATCCGTCGGAGGTCGTCGAGCTGGACGTCGATCTGGAAGCCGACCTGGGCATCGACAGCATCAAGAAAGCGCAGATGTTCGGCGAGCTGCAGCAGTATTTTGACGTCACGCCGACCGACAACCTGACGCTGGACGATTTTCCGACCCTGCGGCACGTCGTGAACTTTCTGGCCGCCGCGCCGCAGAACGCGGCAGCGATGACGGCCGCGCCTCAGCCTGCGACCGCGCCGGCGCCGCGTGAAGACAAGCAGGTTCCGGATGCGACCCGCGCCGTGGGAATCGGCGCCGCCGGTGTGACCGCCGCCGTGACGACAGATGGCGGTTCGGCACAAGTTGACGTGTTGCGTCTCTCGGGCACACCCTACGAAATGGGGCACCGACACGGACTCGAGAAAAAGACTGAAATCCGGCGCGTTCTGCAGCGAATCGCTGATCTGACCGACGGTGATTGGGGCGAGCTTCCCATTCCGCGCGGCTCGCTGAGCAACCCGGAGGCCTATTTTTCGCCCCTCCAGCTCGATGAGTTGCGAGGCATGGCCGACGCGGTTGAGGTACCGCTGGGAAATCTGGCGGCATTGAATCTCGCCGTGCAAAACGACCTGGCCGCCAACTCGGCCCAGGTGGCGATCGTCTGTCATCACTCGCGTCGCCGGGGCGTATTGCACGCCTTGGCGGCCGAGTTGTCCTTGCCGCCGGCGGTCACGGAGGTTCTCGTTCCGGTCGTCGAGGTGCGCCAACCGCCTGAGGGTCACGCCTGCGCCACGGTGACCTTCGCCGGCATCGTCGGCAGCCTCGTGGGCCTGAACTCGCACGGCCTGGCCGCTTCGATCGGAGCGATTGAGAGCGCGTCGGCGACAAACGACGGCGCGCTGGATGGCGCGATGCTGTCGGTGGACGAAGTCTTGCAACGCGGCGACACAATTGCGGGGACCGAGGTTCTCTTGCGGGGCGAGGGCTTGCCGGGTGCTTGGACGGCATGTCTGAGCCACCAGGGCGAGCAACGATTGTGGGCGGCCGAGCACGACGGCATCACCTTCGCTTTGCTTGCCGCCGACAATCCGCTGATCGCGACCAATCACAGTGTCCGGCCCGCGACACTGTCGCCCGCGCCGCCGGCATCGGTCGAACGATTCGACCGGCTGCGCGAGCGGCTGGCCGCGCCGCACGCCCCGCGGGACGCCGGCGCGCTGCTGACGGCGCTTGGCGAAATGCCGTCGGGTGGAACATTGCGCCTGGTGGCCGTCGTCGATCCCGCCCAAGGCGATTTGCTGCTGCAAAGCGACGCGGTGCGTGAGCGGATTCCGCTGGCGGCGTTCCTGACAGTTCCGGCTGTCAGCGACCGCCCAATCGCGCCGCTCGTGGCCGCGCCGCGACTGGAAAGTGATGATCCGCTGCGCGACTTGAGCGTGGACGGCCAGAGCATGCGGTTTTCAGTCCGCATGGTTTCGGCTCCCTGGGCGACTCAGCCGCCCGATTTTCCACAATGGAAGGGCGCAGCGGCGATCCACGGAAACAATCCACTGGCCGATGCCTTGCACCGACGCCTGGCGGCCGGCGGCGCGAGCGTGGTCCGCTTGAACGAGTCGAGCTCGCCCGAACAAGCCGTGGCAGAGTTCGAGCGTGCGTATCAGCGGCAGCCGATCATGCATCTGTTTCTTACCTCGCATCGCGACCCCCAGACGCTCGACCGCGCGGACCCGGCCGACTGGGACGCCCTCGTGCAGCGACGTCTCATACTGCCTTATCTAGTCTCTCAAAAAATGTTGCAGTTGGCCGGCAACCTGCGGGGGC
>JBGQHN010000187.1:0-8953 GCA_041497975.1 Planctomycetia bacterium | reverse complement strand
GGCCTGGTGCTCAAGCCGGGACCGCAGGAACCGTGGACACCGTATCGCATGACGGCCGCCTTCACCGAAGCCGGTATTCCGAAAGAAGCGATTTCCATCTATCCCGGCGGCGGCGACGTCGGCGCGGCCGTGCTGGCCAACTGCGACCGCAGCATGATCTTTGGCGGCACCGCCACGGTCGAACGCTACAAGGGAAATCCAAAGGTCCAAGCACACGGCCCCGGCTTCAGCAAGATCCTGCTCGGCGACGACGTGGTCGACGATTGGGAGAAGTACGTCGACCTGATGGCCGACAGCATCTATCTCAATAGCGGCCGCGGCTGCATCAATTGTTCGGGCATTTGGGCTTCGCGTCACACGAAAGAAATCGCCGCGGCGCTGGCCAGGCGCTTGGGCCCGGTGCCGGTCCTGCCGCCCGAAGATCCAAAATCCGGTCTGGCGGCATTTACGATCCAGGGCGCCGCGGCGGCCATCTGGAACCAGATCGAAGCGGGACTGATAGAAAGCGGCGCGAGCGACATGACCTCCGAATATGGTCCACGGCTGGTCGAAATGGAGCGTTGCGCTTACCTGCGGCCGGTGATCGTGCATTGCCAATCGCCGAACAATACCTTGGCCAAGGCCGAATACATGTTCCCGTTCGCCAGCGTTGTCGAATGTCCCCAAGACAAGATGCTCGATTCGATCGGGCCGACTTTGGTTTGCACCGCGATCACGGACAACCCCGCCTTCCAGCGCAGCTTGACCGATGCCACGCACATTGACCGCCTGAACATCGGGCCCATCCCCACGATCAAGCTCGATTGGCTCCAACCGCATGAAGGCAACATCGTCGAGTTCTTGTTCCGCGCTCGGGCTTATCAATTACCCCAAGAACGGCTCGCCGCGGCGAGGTAGACTTGTTTGGACTGGTATGATTGAGATATGCCGCTGCTGCTCATGAACCGCCGGCGGCGCGACGCATGCCACGGCGCACGAGTGTCTTGCACCGGCGCGCCGAACCGAGACCGAATGTCCCGCCCTGAGTGCCCGCCCGAGTCCACCGCATGATTCCTTTCGACTACCAGCCTCGTACCCGGATCGTGTTTGGCCCGGAAAAAATTGAGTCGCTGGGGGCTTTGGCGGGCGAACTGGGCGCGCGCCGCGCACTGGTAGTCAGCGATCCGGGAATTGTCGCGGCCGGACACACCCAGCGCGGCCTGGATTCGTTGGCCAAGGCCGGTATCGCCGCACACCTGTTCGACGGAGTCGCCGAGAATCCGACGACCGACAACGTCGAGGCGGGCCTGGCGGTCGCCCGACGGCACGATCCCGAATTGATCGTCGGCTTGGGCGGCGGCAGCTCGATGGACTGCGCCAAGGGCATCAACTTCTTGGTTTCCAATGGCGGGCGGATGCACGACTATTGGGGCGTCGGCAAAGCCACGCGTCCCATGCTGCCGATGATCGCCGTGCCCACTACGGCTGGCACCGGAAGCGAAACCCAATCGTTCGCCCTGATCTCCGACTCCAAAACGCACGTCAAAATGGCTTGCGGCGACAAAAAAGCGTCGTTCCGGATCGCGCTGCTTGATCCGACGCTCACGGCCACGCAGCCGGCGCGCGTGACGGCGTTGACCGGCATCGATGCAATCGCCCACGCACTCGAAACGTACGTCACCAAGGTGCGTAATCCCGTCTCCTTGGCATTCAGCCGTGAAGCGTGGTTGCTGCTGGGCGAAAACTTCTCCCGCGTGCTCAAGGAACCGAGCGATTTGGAGGCTCGTTCCGGGATGCAACTAGGCGCCTGCTTTGCCGGGCTGGCGATCGAAAACTCGATGCTGGGCGCCACGCACGCCTTGGCCAACCCGCTGACCACGCGCTACAAAATCGTCCACGGCGAGGCTATCGGATTGATGCTTCCGCACGTCATCCGCTTTAACGGAGTCCACTACGCCGATTGGTATCGCGACTTGCTTGAAGGAACCAACGGGTCGAACGGATTTCCGGATCCGGCCAGCGGCTTCGAGGGGTTGGCCGGCTTCGTGGCCCGGCTGGCCGGCGAGGCGGGCCTGGCCAGCCGGCTCGCCGAGCGTGGCGTCGAGCAGGCCAAGCTGCCCGAGCTGGCGGCCGAAGCGGCCAAGCAGTGGACCGGCAGCTTCAATCCGCGTAGGGTGGGAGAAACAGAACTGCTGGCGCTCTATGAAGCGGCATTTTGAATAAAAGCACTAAAAAATCGGAGCAATTCGCCGGCAAGTGCTTCGCGACTTGCCTACTTTGGGAATGAACAACGCTCCACTGGTCGTGTAGACCTATTCACCATCGCGGGGACGAACGAACCATGAATCGTCGAGCCGATTTCAAAATGGAAAGGCGTGCCGCGGTGGCTGTGCTCGCCGTTTTCGCGGCGGTATCGATTGGGTGCGGGCGAGCCATCGATTTGTACCAGGCCGGCGCGACGACCACTGGCCAATCGACGTCCGTCTCACGTCCGGCGACTTCCCAAACTTCAACGGAGTCCCAGGCGGCGGCCACGACAAACCAGGCCACGGGCTCGTGGCCGGTCTTCCGTGGCGATGCGCTTTCCGACGGCGTGGCGGAAAGCCCGCTAGGCGAGAAGCTGGAAGTGCTGTGGAAGGTTTCGGGCAAGGAGCATGGTTTCGAAGCAACGGCGGTGATTGCCGACGGCATGGTGTTTGCCGGCTGCCTGGACGGCAATCTGTATGCCCTGTCGCTGGCCGACGGCAGGGAGAAATGGAAATTTCACACGGAGCTGGGTTTCAGTGCTCCGGCGGCAGTCCGCGACGGTCGCGTGTTCGCCGGGGACACCGACGGCAAGTTCTATTGTTTCGAAGCGGCGACGGGCAAACCGTTGTGGGGCGCCGAGGCGAGCGGCGAAATCAACTCGGGTGCTAATTTTTTCGAGGACAAAGTCCTCTTCGGCTCGCAAGATGCCACGCTCTATTGCCTCGAGGCAGCCAGCGGAAAGCTGGCCTGGAAATACACGATTGGCGATCAAATTCGCTGCTCTGCCACCGTGGTCGAAGGGCGCGCGTTCCTGGCCGGCTGCGACGCGAAGCTGCACATCATCGATTTGGCCAAGGGCGAGGCCGTCGCCACCGTCGAGATCGACGCTCCGACCGGATCGACGCCCGCGGCACACGGCAAGCATGTGTATTTCGGCACCGAGGGGGCGAGTTTCTATTGCATCGATTGGAAAGAGGCCAAAACGACGTGGACGATGCGTTCGCCGCGCAACATGCCTTTTCGCTCCTCGGCCGCCTTGACGGGCCAGGCGGTCATTTTCGGCGGCCGCGACAAGCAGGTCTACGCGCTCGATCCTGACGACGGGCACGAGCTGTGGAAGTTCTCGACGCGGGCGAAAGTCGATTCGTCGCCGGTCGTGGTGGGGTCGCGAGTTTTTGTCGGCGGTTCCGACGGCCGGCTGTACGCGTTGGACTGGAAAACCGGCAAGAAGGTCTGGGAGTATGAAGCGGGGGGCGATTTCGCCGCTTCGCCGGCCGTTGCCGCCGGCCGCCTGGTCATCGGGAACACCGACGGCACGCTCTATTGTTTTGGCGAGAAGCCGCGGTGAAGATGAAGTCGATTGGAGATCCGTTGGCAATCGAGAGACATTAATGGCAGTCGAAGCCACCAAGACCGAAGTTGGCAGCTACTTTATTTCGAACTACCCGCCGTTTTCGCAATGGACCGCCGCGGCGCTGGGCGACGTGCGCGCCGCGCTCGACTCGCCGCCGGTTTGCCCGCCGCACATGTCCGAGCCCGCCCCGCTGGGACTCTACCTGCACATTCCCTTCTGTCGCAAGCGCTGCAAGTTCTGCTACTTTCGGGTGTATACCGACAAGAACGCGGGCGACGTCGAAACGTACGTCGCCGCGCTGTCGCGCGAAATCGAGCTGGTCAGCCGCTTGAAGATCATGGGCCAGCGCCCCTTTCGCTTCGTGTACTTCGGCGGCGGCACGCCTTCGTTCCTGAGCCCCAAGCAGCTCACGTCGCTGGTGGATCGGCTGCGGGCCAATATCGATTGGACCGAGGCCGAAGAAGTCACCTTCGAGTGCGAACCGGGCACGCTCTCGCAACCCAAGATCGACACCCTGCGCGCGCTGGGCGTCACGCGGCTCAGCCTGGGCGTCGAAAACTTCGGCGACGCCGTGCTCGAAGAAAACGGACGGGCGCACCTCTCGGGCGAAGTCTACAAGTCGTGGGATTGGATTCGCGCGGCTGATTTTCCCAACGTCAACATCGACCTCATCGCCGGCATGGTCGGCGAATCGTGGGACAACTGGAAGGATTCGATCGCGCGCTGTGTCGAGCTGGCGCCCGACAGCGTGACCATCTACCAGATGGAATTGCCGTTCAACACCGTCTACTCACGCGACATGTTGGGCAACCACGTCGAGTCGCCGGTCGCCGATTGGCCGACCAAGCGGGCCTGGGTCGACTACGCCTTCGACGAATTGGTGGCCGCGGACTATTCGGTCAGCAGCGCCTACACGCTCGTCAAGGACAAGAACAAGGTCAACTTCAGCTACCGCGACAACTTGTGGCACGGCGCCGATCTGTTGGCCACGGGCGTGGCCAGCTTCGGTCATGCCTCGGGCGTGCATTACCAGAACGAGCCGGACTGGCCCGGCTACGTGGGCCGTTTGGAGCGTGGCGAGCTGCCGTTGGCACGGGGCATGACGCCAAGCGCCCACCAACTGCTGGTGCGAGAGGTGATTTTGCAACTCAAGACCGGCCGGCTCGACGTGGACTACTTTCGCGCCAAGTTCACCGTCGACATCATCGACCTGTGGCGCGACGTTTGGCAGCAATTTCACGACGACGCATATCTGACATTCGATGACACCCAGGTGAGCTTGACTCGCGGCGGTCTGTTGCGAGTTGACGCGCTGTTGCCGGCTTTCTTCGAGCCCGAGCACCGCGGCGTGCGCTATACATGACGCGCCGGCCGTCGGTGTAAGCGAGCGGAACCATCAGGCCGGCGCTACGCTTGCTCCGTTAGCGCCCTTGAAAGCGCGGCTTGCGCTTTTCGTGAAACGCCGCCGTGCCTTCTTTCACGTCGTCGCAATAGTTCGTGAGCATGACGGCCATGGCCGCATCTTCCAGGGCATTTTCCAAGCTCATCGACTGCTGCTTGTACATCATCCGCTTGGCGACCCGGATGGCAATGGGCGGACCGGCGGCCAGTCGCTCGGCCCACTGGCGCGCCCGGCTCATCAACTCCGCGTCGGGCACGACCTGGGTGACCAGTCCCAACTGTTTTGCTTCCTCGGCCGGATAGACTTCGGAGAACAGAGACATTTTTAGCGCGTTGTGCAAACCCATGTACATGGGAAACAAATAGGCCCCACCCTCGTCGGGAATGAGCGCGAACTTCAAACTCGTGTCCCCCAGTCGCGCGCTTTGGGCCGCGATGCGAAAATCGCAGCACAGCGCCAGGGTCAGACCGCCCGCTACCGCCGCCCCGTTGATTGCCGCGACCGTCGGCTTGTCAAATCGCCGCAGCAGGATCACGAGCTGGTGCATGTTTTCACGCATTTCCAACATGGCTTCCAAGCGGTGGCCCCGGTAGCGCGCCGGATACTGAAAATCGGCGGAGATGTCGCCGCCCGAGCAGAATCCGCGCCCGGCCCCCGTGATGATGACGGCGCGAACCTGGTCGTCGTCGCGAGCATCGGCCAGTGCCGCGGTGATTTCATGAACCATCACCTCGGAATACGCGTTGAGCTTTCCCGGACGGTTCAACGTAATGGTTGCGATCTGGTTTTCTTTCGCGTAGATGATTTCGCGGAACTCCATGCCATGTCCCTTTCGTTGGTATTTGCCGCCAATCGGTGTCGCCCGGTCGTTTGTCGATCGCTGTCTCGGGTTGAAGACGAAGATTGTGACAGTATAGCGTCGCCGGCGCATCGCAAGTCCAACGCGGCCTGCGTGTTAACCAAGGTTTCAATCCGCCCGGGCAGTCTCGGAACCCCGCCCGCCACGAATCCAGCGCAACTGGAACGCGCTTTGCACGTCGCCGAGACGGCCGCTGCGGACGCCCGCGGCTTGGTTCCTGCTTCCTTCAAAAAACTGCAATGCCCGGTATCCTGATGTGAGCCATGCCACAGATATTCCATCCGAGCATGAACACGATCTCGCGTCAGCATCGTTGGCGCGGCCTTTATACTAGCGGGCAATGGGTGGGTGCTGTGGGTCTTCTATCGCTCGTCGTACACGACGCTCAGCCAACCACGATCCACCGACACTTTGACTCCTTAAAACTTTCATGAGCCTCGCCCCAAATTCTCCGCGCCATGTTGTCGTCGTGGGCGGCGGCTTTGCCGGGCTCACCGCCGTCCAGTCCCTGAAGCGAGCGGCTGTCAACGTAACCTTGATTGACCGTCGAAATCATCATGTTTTTCAGCCGTTGCTCTACCAGGTTGCCACGGGCACCCTCTCGCCGGCCAACATTTGTGCTCCCCTGCGAATAGTGCTGCGACGTCAAGCCAACGTTCGAGTGGTCATGGCCAACGTTGTGGCCTTCGAGCCCGCCCGCCGGACCGTCGTGCTTGCCGACGGCGAAACGACCTACGACGCCCTGATTGTTGCGCTCGGGTCGCAGTACAACTACTTCGGTCATCCTTGGGAGCATCTTGCGCCGAGCTTGAAATCCGTGGAAGACGCCACGGAGATCCGGCGGCGAATCCTGCTGGCGTTCGAGCGAGCCGAGCGAACGGCCACGGCCGAAGAGCGCCGCCGGCTGCTGACGTTTGTGATCGTTGGGGGCGGCCCGACCGGAGTTGAACTGGCAGGCGCTCTGGCCGAGATTGCGCGCCATTCATCGGCCGTCTTTCGCCAGGTCAGACCCTCCGACGCTCGGATCATTTTGCTGGAAGCGCAGGACCGGGTCCTGAGCGGATTGGTCGCGGAGCTTTCCGAAAAAGCGCAGCGATCGCTCGAGCGATTGGGAGTCGAAGTTCGCACCCACTGTCTGGTCACGGACATCACGCCGAGCGAAGTCCAATTCCAAGCGGAACACAAGCATCACTCAGTTCTCGCCAGGACCGTGTTTTGGACGGCCGGCGTGCGAGCGCCTTGCCTGGCACAGCAACTGGCCGATGCAACCGGCGCCAGGCAAGATCGCGTCGGGCGCATCGTGGTCGAGCCGGACCTCAGCCTGGCCGGCCATCCTGACATCTTTGTCGTTGGCGATCTCGCGCACTGTGCAGGCAAGAACGGCGATCCCCTGCCGGGCCTGGCGCCGGTCGCTATCCAACAGGGGCGTCATGCGGCCAAAATGATCATCCGGCGGATTGCCGGAAAGCCGACGACGCCCTTTCGCTACCGTGATTACGGCACCATGGCGACCATCGGGCGTTCGTTGGCCGTCGCCGATTTTCACTGGTTTCGGCTCAGCGGATTTTTGGCCTGGATCGCCTGGCTGTTTGTGCATCTGATGCAAATCGTGACCTTCCAGAACCGGATTCTGGTGCTAATCCAGTGGGCGTGGCATTACATAACGTTCAGCCGCAACGCCCAGTTGATTACTTTTCCGCACTCGGCCGATTCGCCGCCAGCGTGCGACGAGGACGAAAAGTCCTCGACCGGCGGTCACTGAAGTCGTGCTCCGCTGCCGGGCTATGGCTGCCAGTTGGGTTTGCGCTTGTTGAAAAAGGCGTCGATGCCTTCGCGAATCTCGGCGCTCTCCCAGGAGTCGGCCAGCGCATTGGCCGTATAGGCAAGATTCTCGTCGGCGCCGTGCGTGCTGACGAAGCGGATCAACGCCTTGGCGTTGGCAACGGCTCCCGGCGCGCAATTGAGCGCGGCGGCGACCTCTCGTTCGACGGCCTGATCCAACTCCTCGATCGTCGGCACAACCTGGTCGAGAAGTCCCAGCCTCGCCGCCATGTTTCCGTCGAGCTTGCAGGCGTTGAGCATGATGCGCCGCGCGTTGGGCACGCCGATCTTGGCCACCACGTACGGCGAAATGGTCGCCGGGATCAGGCCGAGCGTGACCTCGCTCAGGCGAAAGGTCGCCCCCGTCAGGCCGATCGCGATGTCGCACACGGAGATCAACCCCAGACCGCCGCCAAATGCCGAACCGTTAATCCGCCCGATGAGCGGCTTGGCAAGCAGGTCGAGTTCCGAAAGAATCTTGGCGAACTCCGTGGCATCGGCGATGCGGCCCTCGCGGGTGTTAGCCGCCTGCTGGGTCATGCCTTTCAGGTCGCCGCCGGCGCTAAAGACGTCGCCGCTGCCGGTCAGAACAATCACCCTGACCGAGCGGTCCTGGACAAGTTGTCTGGCGGCGGTGCCCAGCTCGCGCATCAGCGATTGTGACATCGCGTTTTTTGCGTCGGGCCGATTGAGCATCAGCCGCGCGACTCCGCGAGCATCAACCGAAACATCGATCATCTCGAATCCACTCACGGTTTGTCCTCCTCGAGTTGTCGCGCGCTTTTGCGAGGATTCGCCCCGCAAGCCCTGCGTCCGGCGTGCCAACGAGCGAAAAGCCCGTCTTAGCAGAATCGTAGAATACGTCGAAGCGGCTGGAAAGGGCCGGCGATTGAACCGGCGCGGCCGCCAAGGGGTCGCGACGGTGGAGGCACGTAAGGCGCCTGCATGGGCATTTTGGGGCTACCGGCCGCCGCGCCATTGCCCACGCCGCTTCGCCCGGCCGCTTGTCTGGCATCTGCAATTGAAGTGAGTTAGAATCTCGTCAGACCGCGTTGTTTTATTGTCTTTTCGGGAGTTAGCGCGATGGTAACCGAGTTACGCGAAACGAGCACGGAAGGGACGATTCCTGGCACCGGATTCACAAAGGCCCACCAGTTGTTTCGTGAAACCGTCCGCCAGTTCATCGACCAGGAAATCAATCCCTACGTCGACGCGTGGGAAGAAGCCGAAATATTTCCCGCGCACGAAGTGTTCAAGAAGGCCGGCGACCTCGGACTATTGGGACTCTCGT
>JBGQHN010000186.1:0-8985 GCA_041497975.1 Planctomycetia bacterium | reverse complement strand
CCGGCCTCCGACAGCGCATGCAAAACGGCAGTCATGTGGTCGGGGTTCACGCCCTCGATATTTGCCTCACCGCCGGTCATGGCTGCCGCGATCAACAGCGTGCCGGCCTCAATGCGATCGGGGATGACACGATATCGAACGCCCAAAAGTCGCTCGACGCCGACGATCTCGATGGTGTCGGTTCCAAGGCCGTCGATGCGCGCCCCCATCGCGTTCAAGAATGCGCCTAAGTCCGCGATCTCTGGTTCCTGGGCAGCGCCGACGAGCACCGTTTTGCCACTGGCCAGCGCGGCGGCGCTCATGGCGTTGGCCGTGCCGGTAACGGTCGGGCCCATGGGTCCGCGCATGTTGATCCGGGCGCCCTTTAGACGTTTGGCTTCGGCGATCACGTAGCCATGTTCGATGCGAATGCGGGCGCCCAACGCCGCCAAAGCGGCCAGATGCAATTCGACCGGCCGAGTTCCGATGTTACAGCCACCCGGCAGCGAAACGACCCCCCTGCCCCGCCTGGCCACGAGCGGCCCCAACACGCAAAAGCTGGCCCGCATCCGCCGCACCAGCTCATAGTCGGCCGTCGTCGGCCGGGAATCAACCGTTTCGATGTTCAGCACGCCAGCGACGTCGCGCTTGACCTCGACACCCAGGTGACCTAACAAGAGCGCAAGCGTGTTCACGTCGACCAGATCGGGAACAGCGGCCAGGGCGATGGGTCCATCGGCCAGGATCGACGCGGCCATGATGGGCAGGGCCGCGTTTTTCGAACCGCTGACCGACACGCTTCCGTTCAGTCGAATGCCGCCTGCGATGCGAAGACAATCCATTGTTCGCTCCAGCGCTCGAACGGTCGGCGAATTCCGACGAACGAGGCTATTTTCGCCGGGCTTGCGCGACGCGCGCCATGCCAGCCAGATCGTTGAGGGTCTTTCCTACTTCCAACCGCCCGTCGGCCGCCAGCAAAGATTCGACCCGCTGTTGTAGCACAGGGCTGATTTCCAGCAAGATCGATCCGCCGACTGCCAGCCGCTCGGCCGCCTGCGGTATCAATCGCTCGATGACGCTAGTGCCCGATTCGCCCCCCGCCAGCGCCAGCTCCGGCTCGTGGTCCTTCACGTCGCGCGGAAGTGCGGCCATTTCTCGCGTGCTGATGTACGGCGGGTTGCTCGCAATTACATCGAAGCTTTGCCCGGGCGGCACGGCGGCCAAAAGATCGCTCTTTAGAAACTCGATCCGGTCGGCGACGTCCAGGCGCCTGGCGTTGTCTCTGGCAACCGCTAGCGCCGCCGGGCTGATGTCGAGCGCCGTCACGCGCGCTTGCGGCACCTGCCGGGCGACGGTAATTCCGATGATCCCGCTGCCGGTGCCGACGTCGGCCACCGCGATCGGCCGCTCGAGGGCTCCGCGGGCCTTCACCAGGTCCAACACCGCGAGAACCACAAACTCCGTTTCCGGCCGGGGAATGAGCACGTCTGGGGTGACGCGAAAGTCGAGCGAGTAGAATTCGCGGTGACCGACCAGGTAGGCCACGGGCACGCCTTCCGCGCGGCGGCGCACGAGGTCCTTGAATCGAGTTCGCAACCCCTCGTCGGCAACTTCGCCAAAGCTGGTATACAGTTCGATCCGCCGGCAAGAGCGTGCGTGCGCCAGCAGCACTTCGGCCTCCAGCCGCGGACTCTCCGAGCCGTGCTGCTTCAAATAGTCGGTCGTCCACTCGAGCAAGCGCCCGATCGTCCACTCGTCGGCCATTCGAGTACCACGAGTTTGAAGGTCTGTAGAAACTGGTTCGGCCGTCCGCGGCGACGGCATTGCACTGTCGCGCCGGATCCGCGCGAAACCGCGGCCGAGCATCACCCGTCGGCCGATTGCGTCGGCCTTACGCGTCTTGCGCGCCCATCTCTTGCCGCTGTTGTTGACGGTCGTAGTCGACCAATGCGTCGGTCAGGGGTTGCACGCCACCGGACAGGATCGAATCCAGCTTGTAGAGCGTCAGGTTGATACGATGATCGGTCACCCGGTTTTCGGCGAAGTTGTAGGTGCGGATGCGCTGGCTGCGATCTCCGGAGCCGACCAGCGTTTTGCGTTCGCTGGCCCGTTTGTCGTGTTCGGCCTGGCGCTTGGCCTCGTACAGCCGGCTTTTCAGCACGCGCAGGGCCTTGGCGAAATTCTTGTGCTGGCTTTTTTCGTCCTGGCACTGCACGACGATGCCCGTCTCCAGGTGCGTCAAGCGAATGGCCGAGGCCGTTTTGTTGACGTGCTGGCCGCCGGGGCCGCTGGCGCAAAAGATGTCCTTGCGAAAATCGTCCGGTTTCAATTCGATTTCGACGTCTTCCGGCTCGGGCAGCACGGCCACGGTGGCCGCGGAGGTGTGGATGCGGCCCTTGGTTTCCGTTTCCGGCACGCGTTGCACGCGGTGGCCGCCGCTTTCGTATTGCAGCTCGCGATAGGACCCCTCCCCTTCGATGCCCAAAATGATTTCCTTGAACCCGCCGAGCTCCGTGGCGTTGAGGTCCAGCACTTCGACTTTCCAGCCCTTGCTTTCGGCGTGATGCTTGTACATCTGGTACAAATCGCGGGCAAACAAGGCGGCTTCGTCGCCGCCGGTGCCGGCGCGGATTTCCATCACGATGCGCGCGCGCTGCGAGTCTTCGCCGCCGATCGTCATCTCCAAGAGCTCATTCCACAGCGTCTCGCGCTCCTGGCGCAGCGCGGGCAATTCGGCTTCCGCCATTTCGCGCATGTCGGCATCCTTGCCGGCAATCATCTCTTGAGTTTCAGTAATCTCGGTATTAAGCGCCTGGAAACGGCGATACTTCTTGGCCAGCTTGGCCAAGGAGCCATGTTCGCGCGCGGCGGCGGCCACGCGTGCCGGGTTGGACAGCACGGCCGGATCAACCAGTTGCTTCTCCAAGCTCTCGAAGCGTTGGAGCTTTTCATCGAGCATTTTGCGCAGCGACACGGCTTATGGGCTCCTGATGGTATTCCGCCTGCGAAACACTGTGCGATTGCGCCGGCGAAGGCCTTCCATGGCAAGTTCCGCCCCACACGGAGGCAAGGGCGGCATGAGGCAACAGAAACGCCGCCCCCCGAAAGCAGTTTTCCAGGGTCGGCGGCGCGGATGTTCTAGCGGCTACGATTCGGCCTTGGTTTCGGCTGGCTTCTTGCCGCGCTTCAGGCTGGCATAGCCGGCCGCGGCAAACTTGTTCTTGAACTTCTCGATGCGTCCGGCGGTGTCGACAAACTTCAACTTGCCCGTGTAGAACGGATGGCACACGTTGCAGATATCAACCTTCAGCTCCGGCCTGGTGCTGCGGGTCGTGAACGAATTGCCGCAGCCGCATTTGACCGTGGTTACAAAGTATTCGGGATGAATTTCTTTTTTCATGGCGTTCACCACAACTATTCTACGAGCCCAGGCAAGCCAGAATCCTACCAAATTCCGCGGATTGCGAGAAGGGGTATCGCGACGGCGGAAGCGGGGTCAGCTGAACGAGACCACGACCCGCAACGACCGAGACGTGGGGAAGGTGCGCCTGCTTGGCCGACACTTATCGTCAAGTCCGCGCCATTGCACCGGTTTCTTGACAACGCCTGGAGACGCGACCAAGATGTGCGCGGTCCGAGCCGGTCTCGGACTTCGCCAGATCCCTCAAGTCTGCTGGCCAAGCAGGGTCGCGCGGCCCATACGTCCATGAGCGGAATCCTCCTCCAGCTCGCCACCGACGCGGACCGCGAATTGTTGTCGCTCACGAGGGCACACCACCGCTGGTACGCCTGGCGGCACGGTCTGGAATACTTGTGCGTGGAGGCTAATCCCGCGGCGCCCAAAAGGTCCGGTTGGGGCAAGGTGACGCTCGTTTTGCTGGCGATGCGCATGGGTTTCGAACGGATCGTATGGCTGGATGCCGACGCGGTGATCTTCGATGCCACGATCGACCTGTCGCGGCTCGTGGATCGCGGAATCGGCATGGTCCGCCACCCCAGCCCCGATCATTGGAGCTCGGGCGTCATGGTTGTGGTGACGTCGCAGGCAACGCTCAATTTTTTTCAGGCGGTGCACGCCGAACCCGAGAACGAAACGCCCTGGATGGAACGGCCGGCGATCAACGCGGTGGCCGAGAGGCCGGAATTCGCGGGCCTGTTTGTGCGCCTGGCCGCCGCCTACAACAGCGTTCCGGGCTCCGCGGTGGCCGCCTCGCCCGTCGTTTACGCGGCGTACGGGCTGCCGCACGCAACCCGCCGCGAGCTCATCTTGCGTTGGCTCAAAGACCTGCCGGCCTCGGAACACTCGAGCGCCGCGGCTGTGCCCGAGGTCCACTTTCGAGAAGACCTGGCCGGGTTTTTGAATCGTCGCGGACTGCTGGGCGAAGCGGCCGAGATTGGCGTGCAACGCGGGGGGTTCTCGCGAGCGTTTTTGGACCGCTGGCAAGGCAAGTTGTTGCACCTGGTCGATCCCTGGCGGCATTTCGCGGGCGGTTATCAGGACGTCGGCAACGTCACGGACGCCGAACACGAAGCCAACCTGCACGAAGCCGAGCGCAACCTCGCCGCGCATTTGGGCCGCTACCGCATCCATCGCCAGCCTTCTCAGGAGGCCGTTGGGGCGTTTGCCGACGATTCGCTGGACTTTGTCTATATCGACGCAAACCACGAATACCCGGCCGTTCTCCAAGACATTCGTTCGTGGTTTCGAAAAGTCCGGCTCGGAGGCGTGCTGGCCGGTCACGATTATCTGGACGGCACGTTGACCATGGGCGAATTTGGCGTGAAAAGCGCCGTCCGCGCGTTCGAATGCGAGACCGGCTTGATCGCACGAGGCACGCTCGAGCCTCAGTGGCCGTCCTGGTATCTCGTAAAACCGAATCGGTAGGCGGGTGGTCAAGCGCGGTGCCGTGTTCGCGCTTCGCGAGCATGCCGACAATCGACAATGCTACGGCAGGCGTGAGCACTGGCACCGCGCCTTAGCGAGCGGAGGCCGACTGCGCGGCAGACCCCCGCTCTTTGAGCCAACGGGCGCGCAGCTTGTTGCCGTGAGCTTGTGTCGACGTGTCGGACTCGTACAGCGCGACGGCCTTGTCGATCTCGCCGGTGGCTTCGTAACTGCGCGCCAAGTTGTAGCGGGCCCCGTCGCTCCACGGGCCCTTGGGGCTGGCTTCGAGCGTGCGCTTGGCGAAAAAGTCGATGGCCTCCGGGTAATTTTGCTGGCTGAAGTGCACCAGGCCCAGCCAGTAACTAGCGTTTTGCTTGGCCCGCCGCATTATCAGGACTTGCGCCGCTTCGATCCTCGAGATGTCTTCTTTGGAGATGTTCTTGACGAGCTCGTCGGGCAGTTTGAAGTTTTCGATGGCCGCGTCCGGCGGCCGGGCCTTGAGATAATAGCTCTTGGCACCGTTCTCGCCGTCATACTCGCCCTTGAAATCCAACGTCCGCGCGGTCAAGAGCGTTGGCTGCGGCTGGAAAACCGGCTGGCCGCGACGATCGACGAGCGGCTCGTTGGCCCGTCCCGTCAGCAGCGTGGGCAGCACCTGAAAGACAAACATTTCGCGGTTGGCCGCTTTCAGCCCGGCTTCATCAAGTCTCGATCGCCACAACGCAACGTCAAACGGCAGCGTCCACAACTGCGCGCGGGCCACGTGCGAAACCTTGCTCACGCGATCCACCAGCGCGCTGCCCGGAGACGTCAACGCCATCTTTTTCTTTCCCGACAGGCGCGATTCAACCAGCGCCATTCGCCGCGAAAGCTCGTGCGGCGACGCTTCAACAAAAGCCGCCACGCTGGCCAAATCCTCGGCCTGAACCGGGTACGGATGGTCGCTGTCCAGGTCGAGTTTATGGAGCAGCGTCGGATCGGACACGACTCCGGCAAGCGTCGCCACGCCACGCCCCTCGGGACCGGGAATCGGCAAGCCCAGCCGACAATCGAACAGATATAGTTCCCCTCCGCTTAACAGCGCCGGCAACCACAGCCGGCTCGAATTGCCGTCCTTGTCGGCCACAGCCAACATCACGACGTCGAGCCCCTGCTGTCGGGCCAGCAAAATAAACAGCCACGCCCGTTGGACCGCCTGTCCGCGGCCAAAGAGCAACGTTTCGAAGGGTTGATGGCGGATCGCTTTCGAGGGCGTGTCGGGTTCGAGTTGAATATTGCGCACCGTCCAGTCGAACAGCCGCTCGGCTACCGCCAGGTCTTCGAACTGGTCGGCTCGCACCCTGCGGGAAATGTTGCGCAGCCAGAGAGACTCCTGCAAGAACCAGGCGTCGTCGGGCATGCGGTACTGCGTGGAGTCGAGCAGCTTGACGGCCATCAAGTTTCGCAGGTCGTCGGGCAAGTCGGCCACGAGGGGATCGGGCCGCCAGTCATGCTGCGGCTTGTCCTGCAAGGACCACTGGTTGAGCCGGTCACAGATCTGCTTGAGGATCTGGCTGGTTTCGAACTGCTCCATGCGATCCAGGCTGTCGGCGACCGAATCGAACAATCCGCCCTGCGCGCCCGCCTGCTTCGAGGGTCCGCGTGGCGAGCCGTTGCCGCCGGCCCAGTCGCAGCCGCCCAAACCCGCCAGCGCCGCAACCAGCGCGATGCCCAGCGAGAGAAAAGCCCATTGGTGTCGCACGGCCGCACTGGGTTTCACGCGAGACTCTCCACGGTTTGTCGAATGCGAACTAATCGCGCGAGCATTCCGCCGAAATCGGCCAGTGGAACCATATTGGGCCCGTCGCTGGGCGACGAATCGGGCGCGGGATGGGTCTCGAAAAACAGGCCATCCACGCCAATCGCGGTGGCCGAGCGAGCCAAGGGTTCGACCATCGCGCGATTGCCTCCGGTGGCTTTGCCCAATCCGCCCGGCTCTTGCACGCTGTGCGTGGCGTCGAAGATGACCGGCGCGCCAAGTTCCTGCATCTGCGGAATCGAGCGCATGTCGTTGACCAGCCGTCCGTAGCCGAAAAACGTGCCGCGCTCACATAATAAGATGTTACGGCAGCCGGCCCCTTCGAGTTTGCCCAGGACGTGCCGCATGTCTGCGGGAGCCAAAAACTGCCCCTTTTTTACGTGCACGGCCCGGCCCGTCTGGGCCGCGGCCACCAGCAAGTCGGTCTGTCGCGCTAAAAACGCAGGGATTTGCAACAATTCGCACACTTCGCCCGCCGGCGCGGCCTGTTCGGGCTGGTGAATGTCGGTCGTGACGGTCAGCCCCGTGGCACGCTTGACCCGATCCAAAATCCGCAGCCCCGCGTCCAAGCCCGGCCCGCGAAACGCGTCCAGGCTGGTGCGGTTCGCCTTGTCGAACGAGGCTTTGAACACCAGCGAGATCGGCAGTTGATCGGCCAGCGCTCGCAGGTGGTCGGCGATCGACAGCGTTAACTCTTCGGTCTCGATGACGCACGGGCCGGCAATCACCAGCAGCCGCTGTCCCCGGCCGCATAAGTGAGGGCCGATCGTGGCGGGATTCTGCGGCATCATCGCACTCCAGCGCTCGCCGGGCCGGGCGACTTCTGCCCTAGCGCGATCAGCCGGGCAAGCGGCGCCACCATCGTCACTCTCTCCGGCAAAACTTCAATATCCAAAGGCAAAAATCCCCCTGGATCGCCATCCAACTGATACGGCACCGGCTCGTCCGATTCAATCCGCACTCGCGCGACGAGCGATGAACTGAAGTCGGCCAGCACGCGATGCCGCCGCAGCGCTACATATCCCAAGTATCGCAGCGCATGCCAAAATGAGCCACTGCTAAACGTGCAGGCGTCGAGCAGACCGTCGGTGCCCACGGCGTCGGGCGACAGTTGCAGGCCGCCGGCATAGCACGGCAGATTAACCAGGAAAGCCCAGCGTGCCCGACGTGCGGGCGACGGCCACTCGAACCCCGGCGCCGCGGCGCATTGCACCCGCAGGTCGGGGTAGCGGTAGCTGCGGATCGATTCCAGGATGGGCCGGGCATAGGTCCAGTAGGTGATGTGCTGGCCGTTGCGCTTGCGATGCAGCCTTTCGACCACGTCGGCATCGAATCCGCAGCCGGCCATCAACAGAAAAATCCGTCCGTTCGCCAGGCCCGCATCGAGGCGCAGCGCAACGCCCTCGACCAGCGTCTGTGCCAGCGCCATCGGGTCGAGCGCGATATGAAAATAGCCGGCCAACAGATTGGCCGTGCCGAGCGGATAGACGGTCACCGGCACGCCGGGCGCTGTCCGATTGACAATCGCGGCCACGGTGCCGTCGCCACCGGCAGCCACCACGGCCCGCAGTTGCCCGGCCGCGTGATAGCGCTGGGCGAGCGTTTCCAGGGCCTGCAAATCGCCGACGACTTCCCCCACCAGGCCCCGGCTCGCGAGACAGCGGATCAAGTTGCCAACAGCCTCATTGCGCAAGCGCGCGCCGGCGCTGGGATTGGACACCACCAGCACCCGATCCGACTCCAGATTGAGAAACGAGAAGCGTGACGACAATCCAACCACCTCACACGCGCGGAAACGGCGTCGCTCGCTCGGGTCCGGGGGATACTTTCACTGCCGACGCTCCGCTGGCGCCAAAACCTGAATTAGAACGCGCCGCCGTCGGACTGCCTATGTGAGCACATCTGGAAGTCGGCGGGTCGTCCTGTAACGCAGGTCGTCTAGTAATTGGACGCTCGCGGAGCATTTGGCCTGGCGAGGCAGCGCTGGACGTCCAGCCCAAGACTGGTGCGCATTAAAATAATGCACTTTGCGTTGAAACGCCTCATCGCGTCTGGCGCGCTCGGCAGGCCGGATCGGCCGGCGAATAAAATCGTTAACTGCTTGCCGCATCACCGGATAAAACATGATTTGCAACGTTTTTTTCTTGCAAAATCCCGATTGGCACCCGGGTTGCTAAAGGAGGTGGCTCGGCGTCGGCAACGGCGCCGAACAATACGGCCCGTGGGGCCTCTGATGAATGTAGCGGGATAGTTACCTTGCCCCTAACCATCCAGCAACGCCAA
Organism: Planctomycetia bacterium; assembly: GCA_041497975.1. GTDB lineage: Bacteria > Planctomycetota > Planctomycetia > Pirellulales > PALSA-1355 > PALSA-1355. The sequence goes on along the minus strand of JBGQHN010000186.1, from coordinate 40 downwards.
TTGTAACTTGGCGCATCAGAGGCCCCTTTTTTTGCGCGCT
>JBGQHN010000185.1:0-9001 GCA_041497975.1 Planctomycetia bacterium | reverse complement strand
GAATACGACCAGGCTGCACGTGTCGTAAAACGTGGGCAGCGCGACCACGTCGGCCCCAGCCAGGCATTCCTGCAAGTCTTTGACAAATCCCAAAAATTGCACGCGGCCGTGTAAGCCCAGGCGGGCCGCTTGGCGCCGGTACGATGCGTCGCGATTGCTTCCGCACACCAGCAGCCGCGCGGTGGGACAGGCTCGGGCCACCCCAACGAACGATTCGAGCAACGGTGCAAGTCCTTTGATCGCGTAGTTACGCGCCGCAAACAGCACCGCCACGTCATCGGGCCGCAGTCCGCACCAACGGCGAAACGATTCGCGCGTGCCGAGGTCGACGGCCACGCGATCGAACTCGACTCCCAGGTGCACGACCGCCATCATGTCGGATTCCAAGTCGTGCCAACGACGGAATTCCTCCGCGACGCGCCGACTGGGAACAATCATAAGCGGGCCGCCCGCTTGGGCAAATTGCCGCCGCTCGATCCAGCGGTACACCCACTGCTTTGGGTTGGCCAGCTTGCCTAGGCGCCACAGCGCGCGGGCCGAGCGAGACCTGAAACGTTCTGGAGCGTTATCCAGCAAGGCGCGCCGGCATCCGTGGATGGGAATGCATACGTCCTTGCGCCAAACGTGAGCCGAACCGATCACCAGGTCGAATTTGTGACGCTCCAGCTCGCGGGCCGACGCCGCCGCAAACCGGTAGGGGTGCAGCCATCGGAGGCCGGGCAGCTTGCGCGGTCGAACTTCGTGCACGCGCACGTCGCCGGGCAATTCAGAGCGATCGACGTGCTCCGCCACGATGTGGACCTCGTGACCCGCCGCGGCCAATGACCGGGCCAACGTGCTGACGTACTTTTCCGCGCCGCCTCGACGAGCTCCCACCAACGCGAAATTCAACGCCACGCGCATCCTGAACTCCCAAAGCGGAAACCGGGTCCGCGAATTGCGGTCTCAACCAGTTATTTCGGATTCCAGAAAGACTGATCATTAGGAAACTTCCGCAGGATGGGGACGATTTACCAAGCCTTCACCGCGCCGGTCTCCGGCCGCCGCCAACCCATCCAGCGCACTGTGAAGCTGCGGGACGCTTCTCGGCGCGTGCATCCGTTGTTAGGGGTTGCTATCTTAGACGGATGGGGGGACTGGCACTCAAATTGCACACTGCTGGCAGCGAATGGACTAGCAGACATACTTCTATTTCTAACGAACGCTTCAAACCACGAGGCCAACGACTCAGGCGGACCAATCACCGAAAGCCCGACACTCGATCCAAAATGGGGGGACTTATGCGGTTCGTCAGCAATAGCTCCGGAAATCGCGGCATCGGCGAGGTGGCAGCGCCGCCAGGCGACTGCATCAAGCAAAGTTCGACGGTAGCGTTGTCGGTCGACGAAGCCAAGACGCCAGCAACGAGGAACAAACCCCGCGGCGCCGCGATTTCAAAGCCAGTTCGTTCCTGGCACCGTTTCCTGACGCGGCGGCTTCTGTCGCTGGCCGGCAAGCCGCCCCTGTCGTTGGCGCTTTGGGACGGCAAAGAGATTCGCGCTTCGCATGCGGCGCCGCTGGGCACCGTCGTGGTTCACAACGCCGCAACGCTGTGGCGCATCGCGCTTAACCCGTTTTTCCAATTCGGCGAGGCCTATGCCAACGGCCACGTGGACGTCATGGGCGATCTGGTCGAGGCGCTCGTGGCGCTCGACCGCTCATTTCGGATTTCGAAGTCGGCCGGCTTCATGTACGACCTGGTCGCGCGGGGGCTGCGCATGCGACGACGCAACTCGCTGGCTGCCTCGCGCGACAACATCCATCACCACTACGACATCGGCAACGACTTTTATCGTCTGTGGCTCGACGAGCAGCTGGCCTACACGTGTGCATACTTTCCGTCGCCCGGCGTGTCGCTGGAGCAGGCGCAGGTGGCGAAGTTCGACCATGTATGCCGCAAGCTCCGCTTGCGGCCCGGCGACCGGGTTGTCGAGGCCGGCTGCGGATGGGGCGGATTGGCGCTCCACATGGCGCGAGAATATGGCGTCACGGTCGCGGCCTACAACATTTCGCGAGAACAAGTGGCGTACGCTCGCCAGCGAGCCAAGGCCGAGGGGCTCGACGATCGAGTCAGTTTCCTCGAGGACGATTGGCGACACATCTCGGGCCGCTACGATGCCTTCGTTTCGGTGGGAATGCTGGAACACGTCGGTACTGCAAATTACGGGCACCTGAGCACAGTGATTGACCGCGTTCTATCCGAAAACGGCCGGGGACTCGTGCACTCGATCGGCCGCAACAAACCCGCGCCGCTCGACCCTTGGATCGAACGGCGGATCTTTCCCGGCAGTTACCCTCCCTCGCTGGCGGAGATGATGGCGGTTTTCGAGCCGCGCGAGTTTTCCATACTGGACGTGGAAAACCTGCGTTTGCACTACGCCCAGACGCTGCGGCACTGGTTGGCTCGATTCGAGGGCGCCGTTCACAAAATTGCGCACATGTTCGACGAACGGTTTGTGCGAATGTGGCGGCTGTACCTGGCCGGATCGATCGCAGCTTTCGAAACCGGCGGTTTGCAGCTCTTTCAGGTCGTATTCGCCCGCGGAAACAGCAACGACGTCCCATGGACGCGGGCCGACTTGTATGCGGACGCTGCGCCGTCGGCGGACGAAGGGCCCGCGCAAACAGTCGGAGGCTAGCGCGATGCAAGATACCTGCGACGTGTTGATCGTGGGTGGAGGACCGGGGGGATCTAGCTGCGCGTGGGGACTGCGCGGCAGTGGTCTCGACGTGTGTGTGATCGACCGCAAGCCGTTTCCGCGCGACAAGGTTTGCGCCGGCTGGATCACGCCGCAAGTCGTCGAAGCCTTGGACATCGACCTGGCGAGCTACGCCCAAGAACGGGTGGCGCAACCGATCAGCGGATTTCGCACCGGCCTCGTCGGCGGTCGCGAGATCGAGACCCACTACGATCGGCCGATCAGCTTCGGCATCCGCCGCTGCGAGTTCGACCAATACCTGCTCGATCGTTGCGGGGCGCGTCGCTGGGGCGCCGAGACCGTGGAGCGGATCGAGCGCGTGGCGGATGGTTGGTTGATCAATGGCCGAATTCGCGCGGCGGTCTTGGTCGGGGCCGGCGGGCATTTTTGCCCGGTGGCCCGCATGATGGGAGCGCGACGCCTGGCCGGCGCCCTGGTGGTAGCGGCACAGGAAATTGAATTTGCCGCCCAGCCTGAGGATTTGCGCCGCGGCACGCTCCAGGCCAGCGTCCCGGAACTGTTCTTTTGCGCCGACTTGCAGGGCTATGGCTGGTGCTTTCGCAAGGGTAACTATCTGAACATCGGCCTGGGCCGCGCGGACCACGACTCGCTGACGTCTCAAGTGCGCGAGTTCGTCGATTTTTTGCGTGCCCGGGGCAAAGTATGCGCCCCCATCCCCGCCCGATTCCACGGCCACGCCTATCAGCTGTACGAGCGAGCGACACCCAGGCTATGCGACGAGGGGGTGTTGCTGGTGGGCGACGCCGCCGGCCTGGCCTATCCGCAAAGCGGGGAGGGAATTCGGCCCGCCGTCGAATCGGGATTGTTGGCCGCCGACACGATCGCCGAAGCGCGTGGGGACTATCGCACGAGTCGCATCGAATCCTACCGCCGGCGCGTCGTGGCGCGCTTGGGAACTCCGCGCTCGACCAGCGCCAGCCAGTGGCTGCCGGCCAGTTGGCTGCGCGTCGTGGCGGCGCGGTTGCTAGCCTCGAAACGTTTCTCGCGGCGCGTCGTGCTCGAGCGCTGGTTTCTTCACATGCACGATCCGCCGCTCGCCAGCAGCGCGTCGAAACAAGCGCAAGACACGGCTGCGGTGCCTGCGGGAACATGCTAACCGTCTGTTGAAAAATTGGGACAGGCACCTCGCGGACATGGTTTGTCACTGGATTCGTGCGATCTGGCTCGGAGCCAGTCCCATTTTTTCAACGGCCGCCCGCCGATCAACGTCGCCAGAAGGCGAGCATGATCAGGTCGATGGCAAAGAAGATGACGACCAGCACTTCCAGCCACACCATGCGACGGTTGTTGATGTCGACATTCACGACGTTGTACAACTGGTCGAGCTGGCCCAGGCGATCTTCCACGCTCCGCCGCCACTGGTTGAGATAGAATCGTTCGGCCGCGCCCAAATAAATCCGCGCCAGGTACCAGTCTCCGAAGAACTTGCTGATGTGGGTCACCTCGTCGTTGAGCTTGGCGACGTCCACGCGAAACAGCCGCAAGGTGCCGAGGGTGTCCGAATAGGTTCCCAGCAGACCGAAGCGGCGCCGTTTCAAATCGTCGTAAGCCCGATCCAGATACTGGTCGAGTCGTCGATCGATCACGCGGTATTCTTCCAACTGTAAGTTAGCCAGCTCGACGACATAGAGCACGTCGTCGACATAACCGCCGAACTCGACCACCAGCGCGGCTTCCCAATCGATCACGACCAGGTCAGTATTCGAGTAGGATCGCCAAATGCGCAGCACTTCGCCGATTTGCAATTCACTTAACCCGCCCGGCGGTGCGTCGGTCAAAAGCTCGGCAACCGCCTGGCGGTGTTGCGTGAGCCACTGGCCGGTGTTCGTTTCCGTTTCCAGGTTCGTCAGACAAAAGACCGTATAAGCCTCGGGTTCCGAAGGCGGCGAAGGTTCGACGAGAACGTCGCGCAGGCCCGAGCAAATCTCGGTACACAACTGGCGAGCGACAGCGTCGACGGTCGAACCGTCGTCGAGCGTCGGGTTGTGAAACTGCCGCAGCTCCTCGAGGCCCTGGGCCGCGAACGAGGCCCGTATGACGATCGACACGACGCCGACTTCATAGACGCGGACCAACAAGTTCATCGGGCGACCGCCGAGCGTCGCGCTCAATGCCCGCGGCTCGATCGCCAACGGCTTGTAAAGCGGCACGTCCTTGGGAAGAGCACGATGCGTCTGAATCTTGAAAGGGAAGGGTCTGCTGGCCAAGACGTCTTGGATTTTTTTGGTCGCGATCTCGTTGGCCACGTCGAACGCGTACAGATAAACAACTTCACCCGTCATGGTTTTCCCCCTGTGCTCGAACGCGACAGCACGGCCCGCGGAATCTTCAGAAGTTTAGGGCGATTGACGTCGGACCGCCAGCGCACAGGTGGCAGAACACGCGTGTACGCGGGCTGCGATCTTCAGTATGATGAGCCGAAGCCCCTCACTCGCGGCGGAGTCGCGACACATTGGGGCGGCACGGCGGGGCCGAGGGACGCGGCTGACTCATCATGTGTGGCCATGAGTAAGATTCGTCATTACAAGGTCGGCGATGAGCCGGTGCCGGGCTATCGGCTGACGGCCTTTCTCGGCAGCGGCGGATTCGGTGAAGTGTGGAAGGCCACCGCCCCGGGCGGGACCGAAGTGGCGATTAAGATCAATAACCTCGCCATGAAAGGCGCGCTCAAGGAATTTCGCTCGCTCAAGCTCGTCAAGAAAATCCAGTATCCCAACCTCGTGCCGATCCTGGCGATCTGGCTCAAGAACGAGCAGGGCGAGATCCTGCAAGAAGCCGCATTCGACGAGATTGGCGGCGACTCCAGCCGGGGCCTGAGGGGCACGATCACCACCAACACGATCGAATACGTTCCACGACCCGAGCCGGCGGAACTGGTGATCGCGATGGGCTTGGGCCACAAAAGCCTGGCCGATCGGCTCGAAGAGTGCCGCAAACAGGGCCTCACCGGCATTCCCATCGACGAATTGCTGAACTATCTGCAAGACGCGGCGCGGGCGATCGATTATTTGAACAGCCCGCGCCACGAATTCCCGTCGGGACTCAAGGCAATTCAGCACTGCGACATCAAACCGCCAAACATCCTGATCGTGGGCGACGCCGCGCAAGTCTGCGATTTTGGGCTGGCGCGGGAACAAGACAATCTTCGCAGCACGTCGCTGGCCCTTAGTCCGGTGTACGCAGCGCCGGAGATGATCGAATCGAATACCCCCAGTCCTTCGACCGACCAGTACTCACTGGCGATGAGCTACCTGGAGTTGCGGACCGGCGAGCTGCCGTTTCCGCCGGAATCGACCGCCCACTCGGTTATTCAAGCGCACTTAAACGGCAAGATCGATCTGTCGCGGCTGGCACCCGCCGAGCGCGAAGTCATTCGACGAGCCACGGCGCGGCAACCCGCCGACCGATTTTCCTCGACCAGCGAAATGATTGCGGCGTTGCGCGCGGCGTGCCACCCCCAGCTCGTTGCCCCGCGTCGCCGCGCCTGGTTGTGGTGGACGGCTGCCTGCGTGGCGCTTGCGCTGGTGTCGAGTGCGCTGGCACTGCAAATGAGCGGTTTGGGCCCAAAGTCGCTCATGCTTCCGGCTGGTTTCCTGGCGGCGCCCGGAGCGACCAGCGTGGTCGTGCACGATCGTAGCTGCCCCGACCAGATCATCTGTGAACTGCACGGACTGAACATTCCGTTTCGGCTGGTGGGCAGCCAGCGCACTGGCGGACCGGGGCCCTTCTATATGATGGAAAACAAGGTTTCCAACGAGGTCTTGTCCCGGTTCGCAAAGGAAAACCCCGCCCAAATGGCGAACTCGAAATGGCAACTGGGGGCTTGCGCACAGGGTGCGAACACGGGCGTTGAAGGTCGATCGCAGTACCCGGCGTTTTTCGTGACGTGCTTCGAGGCGGCGCTGTGCGCACGCTGGCTCGGCGGCCAAATTCCCACGGTCGAACAATGGGACGAGGCGGCCGGGCGCTACGCCCCGGCGGCCGAGGGTCAGGCGCCGCAAGATCGTGGACCTTTTCGGCAGCCCTTGGGTCTCAACCAGCCAATGAGCGAGCAAATTGCCGTGGACCGTGGTGACGAGGGTCCACTGCCGATTGGCGCGGCCACGCACGATGTCAGCTCGCCCGTGGGCTGCCGCGACATGGCGGGCAACGGCAGCGAGTGGACCCGCAGTCCGTTGTACGCGGCAGAGCAGTTTTCGCCCGATGCGCCCGACGAACTGCTGAAGGTCTTTCTACGCGGACGGAGCTACATGAATCCAGATCCATTGTTGTTCCGAGACCTCGACGATCGCGCGCTTGACGAAGCTCGCCGCTGTGTCGAGTCGGCCTGCGATATCGGCTTTCGCGTTGTGGTGACGTTCGACGACTTGCGGTAGCAATCCGCGCGGGGAATCCATGATGACCAGAACGGTGCGGTGCTTCGGCGCCATGATTGCGTGTTTGGCAACGGTTTCAACGTGCTGCCATCGCGCCATGGCGCAGCCGGCGGGGACCGACCCCGACTCAGCGCCCATCTTGCGACTTGAGGCGGGGGGGCCAACCAGCTTCGTCAGCGCCCTGGCCTTTAACCCGCAAGGCAGCACGCTGTACGCGGGCAGTTGGGACAAAGTGGTTCGCACGTGGACGTGGGACGCATCGGCCAGGCGCTTCATCCTCGATCCAGTGGCAACCTACCGCGTGCCTGTCGGTCCGGCTCTGGAAGGCGTCATCAATGCGATTGCCGTTTCGCCCGATGGCATGTGGCTGGCGGCAGCGGGGCAGGGCGTGGTGCGGGGCGCGAGCGATCTGAAGCATCCCGGCTGGAAAGTGCCCGCCGAAGGCGTGATGAATGCCGCCATGCGCGAGGACGAGGGGACGATTTCGCTGTTCAATACCCGCACGCGTGAAGTTCGTTCGCTGCGCGGCCATACGGGGCCTGTGTTCACGCTCACTTTTGCGCCCGCGTATGCGGGCAAGCCTCTTGTCGTCGTTTCGGCCGGTCGGGAGCGGAGCGAGGGAAAAGCGCCATTCGCCGGCGCCGTGCGCGCATGGGATGCGGCCAGCGCGGAGTATCTGGGCGGCGTGATGCTGCCCGACGTCGGCGACATGCGGCCGGGAATCGCCGCCTGGCACACGGGCGCGTCGCCCAAACAGGTGCGCGTGGCAGTCGCCTGGGGCGACAACGTTGAATCGCTGAGAATCTGGGACCTGGAAACCGGTGCGATGCGAACCGTCCCCGACGGCCAATTCAACAATACGATTGCCTGGTGGCCCGAGGCGGCGCGAGTCATCACGGGTAGCACGAGCCGGTTGAAGTTGTGGAACGTGCCGCAAGGTCCGGCGGCAAATCCCGTGGTCGAGCGGGAACTGCCGCTCGGCAGTCGGGTGGTCCCGCGCGCAATCGCGCTGTTCTCATCGACCGAACGCGGCCGCTTGGACCGTGCCGCCGTGGTCGTCAGGCGCGACGGCGACGCGACGATGCGGCTGCGCGTGGTGGACCTGACGAATTTTCGACTGCTGGATCAGCAAGTGCCGCTGTGGGATGGCAGCGGAATCGGCCAATCCATCGCTGCCACGCCCGGAGGACGGCACGTCGCCGTCACTGGCAATCGGAACCATGAAATCGCGACGTTCGCAACCTCCGACCTATTGACCCGTCAAGCGGCGCCCGGCGTGCTGCGCGGGTCGGGGATTGCGGCGCGGCAAGTCAGCTTCGTCAAAAAAGACGGCGCGCTCGGCGTGTTAGTCAGCCAGAGAGCCAAGGCGGCGCCGGGATCCACCCTGGTCAACGGGGCCGAGGGAGATCTGGTCTTCAATCCCGTCGAGCGCCGCGTATCGAGCCAGCTCGCCGGTTGGCAAATTGTCCGACCGGCGCAGGAAGGGTGGAGCGTCGACGTCTCGAGCGCCGCCGGCAACGGCCGCCCGGGCGCGACGGTACTGACGGTTCGCGATGGCCAGCGCACGCGCCAGATTCCCCTGCCTGAGGACCAGCGGCTGACCGACTTCTCGCTGCTGCCGCCGGTGGATTTGCGCGCGACGCCCATCCTGGCCGTGGCCACGCATCGACTTGGCCAACCGCTTCTCGAACTTTACGACGTCACAACCGGCGCCGTGGTTCGCGAACTATCGGGACACGTGGCCGCGATCGAGAGCCTGGCGTTCTCCGACGATGGCCGCCTTTTGGCCTCGTCGGCCGGCGATCGCACGGTTTGTGTCTGGAACCTGACTGATCTCGATCAAGTCGTCGGCGTTCGCGGCACGCT
>JBGQHN010000184.1:0-9053 GCA_041497975.1 Planctomycetia bacterium | reverse complement strand
CGCGTCGACAATTACTTGAAGCCAGCGGCGCGACTGGCTGCATAGTTTATGCGAGGGCGGCGCTCGGCGTGGAGGGTGTCAAGGAGTCGGGCGGCCTGGTCATCGGACATGCTGAAGGAGCCGAGGCCGGCATGTGCGTGTTGGCCGAGGGCGGTAACGCCGTCGATGCCGCCGTGGCCGCGGCCCTGGTGGCCGGTGTCGTCGCGCTGCCGATGTGTGGAATTGGCGGATACGGTGGCCACATGGTCGTCGGCTGGCCCGATGGCAAGGGTGCGGCGGTGGATTTCAATTCCGCCGCCCCGGCGGCTGCGCGCGACGATATGTTCCCGCTGGATGCCGATGGCCATGTTCGAGGCGCGGTCAACACGCACGGTTGGTTGGCGGCTGGAGTGCCCGGTACGCTGGCTGGCTTGCAACTGGCGATTGACAAGTTCGGAACCCGGCCGTTGTCGAAACTCATCGAGCCGGCGGTCCGCTTCGCGCGCGACGGTTTTCCGGTAACCGCGGCGCTGGCCAGGTCCATCAGCGCCGCCGCCGAACATTTCAAGCGTGATCCGGGTTCGACGGGTTTGTTTCTGGCGGCCGGCAGACCGCCGTTAGAGGGCGAAACATTTCGCAATCCCGATCTGGCGGCGATGCTCGAGCGGCTGGCCAAAGACAACACGGTGGCCGCGTTCTATCGCGGAGACATCGCGCGCCAAATCGCCCGCCAATTTCACGAGCACGGTGGATTGGTCAGCGAACAAGATCTGGCTCAGTACGAAGCGCTGCAGGTCTCGCCGCTTTCGTGCGCTTGGCGCGGCGCGACGATTTACACGGCTCCGCTAACCGCCGGCGGACTGAGCGTGCTTCAGACTGTGCGCACGCTCGACGCGCTCGGTTGGGAGGACTGGGACGCTGCCGATCCAAAAACCGCGCACGCGCGCGTCGAGGCCTTGCGGCTGGCATGGTGCGATCGGCTGTCGCTGTTGGGCGATCCCGCTTCGTCGGATGTTCCCGTCTCTCGGTTGCTTTCCAGCCAGTATGCCCAGCAGTCGGCCGATCGCGTGCGGCAGGCAGTTGCAGGACAACGGCTGATTGTTGGCGGGTCCGACGGCCGCTCCGCCGGCGGCACCATTCATCTGACGGCCGCGGACGCCAGCGGCATGATGGTCGCGCTGACGCTGACACATGGCGAGGGTTTTGGAGCACGGGTGACCGTCGAAGGGCTCGGTCTGTTGCTGGGGCACGGCATGTCGCGCTTCGAGCCCAGGCCGGGTCATCCCAATTCTCCGCGCGCCGGGCGCCGGCCGTTGAACAACATGTGTCCGACGATCGTGTTTCGTGATGATCGGCCAGCGGTCGCAATGGGGGCCACCGGCGGGCGCCGCATTCCTAATACGCTTGTCGACCTGCTGGTGCAACTGGTCGGCCGCGGCTGGTCGCTTTCGCGCGCCGCCGCTGCGCCACGCCTGCACACCGAGGGCGACACCACGTTGCAATTAGCCAAAGGCTGGAGTGACGCCGACAGCGATTATCTCAGGCGGGTTGGCTACACGATCAAGCCCGGCAGCGGAGCGAATTTGAACGGCATCGCCCGCGACCCCGCGAACGGGTCGCTTGAACACGTTTTCTGACCTCGATCACTTGAGCCATGAAGCACGCCGGCGCGGCTGCGTTGGACCAGCTCGAAGATCTCCTTGCGCAAATTCGTGCGCTGGGATTGCTCAAGGAGAAGAAGCGGGGCGTGTTCTATCGGAAATCGTCCGCCGCGATTCACTTCCACGAGGATCCCCTGGGATTTTTCGCCGATCTGCGCGGCACGGGCGGCTGGGAACGGCTGCCAGTCAACACGGCCGGCCAGCGCAGGGCCATGCTCCGTCGCTTGCATGCGGTCATCGACAGCCAAACATGACGGTGGACGATGGCGGAAGTTTCGGCGGAATCAGAATCAGAGCCAAAAACGCCCGGCAGGCACCGCCGGAAATTGCCGGGGCGCCAGGCCATAGCGGAGCGTTATTCTTCTGCCAGCGTCTGGCTCATCAGCCGGGCGATCTCGCGCGCATCGTGATCGCTGGATTCCGCCAGGTGCCGCGCCGCGCTGGCTCGTCGTTCGGCCGAGTGATTCTGGCCGAGCTTCCATTTGCCTTCGATGCGGCCGATCTCGATCCGAAAACCGACCACCATCTGCGCCAGCTTTTCGAAGAACGTCGCGTGCCGATCGATGGTCCACGGCGTCGGCATTGAACGTTCGTACGTGCCGACATAGTCCTGGACAATTTCGGCGGTGAGATTGTCGTCGTCGATGATTTCGCACGCACCATAGACGTGCACCGCCAGGTAATTCCAGGTCGGCACGACGTTTTCGCTCTCGTACCACGTGGGCGAGATGTAGGCATGCGGCCCGGAAAACACGGCCAGGACCTGCTGGCCCGCCAGTTCGCGCCATTGGGGGTTGGCTCGAGCCATGTGGCCCACGAGCTGTCCGTTGGGCCGATGCTCTCGATGGACCAAGAGCGGCAGGTGCGTGGCGAACAATCCTCCATCGAGATTGGAAACGAACAAGCCGAAGCTGTTGGCTTCGATAAAGTCGAATAGCCTGGTCCGGTCGGTTTCGTGAAATGCAGAGGGAATATACATCCCAAGATCCCCGTTGGCCCTCCCCTTGCCTCGCAGCGTTAGACAAGCGCATCGATGGCAAGGTTCGATCAAGAAATAGCTGCTCGGCGCGCTGGCGGGCAGGCGATGCTCGACTGCCATTGCTACTTCGGATCGAGTTCAATCTCAAAATCTTTATAGCGCACCTCGGTCGGGCCGCCCGAGTGGAGCTGCAAGGCGATGATGCCGCGGCGGGCACCAGCCGGGTCGTCCAGGTCGACGCACTGTTGGCCGTTGATCCAGGTGCGAATTCTGCTGCCGACTGCTTCGATTTCGTACGTGTTCCAGCCCAGCTTTACATGGGCTTCACCCGAGCGGGACCACAAGAGCTCGCGGCCGTGCTCTTCGTACAGCTTGCCCCACCAGCCCGCACCGATGTCGGCTTGATAGCCCTTGACCAGGCCGTCGTCCAAAGCCTCGCTGCGAAATTGAACGCCGCTGTTGCCCTTGTTGTCGACCAGTTTCACTTGGACTCGCAAGCGGAAATCGCCGAAGACCAGGTCGCTCTTGAGAAACTCGTTTTGCTTCAAGCCGGACGTGCGGCCCACGATTTCGCTGCCTTCCACGCTCCACAGCGCCAAGTTACCGTGCCAATTGCTCAGGTCGCGGCCATTGAAAAAGCCCTTGACGGTTTCGCTCGTGGCCAACAGCGGCACCTGTGCCGGGCCCGCCAGATATGCCACCAACGATCGGACTTCGAGCGGCGAAAGCGGCTTGAGCAGATCGTCGGGCATCATCGATTGCTGGCTGAGCTGTATTTCTTCGACTTCGCCGCGCGGCAGCGTCACCAGCTCATTGGCCGTTTGCACGCTCAGGGCGCTGCCATCCTGGGATTTGACAAGACCCGTGATGATGCGGCCGTCGGACGTGGCGATCACGCTGGGTTGATATTCCTTGGCCATGACGGCGCTGGGATCAAGAATATTCGAGAGCAGGTATTCTAGGTTCGCGCGATTCGACCCGGTCAGTTCCGGTCCAATCTTTCCGCCGGCGCCGAACAGCGTGTGGCACTGCTGGCAGGTTTTGGCGAACATTGCCCGGCCCAGCGACAGATCGAGTGACGGGTTCTTTTGTTTGACCAATTGCGTGACCTTGGCGATCTGTGCGGCTTTTTCGCCGCTCGATTCGCGCGCGATGCCCCACAGCGCCACGATACGCTCGTTAATCGACGGATCCTTGTGATTGCGCAGATTGCGGACCAGGTCGGCCGTCAGATCGGTGGCGGGAATCTTCTTGTCCGCCACCGCGGTCAACATGGCCTGGGCATATCCGACGCGGCTGGCCAGCGTCGCCAGGGCATCGCGTTTTTCTTCCAGATTGAAACCGGGATAAGCTGCCAGGATCGCGGCGGGCGTGCCGGCATCGTCATAGGCCGCCAGGCCGCGCAGCGCCGGCCCGCGCAGCGCCGGCAGCTCGATCAACTTTCGCAGCACTTGGGGCAACTGCCCATCGTGCGCCGCCAACAGCGAGTCGAGCGCCTGGCGCCGGTCGGCTTGCGCGGCATGATTGTTCGAGAGCACGATTCGCAGCCTGGCCAGGGCCGCCGGATCGCCGAATGTTACGGCCAGCGCCGTTGCTTGCGAGTTCACTTCGGCATTGGCGCTGCCGACCAGCGGCGCTGAAACGGCGGTCCACCGCTTCGGCATTGGAACTTGCCGCCGGCCCTTGAGACCTTCGTTGATCGCTTGCAGCATCGATCGTTGCACGTCGGCGTGCTTCGCTTTTCCGAGCTGTGCCATCAGGACATCGAGCGCCTCGGGCGTGCCGATCTTGGCGACCCGCCGTGTCATGAACGACAGCACGAGCGGTATCTCGCCGTCGGCGGCCAGCCGCAGCGCGCGGCCCGCGTCGACTTCGGCCAGCGGCTCGGCGGCGTACCAGTTCATCAAGGGCAGATTGTGATCGCCGGCGTCGTCCGAGTGCGCCAAGAGTCCCTGCAGAATTGCCCATCGCTTTTCTTTCGGCAGCCGCTGCAAGGCAGCGCTGATGTACAGCCGCACGACCGGCGAGTCGTCGCCCGCGGCCATCGACGCGAGTTGTACGAGCACGGGCACCGGCAATTCGCGATTGCGATTCTCGCAAAGCAGTTGAATCGTCCACGCCCGAACGTGCGGCCGATCGTTGCGCAGGCCCGCCAACACCTGCTCGTCGTCAAGCCCGCCGGTCACGCCCAGCGCCCACAGCGCCCGCAGGCGGCGCGTTTCGTCCGCGTGGTCGAACGCGACTTCGGCCAGCTTGCGCCGCACCTGCGGATTCGCGCCGCGCTCTTGCAAGATCCGCCGCGCATGCCGCACATACCAGTCGTTCTCGTGCAACTGCAGCGCGACGAGCTCGTCGTCGCTCAGTTTGCGCAGGTCCGTCGCCGGGGTCTTGGCGTCCTTGTAGGAAATCTTGAAGATGCGCCCATTCGTGCGGTCGTGGACCTGCGGGTCTCGATGGTGGCAGGCGTTGGCGTCGTACCAATCGATCATGAACACGCCGCCGTCAGGACCGTACTGCAAATTCAGAATCTGGGACCAGCGATCGCGGGCCAGGCAGAAATCGGGGGCCCGATTGCCCGCATATCCCGAACCCTTGGGCGACAGCAAGTCCTCGTTGATGCGCTGGCCGTGGATGTTGTTCATGAAAATCTGATTGCGATATTGGGCCGGCCAACTGGCGCCGAGATAGACCATCGCCCCGGCGTGCGCGTGTCCGCCGCCAGCCGCGTCGGAGCGGTCGTTGCCCGAGTGGGGCGTGTCGCCGATCCAATGGCGATGCACGGCGATGGTCTGAATGTCGTCATAGGTATGGCGATTGAAGTGCTCGCCCGCTTGCCGCTGATAGCGGCCGCCTTGAATGACGTGATAGAGATGCGGAATGACGCAGGCAGTGGCAAACGCCTGGCCAAAATCGTTGAAATCGACGCCCCAGGGATTGCTCGTTCCGTGAGCAAACACCTCGAACGCGTGCCGCGTGGGATGGTAACGCCAGATCCCGGCATTGATCGGCGTGCGCTCGGCGGACGCCGCGCCGGGTTTGCCCACGCTGGAGTGCGTGAACACTCCGTGGCATCCGTAAAGCCAACCGTCCGGGCCCCAAATAAACGAATTGAGCGTCTCGTGCGTGTCCTCAAAGCCCCAACCGTCGAGCAATACCTCCGCCGGACCGTCGGGCCGGTCGTCGCCGTCGCGATCGGGCACGAACAAAAACTGCGGCGCAGCGCCGATCCACACGCCGCCAAAGCCGACTTCCAGACCGCTCACCAGGTTCAGTCCCTCGAGAAATACTTTTCGGTTTTCGAATCGCCCATCGCCGTCTCGGTCCTCGAAAATCAAGATGCGGTCACGGCCCTTTCCCTCCGCGGCGCGAATCGGATAGGTATACGCCTCGGCGATCCACAGCCGGCCTCGGTCATCCAGCGCCATGGCGATTGGCTGCTTCACGTCAGGCTCGCCGGCCACCAGCGTCACGCGAAAACTCTCGGGCACGACCATGGCCTTGGCCGCTTCCTCGGGCGAGACGCCGGCCAGCGGGTATTGATCGGGCGCGGACAGATTCGGAGCGTCGGGAAAATTAGGCCGGCTGGCGTGAAATTTGAAGTCGTCGAAATTAATGTGTCCCCAGCCGCCGCTGCTGGCGTCGACCAGGCGGATAATAATCTCCTTCCCCATGTGGGCAAACAAATCGACGACGACCGGTTTGAGGGTCTCGGTGTCGTCGCCCGAACGCTCGAAGATGACGTTGCCCGTATCCTGACGCACCAGCTCGACGCGCGTGTCATGGCCCGATCCGCCGGCGATGCGGAAACTGGCAAAAACGTGCGTGACTTTGAAAGGAGCCGAAGTCAGCGTGCCCTGCGGCTTGTCGCTGAGCGCGACTTCGAATCCGCCGATCCAGAATTTGCCGGCGTGCTGGCTCTTCATGCCACGCCCGCGGGCCGTCACGGTATCGCCCTTGACCGGCTGGGCCGCAAAAGCCTCGCCCGAGGCTACCCAATCGTCGAGCGTTCCGCGCTCGAAGTCGAGATTCAGAGGCTGGCCGTTGGCCCCGCGCGGCAGCTCGCCGACCGGGCCGGCAGCCGCTTCGACCTCGGCGGCCGTGGCGCGCGAGAAGCTGAGTAGCAAGCAGCATATCGTCAACCAGCGGTATCGAATCGCCCAGTGCATTGGTTTTTCCTAAGGCGGGTATGTGTGCTGACTATCTGGCGGCTCTTTATGAGCGTGCGGACAAAACTGACGGGGACTGTCCCAATTTTGCCGAGTCCGCGAAGCAAATGGGACTGTCCCCCTCTCCAAGACAGTTTTGTCCGCCTCGCCAAGTCACTACCTTAACAGACAGCCGCTCCGTTTTGGAGCGGTTGGGCCCGAATGAACAGAACCGATTCAAAACTGTCGGGGACTGTCCCAATTTTGCGCAGTCTTTCGGAGCAAAATGGGACTGTCCCCCTCTCCGAGACAGTTGTGAAACCGGCTCCAGCCATGCCGGAGGAACTTGCCGATGCGATGCACATGTTTTTTGCCAATTTGCCACGCGGCGATCGCCGCAGCGGCGCTAGCGGCGTGGCCGCTGGTCGCTGCCGCGGTTGAACCCGAGACTGGCACCAGCCGCACGTTTTCGATTATTGCCGTCGAGCCCGAGACGGGCGTTTGTGGAGCGGCGGTAGCCAGCAAGTATCCGGCCGTTGGCTCGGTCGTGCCTTTCGCGCGCGGCGGAGTGGGAGCGTTCTGCACGCAGCACGATCACAATCCCGCCTGGGGCACGCGGGCGCTCGATTTGCTCGAAGAAGGCAAGTCGGCCGGCGACGTGCTGTTGGAATTGACGCGCGACGACCCTCAGCCCGGGCAGCGACAATTGGCGATCGTCGACGTCCACGGTCGCACGGCCCAGCACAATCCGACCGAAGCTCCTGCCGATAGCCGCTGGTGGGGCGCGATGAGCGGGCGCTTTTATGCTTGCCAGGGCAACACGCTGGTCGGCCGCGAAGTGATCACCGCGATGGCCGCCGCCTATGAAAACACCAAGGGCAGTCTGGCCGATCGACTGATGGCCGCGCTGGTGGCCGGCGATTGCGCCGGCGGAGATCATCGCGGACGACTGGCCGCCGGCATCGTCGTAGCCAAACCGGGCGCCCGCGGCGCGTGGCTCAAAGTCGAAGTCGATAAAAGCGACGACGCGGTCCGCGACCTGGCGCGCAAATATGCCGAAATGGACCACGAAGCCAAAGGCGAATGGGCCGCCGGCCACCAGCCGTGGACAGACCCTTGCCCCGATCGGCCGACTGCCAAGGCGCCCGCGCAATGACGCCCGCAGGCGCCGTGGCCGAACCCGCGGTGGCCCGAACGTCCGCCGGCGCGCACCCTGGCGTTTGCGCGGCTTGCGGCGTTATTATCTGCTGTTTGGCTGGTTCCGCTGAACCTGGCCGTCGGCGCGAGTGTCTGATTTTGCGGTCCGGCCGATAAGACCGCGGCATGCAAATGGCTCGGTGAATGATGTTGCAACGCACGACCAGCGACGATGTTCACCGCGCGCGCCAGGGAGCGATTTACGGCATCTTGTCGTACGGCCTGTGGGGCTTGATACCGCTCTATTTCAAGCTGGTCTCGCACGTCGCCCCCGAAGAAGTGCTGGCCCAGCGCGTGGTCTGGTCGTGCGTGCTGCTGGCGGTGTTGATTACCCTGGTCGGGCGTTGGAAAGACGTGCGGCCCGTGCTGGCAAGGCGGGGCACTCTGGCGATGCTGTCGGCCAGTACGCTGCTCTTGGCGTTCAACTGGTTTGTCTACATCTATGCCGTGTCGACCAATCAGGTGGTCGAAGCCAGCCTGGGATATTTTCTCAATCCGTTGGTGAACGTGGCGATCGGCGTTGCGATTTTGAAGGAGCATTTGCGCGGCTGGCAGTTGGCCAGCATCGTATTGGCGTCGATCGGCATGGCGATTTTTGGCGAGCCGTTGATCGCGGTGTCGCTGGCCCTGTCATTTGCTTTCTACGGACTGCTGCGCAAGCAAGTGGCTGTCGACGGGCTGCTGGCCTTGTTCATCGAGACGATGCTGCTTGCTCCGGCGGCGGTCGCGTATATTGCATATCTGGAAGCTACCGGCAGCTCGGCGTTCGTCGCCGCCGATCCGCTCTCTTGCGCGAAGCTCGCGGCCAGTGGCGTGGTGACCGCGGTGCCGCTGTTGTTGTTTGCCGCGGCCGCCAGGCGATTGCGGTTTTCGACGCTGGGATTCCTGCAGTACCTGGCGCCGAGCGTGCAATTCTTGTTGGCCGTGTTTGCCTTTCACGAGCCGCTGTCGACGGCCAAGCTTGCCGCGCTAGGCTGTATCTGGACGGCCGTGGCAATCTATTCGTGCGACACCCTGCGCGCGTATCAACTCCAGCGCAGGGCCGTGCCGGCTCCCGCGCCGGCCGATGTCTGAATTCGGGCTCTTACAGGG
>JBGQHN010000183.1:0-9071 GCA_041497975.1 Planctomycetia bacterium | reverse complement strand
TCACCGGTTTCTCGATTTCGTCGGCGGGCGAGTATGACATCGGTGTTTCTGGAATGCTCGACCCTGATCCGCAGATTTCTTGGGGCGTCACGGTTACGGACTTTGGCGCGCCGAGCAATTTCAATTTCTTGTTCAACACGCCGATCGCCGTAGGACCCGGACCCACCACGGTCAATGCTTCGGTCTCTGGCGGCATTACGGACTCGAACAATAACGGCGTCACGATCACGCCCAATTTAGCCGACAGCGACTTAGACACGTTTTCTGAGCTCGCCGTGGCGACCCTTGATGGCGCGACGAACATGGGTGTCGACGTGGGACTGGCACAATCGGCTGGGCCGCCATCGGGCGCGTACTCGTATGGAGCTTATGGCGCCGGACCACAGCCCGGTCCTGCCGGTCCTTTTAGCACTTTGTCCGTGACCGTTGGTTTCGGATTGAGCGGTGGTGGCGACATCGCCTCGCTGACCGGCTTCGCGCAGATTGTGCCTGAACCGGGCAGCGTCGTCCTGTTCGTGATGGGCCTGTTGGGCCTCGGTTTGTTTGCTCATCGCCGGCGCCGATAAAAAACGGACTTGTCTTCAACAGCTTGCAACGACAAAAACCCGCGATTAGGTCGCGGGTTTTCTTTTGGCCGCTGCGTTACCTGCGCTTCGCTCGCTTGCAGTCCGACTGAACGTTGCCATAATGTGGCACAAGCTCGGTGACTCTCGCATTGGCCCGTAAGCACGCGACTCATATTTCATGAACGCCGATTCGCTGGAGTTTTTGCGTCGCTTGCTCGAGACGCCCAGCCCCTCGGGCTACGAACAGCCGGTCCAAAAGGTGGTGCGCGAGTACGTGGCCAGTTTCGCCGATCGCGTGACCAGCGACGTGCACGGCAACTTGATCGTCGCGCGCAATCCCGATGCTCCGCTGCGCGTGATGTACGCCGGGCACTGCGACCAGATCGGGTTCCTGGTCCAATTCATCGACGCCGAGGGTTTTTTGTACGTGCAGCCCATCGGCGGATGGGATCCGATCGTGCTGGTTGGTCAAAAAATGACGGTCTGGTCGGCCCAGGGGCCGTTGTTCGGCGCGATTGCCCGCAAACCGATTCACCTTTTGACCGAGGACGAGCGGAAGCAAGTGCCAAAATTGAAGGATTTGTGGCTCGACATCGGCGCCAACGACAAGACCGAGGCCGCAAGTCTGGTGCGCGTCGGCGATCCGGTGACGCTCGAGCTGGGCTTCACGCAGATGCGCAATGGCTTCGCCAGCTCGCCGGCGATGGATGACAAAACCGGGTTGTGGGTCGCCATCGAGGCCCTGCGGCGCACCACGGCGAAAAAGCTTAATTGCGCGCTGTTTGCCGTTTCGACCGTGCAGGAAGAAATTGGACTGCGTGGCGCCACGACTAGCACCTATAGCGTGAATCCGCGCGTCGGAATCGCCATCGACGTCACGCATGCCACCGACTGTCCGACGATCGACAAGAAGCAAGAGGGCGACGTGGCCCTTGGCAAGGGGCCCGTGATCTATCGCGGACCCAATATGAACCCGGTGGTCGTCGAGAAACTGCTCGAAACGGCGACGGCGGGCGACGTGCCGTACCAGGTCGCCGCCAGCGGTCGGGCCACTGGGACCGACGCCAACACGATTCAGACCAGCCGTGGGGGAGTGGCGACGGGATTGGTGAGCATTCCGAATCGCTACATGCACAGCCCCGTGGAAATGATTTCGCTGGACGATATCGATCGAGCCGCGGACCTGCTGGCCGGTTTCGCTTTGCGTTTGAACGGCGACGAAACGTTCGTGCCGTAGCGCCTCGGGGAGTGCCGTCGTGTCGATGCCGCTAATTATCGAGACTCCACGCCTGCGGTTGCGTGCGTTCCGCGAGACGGATCTGGACGACCTGGCCAGGCTCAATGCCGATGCCGAGGTAGTCCGATTTCTCGGCGTCGGCAAGCCGCTAGGCCGCAGCGAGACGTGGCGGCAAATCGCATTGATTATCGGTCACATGGAGCTTCGCGGTTACTCGAGCCTGGCCATCGAGGATCGCGCCAGCGGAATGTTTTTGGGACGCAGCGGGCCGTGGTTTCCCTACGGCTGGCCAATGATCGAAGTCGGCTGGATCGTCGATCCGCGATGGCAGCACAAGGGGATCGCCACCGAGGCGGGCCGGGCGTCGCTCGACTGGTGTTTTGCCAGGCTGGGCGTTGACGAGGTGTGCAGCGTGATTCATCCGGATAACACGCCCTCGGCGCGGGTAGCCGCCAAGCTCGGCGCACGGCTGGATCGACGCATCGAGGGCGAGGCTTTTCCCGGGCCGGTCGATCTTTGGATTCATCGCCGGCCTGGGCGGGATGGGGGTTAGGGAGTAGGGGCTGGGGGTTGGGATGCCCGTCCCTGTGTTCGTCCCCGTTTGGTCCTGTTTGGGACCCGATGCGCTACGCAATCGCCGGCTTGTTCGCGCGCCCCTGCCAAAATGGCATCAGATGGCCACTTGTGGCCGAGAGGAACCCGTGGCTGAGCGGAACTCCAGGCGTCTAAAGCCATCTAGGGGAAAACACTTACACCGAGATAGCTACCCTTGGCACAAGCGTTGCTTAGAGGGTGGTCTGCCCGGGCGATGGCCTGCCATTTATGGCTGTTTCCCCAGGCAATGCCCGCACCAAGACACTTTTCGCGCGGCCTTTTTGTCGTCCTCAACCGGTGGCGACGGGGGCCGTGATAAACGACCGCAAAAGGAGGATATCCGCGTGGTAAAGCAGATGCTCTTTGACGAAGAGGCACGCAAGGCGTTGGCCGCCGGAGTGAGTAAGTTGGCGCGGGCCGTCCGCAGCACGCTGGGGCCGCGAGGCCGCAACGCGGTGCTCGACAAGGGTTGGGGCTCGCCCAAGGTCACCAAGGACGGCGTTACGGTGGCCGAAAACATCGAGCTGGAAGATCCCTACGAAAATCTAGGCGCGCAACTCGTCAAGGAAGCCGCCAGCAAGACCAACGACGTGGCGGGCGACGGCACCACGACAGCCACGGTACTGGCGGAAGCCATCTTCAAAGAGGGCTTGAAAATGATCGCCGCCGGGGCCGATCCCATGGCGCTTTCGCGCGGCATTGCCAAGGCGACCGAAGCCGTCAGCGAAGCCATCGCCAAGATGGCCACGCCAATCAACGAGAAGAACAAGAAAGAGATCATGCAGGTGGCCACGATCGCCGGCAACAACGATCCGACGATCGGAAGCGTGCTGGCCGACGCCTTCCTGAAAGTCGGCAAGAACGGCGTCATCACCGTCGAAGAGGGTCGCCAGGCGGAAACCTATGTGGAAGTCGTCGAGGGCATGCAATTTGACCGCGGGTATCTCTCGCCCCACTTCGTCACGGATCCGGAAAACCAGACGGTCGAGTTGGAAAACACGCTGATTTTGATCTACGAAGAGAAGATCTCGAACGCCAAGAACCTGGTGCCGATTCTGGAAGCAGTCAGCAAGGCCAACAAGCCGCTATTGATCATCGCCGAGGATGTCGAGGGCGAAGCCTTGGCCACGCTGGTGGTCAACAAGATGCGCGGCATTCTGAGCGTTTGTGCCGTCAAGGCGCCGGGCTACGGCGACCGCCGCAAGGCAATGCTGGGCGATCTGGCCATTCTGACCGGCGGCACCGCGATCTTCAAAGACCTGGGCATTTCACTCGACGCGGTGAAAATCTCGGACCTGGGCCGGGCCAAGAAGGTGACCGTTACCGCTGAAGACACCACGCTCGTCAGCGGCGCCGGCAAGAAAGATGAGATCGAAGGCCGCGTCGAGCAGATTCGCAAGGAGATCGAGGTCACCGACAGCGAGTACGACCGCGAAAAGCTGCAAGAGCGGCTGGCCAAGCTGGCCGGCGGCGTCGCCCAAATCAATTGCGGGGCCGCGACGGAAACCGAAATGAAGGAACGCAAGGCCCTGCTCGAAGACGCCAAGGCAGCGACCCAGGCCGCGCTTGAAGAGGGCATTGTTCCCGGCGGCGGCGTGGCCCTGATTCGCGCCGAATCGGCGCTGTCCAGGCTGGGACTGTCCGGCGACGAAAAGCACGGCGCCGACATCATCAAGAACGTGCTCGACTATCCGCTCAGAACGATTGCCCAAAACGCCGGTCACGACGGCGCGGTGGTCGTCAATCGCGTGCGGCAGATCAAAAATAAAAACGAAGGTTATGACGCCGACAAAGACATCTATTGCGACCTGGTGGTGGCGGGCATTATCGATCCGGCCAAGGTTGTACGCACGGCACTGCACAACGCGGCGAGTGTCGCGGCTCTGCTGCTCACGACCGAGTCGTTGATCACTGAAGTTCCCAGCGAAGAAGAGGCTGGCGATCAGGATCATCACGACCACGGCATGGGAGGCATGGGCGGAATGGGTGGCATGGGCGGAGGCATGGGAGGCATGGGTGGCATGGGAGGCATGATGTAGAGGTTCTCGGCTCAGGCTGGAAGGCAGAAGTCGAATGCTTGATCCGACCGAGATGGGATTAAAATCGAACCGCAAAAATTCTCAATCAATACAAACTTTCAACGTAAGGATTCAATGACCATGGCCAACGTACGCTTGCGACCGCTCGATGATCGCGTAGTGGTGGAACCCCAGGAAGCCGAAGAGAGAACGGCCGGTGGAATCGTGTTGCCCGACACGGCCAAGGAAAAGCCGCAGCGTGGCAAAGTCATCTCCGTGGGTCCTGGCAAGCTGTTGGACAGCGGCAACCGCGGCCCCCTGTCGGTCGGAGTCGGCGACGTCGTCATTTATGGCAAGTATTCCGGCACGGATATCGAAGTTTCTGGGAAGGACGTGAAAATCCTGCGGGAAACGGACATTCTGGCCAAGGTGTTGTAGCAGTTCGCAAGCGCGACGGAGCGTACATCCGGCCGCGGAGAGACCGGACAGGGAAATAATCAAAACGAACCACCAACGTCTAACGAGGAACCGCCATCGTGGCTAAACAATTGCTGTTCGAAGATAGTGCCCGCGCGAAAATGTTGCGCGGGGTTGAGAAACTGGCTGACGCGGTCGCGGTCACGATGGGTCCCACGGGCCGCAACGTGATTATCGACAAGTCGTTCGGCGGGCCGACGGTCACCAAAGACGGCGTGACGGTCAGCAAGGAAGTCGAACTGGAAGATCGCTTCGAGAACATGGGCGCCAAGCTGGTCAATGAAGTTGCCTCGAAGACTTCGGACGTGGCCGGAGACGGCACGACGACCGCCACGGTGCTGGCCCGCGCGATTTTCAAAGAGGGAACGCGCAACGTCGCGGCCGGCAGCAACCCGATGGCCGTGCGTCGCGGGATCGAAAAGGCCGTGGCCGCGGCATTGGAAAAGCTGCAAGAGATGGCCAAGCCGGTGTCGAAGAAGGATGAAATCGCACAGGTGGGCGCCATCAGCGCCAACAACGATCCGGAGATCGGCGAGCTGTTGGCCGACGTGATGGAAAAAGTCGGCAAAGACGGCGTGATCACGGTCGAAGAGGGCAAGACGACCGAGACGACCAAGGAGCTCGTCGAGGGGATGCAGTTCGACAAGGGCTACATTTCGCCCTATTTCATCAATCGACCGTCGGAAATGGACTGCGTGCTGGAAGACGCGCTCATCCTGATCCACGAAAAGAAGATCAGCAACTTGCGCGAACTGGTGCCGCTGTTGGAAAAAGTGGCCCACTCGGGCAAGCCGCTGTTGATTATCGCCGAGGACATCGACGGCGAAGCTCTGACGACGTTGGTGGTCAACAAGCTGCGGGGCGTGCTCAACGTTTGCGCGGTCAAGGCCCCCGGTTTCGGCGACCGCCGCAAGGCCATGCTGGGTGATATCGCGGTTTTGACGGCCGGCACGTTGATCAGCGAGGACCTGGGGCTGAAGCTCGAGAACCTGGGACTCGAGCACATGGGCCGCGCCAAGAAAATCACGGTCGACAAAGACAGCACGACCATCGTCAAGGGCGCCGGCAAACCCGAGGAAATTCAAAACCGCATCCAACAGATTCGCAATCAGATCGCGGCCACCGAAAGCGATTATGACAAGGAGAAATTCCAAGAGCGGCTGGCCAAGCTGACCGGCGGCGTGGCGATAATTTCCGTCGGCGCCGGCACCGAGTCGGACATGAAGCAGAAGAAGGCCCGCGTAGAAGATGCCTTGCACGCGACGCGTGCCGCGGTGGAAGAAGGAATTCTGCCCGGGGGCGGCGTAGCGCTCTTGCGTTGCACCGAAGCTGTCGAAGGCGTTCGCGCTCACTGCAAGGGAGACGAAAAGATCGGCGTCGATATCGTGCAGCGCGCCCTATCGGCTCCCATGAAGCAGATCGCCGACAACTGCGGCATCGACGGCTCGGTCGTCGTCGACGAAGTCCGCGAGAAGCCGACCAACACGGGCTACGATGCCAATGCCGGCAAATACGTCGACATGTTCAAGGCCGGAATCATCGACCCGGTGAAGGTCGTCCGCACCGCGCTCTCCAATGCGGCGAGCATTGCCGGGCTGATGCTGACCACCGAGGCATTGGTCACCACCTTGGACAAGGACGACAAAGAAAAGAATCGCGTCGAGGGCAGTATTCGCTAGAGCGAAATTCAAACCGTTAGACCTGGCAAAATCCCCGGGCCACTTCAGCACTCTGAGGTGGCCCGTTTGCGGCGCGAGTGCCGGCTGGCTCGGCGAGCAGCATGCGAGAGCGGCGTCGATTTGCTGCATACGCGACTTTGCGGGCGCACTATAATTAGATGGCCATCGCGGAAAGACGATCTGAACTCAAGCCATGGTGACAATGTCCGACAAACGTGATTATTATGCGGTGCTTGGCGTCGATCGGTCCGCGTCGGACAAAGCGATCGCCGACGCGTATCGCAAGCTCGCAATCAAGTACCATCCGGACAAGAATCCCGGCGACGAAGAAACCGTCGTGCTGTTCAAAGAGGCTGCCGAAGCATTCGAGGTCCTGAGCGACCGTGAAAAGCGAGCCCGTTACGATCGCTATGGTGACGCGGGGCTGGGCGGCTCTCAAGGGCGTGGTTTCGCCGACGTCAACGATATCTTCGCCGCCTTCGGCGATATCTTCGGCGACAGCGCGTTTGGCGATCTCTTCGGCGGCGGGCGACGGCGCGCGAACAAAGGCGGAGACGTCCGCTGTGACGTGACGCTGGACCTGATCGAAGCGGCCCGCGGAGTGAGCAAAACGGTCGAGTTCGAGCGCCACGAGGTCTGTACGGACTGCGGCGGTTCGGGCGCGAAACCGGGCACCAGCCGTTCGCCGTGCGGCTACTGCGGCGGCCGGGGCCAGGTGGTGCAGAGCAGCGGCATCTTTCGCGTGCAAACGACTTGCCCGTCGTGTCGCGGCGCCGGTTCGATCGTCAAGGATCCGTGCACGACGTGCCGGGCCTCGGGGTTTGTGCGCAACCGGGTCAAGCGTGAAGTGCAGATTCCCGCGGGCATCGACGATCAGATGCGCGTGCGGCTGCCGGGCGAGGGAGAGCCCAGCCCCAATGGCGGGCCACGAGGCGATTGCTACTGCTTCATCAAGGTCAAGGAACATTCGCTGTTTCAACGCGAAGGCCAGCATCTGGTGGTGCGGATGCCGATTTCATATTCGCAAGCGGCGCTGGGAGCCAAGCTCGAGGTTCCCACGCTCGACGGCCCGCACGAGCTGAAAGTGCCTCCCGGCACGCAATCGGGCGAAGTATTCAAGCTGCGTGGGCGCGGCATGCCCAGCCCGCGCGGCCGCGGCGTCGGCGATCTGCTGGTGCAGGTGAATATCGAGGTGCCGAAGGTGCTGGGCCCGCGCCAAGAAGAGTTATTGCGACAGTTGGCCGAACAAGAACACGTTGACGTCAGCCCGCACCGCAAGAGCTTCTTTGACAAGGTGCGCGAGTATTTCGGCGAGAGCTGATCTTTCGAGGGTGCGCAGGGAAATCCATGAATACGAACAATCCGAATCGCGATGTGACTCCGCCGGCGACGACCGAGGGGAGCAGTTCGGCCGGGGCCGCCGCGGCGCTCGAGGCCAGCGAGATGGAAATCGGCAAGCTTCGCGCCGATTTAGAGGACGCCTCGGACCGCGTGTTGCGAGCCCAGGCTGAGTTGGATAATTATCGCAAGCGCGTGCAGCGCGAGATGGAAGATGAACGGCGGTATGCCACGCTCCCGCTGTTGCGCGACCTGTTGCCGGTGCTGGACAACATTAACCGCGCGATCGCGGCGGCCGAAAAATCGGCGGCGGGCGGAGGGCTGCTGGACGGCGTGAAAATGATCGCCCAGAGCCTGGCCGCCGCGCTGGCCCGGCACGACTGCCGGCAGATCGATGCGCTCCATAAGCCGTTTGACCCCGCGTACCATCAGGCCATCTCGCAGCAGCCCAGCAACGAGTATCCGCCGGGCACCGTCGTGCTCGTTGCGCAAGAAGGCTATTTGCTGCACGACCGTGTAGTTCGCCCGGCGCAGGTCATCGTTTCCACGCCCCCCGTGGGGGGCAGTTCCTCGTGATTTTCGCGCGGCGGCGGATGGGGCGAATTGTTGGCGGATTCGATAAACAAAGGAACTGGCTTCATGCCCACCTACGACTATCTGTGCGATGGCTGCGGCCACAAATTCGAACTGTTTCAATCCATCAACGATCGGGTGCACCGCAAATGTCCGAAGTGCAAAAAGTCGAAACTCCGCCGGTTGTTCGGCACCGGGGGAGCCGTCATGTTCAAGGGTTCGGGCTTTTACCAAACCGACTATCGGAGTGATTCGTACAAGAAAGCCGCCAGCGCCGATTCGAACTCGAGCGGCGGCGAAACCAAGCCTGCAAAGAACTCTGACGGTGCGGCGGCTTCCAAAAAGAACGAAAGCTCTCCGGGCGGTACCGCAAAAGAGCGAAAATCCACGGATAAGTAACCCGGATAGGTAACCTCCACAGGACAATTGAGGAGAGGCTGTCTCCCATGGCCCTGATAAAGTGTCCCACTTGCGGCCAACAATTTGACCCGCAAAACAGCCGCGCGATGCCGTTTTGCAGTGAGCGCTGCCGGTTGATTGACCTTGGCCGCTGGTTGAATGAGGATATCTCGATTCCCGTTCGCGAACT
>JBGQHN010000182.1:0-9084 GCA_041497975.1 Planctomycetia bacterium | reverse complement strand
GGTCGGTCGCCGTCACGTCCCCTTCGCCGCCGGGACGCACCGAGTAAATGTCACCCGCCAGACCGTTGACGCAAACCAACAATCCGTTCCCATAGGCCGGCACCGGCTCGCCGCGGCCGTTGAAACCCTGGCACCACCACAGCTCGCGGCCGGTCTTGGGTTCGTAGCTGCGCACGCCAGCGTGGCTATTGAGGATCAACTCTTCGCGCTGCGGCGTGCGGATTAGAATCGGCGTGCTCCACCCCCGCAAGTTCGCCCGCGGCGTGTTCCACACTGTTTCGCCGGTGCGATAGTCGACGGCCAACAGTCCGGCTTCTGTCGATTCGCTGTCACAGTTTTGAATGACCGTGTCGCCGTAAAAGATTGGACTGGCGGCGGTGCCCCATGGTCCTTCGAAACGACCCAAATCGCGCGACCAAAGATGCTTGCCGTCGAGCGCATAGCCGTGCATGCCGCCGCGGCCGAAGAACGCCACCACTACTTTGCCATTGGTGGCACAGGTACTCGACGCCCAGCCGTTCATGGCGTGCGACGCTTCGGGCTCGCCGGTCCAAGCGATGTGCTCCCAGAGCCGCTTTCCGTCGCGGCGATCGACGCAAAACACGACCCGCTGGCGACCTTTGTCCACGGCCGTGGTGAGAAAGATCTGGTTGCCCCATAGGACGGGCGTCGATTGACCGGCTCCCTTGAGCTGGGCCTTCCACAGCACATTGCCGTCCGACCACGTCAGCGGAAGGCCGGTCTCTTGCGTATGGCTCGTGCCGTTGGGGCCGCCCCAACCCGGCCAATTGACTTCCGCCGCCAGCCTTCCAGGTACCAGAATGGCTAGAACGGCACCGACCAGGCCAAGGCGGATCGAGCGAGTGAACCAAGCGCACACGGCTAATCTCCTGAAAATCGTAGTCAACGTCGCAATGGGCGGTTTTGCACGTCGCACCGGCCAAACAGCCGGGCTACTTCATTGATGGCTCACCCGATGGATCACACCAGCGCCGAAATCGGCTGGCCGTCTTCGATCATATGCACCGGGCGGCCGGCCTGGTTGGTGAATTGCAGGTGCGGATCGAGCCCCAGCACGTGGAACACGGTGGCCATCAGGTCTTGCGGGCGGATCGGCTTCGTCTTGGGCACGTCGGCCTTGGGCGCGCTTTCGCCGACGACCTGCCCCATGCGAAGTCCGCCGCCGGCCAGGGCCAGCGTGCTCAAGGGCGCCCAGTGATCGCGCCCCGCGTTGCGATTGATCTTGGGCGTGCGGCCGAATTCGCCCGTAACGACCAGCAGGATCTCGTCGCTCAGCCCGTGCTCGTGGACGTCTTCGACAAACGTTGCGATCGCGTGATCAAACTCGGGGCTGCGCCTTTCCAGGTTGGCCTTGATCTGCTGATGCATGTCCCAGCCGCCGTACGAGAGCGAGACAAAACCGCAGCCGGCCTGGCACAGCCGCCTGGCGCGCAACATATTCTCGCCAAAACCTTTGCCGTACCGCGCCAGGGTTTTTTTCTTCTCGCGCTTCAGGTCGAACGCCGCCGGCGCGCCGCCCAGCACCAGGTTGAAGGCTTGCTGTTCAAATTTTCCCAAGCCTTCCATCAATCCGCTGCGGTCAACCTCGCTCGTCATGCGGTCCAGGCTGGTCAATAGCATGCGGCGATCGTCAAGTCGCTCTTCGTTCACGGCCAGCGTCAAGTTCTTGAGTGCCTGGCCGGCCGGATCGAACGGCGCATACGCCGCCCCCAAAAATGCCGGGCCGTCGATGCCACTGCGGATCGGATTGAACCGCACGTAGGTCGGCATGCCGGAGAGGGGATGATTGCTGCCGCGCACGCGGGCCAATATCGAGCCGATCGACGGACGCGTGGGCGTGCCGCTGTTGTCGATCGTCCGGTTGTCGTATCCGGTCATGACGAAGTGCGTGCCGCCCACGTGGCCGCTGTTGTTGTGCGCAAACGAGCGGACGATAGCCATCTTGTCGGCCACCGCCGCGATCTTGGGAAAGGTTCCGCCGATGGTCACGCCGGGCAACCGCGTGGCGACTTCTCCCGTCGTGCTGCGATACTCGACGGGGGCGCCCATGCTCGGATTGAAGGTTTCGACGTGCGTCGGTCCGCCGGCCAGCCACACCCAAACCACCGATGTATTTTTGACCGGCTTGCCGGCGGCGGCCGCCTGCGCCCGCGCGGCCAACAATCCGCTCAGGCTGAGCGCGCCGGCGCCCAGTGATCCGATTTTCAGGAATTCGCGACGGCTCACTCCGTCGCAACTGCGAAAGCGGCGATCCGTGATAATGCGGAGCATGTCCTTCCTCCGTTGCCCGGCCGATAGCACTACCGATCAGCAGCCGTTGATCCGATGCCCAGTATAGCGCTACCCATTAAACCAGGCAATGTTTTTATCGGACCGCTAAGGGGCGCCATAAGTTATGAAAAAGTTCCGCTGACCCAACAAAACCCGTCCTTATACGCGGTCCGGCACCACAAACGGTTGGCGATACGGCCGTGATAGCAGCACGTTGGCCGGCTCCGCCCCGTCCCCGACGAACTTTTCGGCTTTGGGGTCGATCATCAGCTTGTTGCCGACGGTGTAGGTCGTTTCCGCCAGGTTCACCCCGATGGCATTGAGGTTATCGCGCAGGGCGTCGAATGACTCGACCACTTGCTTGTTGTCGCCCAGCGCTTGGCCGGCCTTGCGATAGGGCATCGCCTTTCCCAGCCGATACGAGATGTTGGCCAGATGGCACAGCGCGGCCGAATAGTGGGCCGTTTCGGCGTTGGCGTTGACGTCTTCGTTCTTGCGGCTGCGGACGGCATGGATGAAGCTTCCAAACGCGCCGCCCGGAGTGACGTGCGCCTCGGGTCCCACGATCTTCTCGCCCTCGCTTTTGCCGTGTCGAAAAAACTGCCCGTCGCGGATCACGCCTTCGCTGGTGTAAAACTCGTTGGATACCTTGTTCGGCAGCCCGCCCTTTTGTTTGTTTCCGACCAGTCCGCGCACCTCGAACACCAGCAGCGTGTCGCCGTAGTCGAAGACCGCCATCTGCATGTTGGGCGTTTGACCCTGATCGGCCGCGCCGCTTTCGTCGTAGGCAAACCGCCCGCCCAAGCTCCACACGCTGTTGGGCAACGTGGAGTCCTTGATTGCCCAGCGAGCGACGTCCATTTCGTGCACGCCCTGGTTTCCGATGTCGCCGTTGCCGGTGTCCCAGAACCAATGCCAGTTGTACGGCACCAGGTTGGCATGATAGGACTGCTCGGGCGCCGGGCCGAGCCAGATGTTGAAATCCAGTGCCTCGGGCGCGCTTTCCAGCGGTTTGCGGCCGATGCTCCAGCGCGGCTTGCAGCAGTAGCCCTTGGAGACCAGCAGCTTGCCGTACTTGCCCGATTGCAGCGCGGCGATTTCCTTGGCCCGCCCCAGGCTGCTGCGCTGTTGCGTGCCGTGTTGCACGATGCGGCCATATTTTTGCGCCGCTTCGACGCACTTGCGGCCTTCATAGACGTTGTGGCTGATCGGCTTTTCGACGTACACGTCCTTGCCCGCCTGGCAGGCCCAAATCGTGATCAGCGAATGCCAGTGATTGCAGGTGGCCACCGACACCGCGTCCAGGTTCGGATCGTCCAGCGCCTTGCGGATGTCCTTGATGCATTGCGGATCGTTTCCGCCGCCGGCTTGGACTTGCGACTTGCGCGACTCGAACAATCGAGTATCCGGGTCGATCAGGTAAGTGATCTGCACGTTCTGGTCTTTGAGCTCCTTGCCAAACGCTTGAATGTGCGATTGTCCGCGACCGCGAATGCCGGCCACGCCGACGCGAATCGTGTCGTTGGCGCCGATCACCCGACCCGAGGCCTTCGTGCCGGCAATCGTAAACAGACCAAACGCGGTGCTGGCGGCTGCTGAGGACTGGATAAACTGGCGGCGGGAGATTCTGGCCATGACGCTCGGACTCCATTCGGGGGAAGGAGGGAGGGACGCTGCACCAGCGATTGTAATAGGGCGGGCGGCTCAAAACCAGTGATCGCCCGCCGGCTAATCGCCCCAGTGAGCATGCACGAGCACTGCCGACGCTCGGCCGGAGATTCGGGCCCGCGCAATCCCGATTCCCGGGCCGCTTTAAAAAATCGAAAAAAACGCTCCGCGCCGGATTCTTGCTAGACGGCCCGCGATTACAATAGGGACGATGCCCACGCCTGCGTCGGCTCCAGGCTCCGCCGAGTTGGGAAATACCGGCTCGACGGAACGTCGGCATGCGCCGCGCCGAGTCCAAGCCGCTTTGTTCATGTTTACAGGTTTCTTGCAAAGAGAGCTCGCTAATGATTCGAATCAAACAGACGGTCACCATCACGCGGCTATTTGCACCGCTCGCAGTCATCCTGCTCGTTGCCTCGGTCGCCGAGATGGCGCAATCGGCAACTGTTTTCTACCAGACAGGCGCGTCGGGTGGCGGCCAACAATTTGTCTATGCGCCCACGACGCCCATCTCTGGCACCATGACGGCGCCGGTCCCGCGATTCAACGGAGGGCTGGGCACTTTGATCCAAGCGGATTTTGAGTTCGCCAGCTCCGCGACGGGCACCTGGCTAGCCACCATCAATCAGGTTGGTACTTCGACCCTCAATCTGTCCGGACCGGCGGATGTCGACGGGCAGCCCATGGGAAACCTCGCCATCGGCTTTGTCGGCACCTACACCGACCAGATTTCATCCAATGATTTCGATGCGAATTTCGCAAATCTGACGCTCACGTCGGGCGCCTACTTCAATACTCTGACTGGAGTCGGCACATTTCCGATGAACTGGATCTATTCCGGGAGCACCACGCTGGATACCCCGGCGATCGGCACATCGCCTGGGAATGAAGGATATTCCTGGGGAGGCTCGGTTCACGTCCTCTACACCTACGAGCCCGTGCCCGAACCGAGCGCGTTCGTCCTGGGCGGGGTGGGGTTGCTGGGTTTGTTGGCCATCGCTTGGAAACGGTGCGCAGGCGCAACCAGAGTGGCGCGCGGTTGATTCGGCCTGATCGGCTTTGGGCGATTTCCCTTTCCACCTTGGAATCGGATCGCCCTGGGGACCAAGGGCTTGCTTAGAGGTCTTACCGCCGCGTCCCGCAAGGCCACGGCGCCCGGTGGTGTCGCCCTGCCGCCTTTGTTATGCTGACCCGGTCCGACGGGGCGCCCCGGTTCGACATCCCTCGCACCCGAGCGACTTGTCGGATCAAGCCCCAGCGAAAGTCGCCGCGGGTGTGAAGAGCACTGCCAACTTGTCTCGTGCCGGCGCGAGATGGTGCTCACGCGAAGAGACGAACCGTTTATCACCCCTCCACGAGGAACTTCGACCATGTCACGCCCCGCTGCGCTGGTGCGCTTTGTTGTCTGCTCACTGTTTGTCCTGGTCGCGCTTGGTGTACTGACCATCGCCGCCGATCCAAGTGTGAGTGCCAAAGTCGATCCCAAGGCGAAGAAGGTGATCGATGCCTGGGGCAAATATTTTTCCGGGCTGCGCGGTTTCACGTTCGCGTCCGACGTAGCCATTCAATTCGAGCAGCAGGGGCAAAAGCAAAACCGGAACTTTACCTTGAAGCTCAGCGCCGAGCGGCCCAACAAGCTGGCCTACTCCGCCGAAGCTTCGGTGCAAGCCGGGGCCACGGTCGTGTGTGACGGCAACGAGCTGGCGATGTCCGTCAAGGGTTTCCCACGATACGGCGTCGAGCGAGCGCCGGAAACCTGGACGGAGATTTTGCAAAACCAGCTCATCCTCGGTTCGCTCAGCATCGGCAACGGTGCGGTCGTCACGGTGGCCATGCTGTCTGACGATCCGGCGAAAACGCTGCTCGAGAAAACCACGGAGGTGAAATACGGCGGCACTGTCGCCCTCGACGGCACGAAATGTCACTTGATCCAGGCCATCGGCGACGAGCTGGACTGGCAACTGTGGATCGAAGCCGGCGACAAGCCGCTGGTGCGACAATTCGTGCCGGACCTGGCCAAGACCTTCACCAAGATGGCACAAGGGAGCAAAGCCAAGGCGCAGTTGGACGGCGTCAAGATCACCAATACCATGACATTCAAGGACTGGGAAGTGAATCCCAAGTTCCCGGCCGACGAGTTCGTCTTCCACGCCCCCGAAGGCGTTGAGAAGGTCGACTCGCTGATGGAGATCGTCTCTGGCGGGCGCGACGAGCGCGGCCCGCATCCGCTTGTGGGCGAAGTGGCGCCCGAAGTGAAACTCGATTTGCTCGACGGCGGCAGCTTCGACCTGGCCGAACAGAAAGGCAAGAACGTGGTGATCCTGGACTTTTGGGCAACCTGGTGCGGGCCGTGCAGGCAAGCCATGCCGGTCATCGAAAAAGTGGCCGACAAGTACAAAGACAAAGGCGTCATGCTGGTGGCCGTGAATCTTGAAGAAGGAGCCGAGGAGATCCAGAAATTTCTCGAAGACTCGGAACTGAAGGTGACGATCGCGCTCGACAAAGACGGCGCGGTCGGCCGGGCGTTCGGCGCCGAGGCGATTCCCCAGACCGTGCTGGTGGGCAAGGATGGCTCCGTGCAAGTCGTGGTGGTGGGCACGTCGCCCAACTTGGAAGCACAGTTGACGAAGAATCTCGAATCGCTCCTGGCCGGCAAGAACCTGGCCGCCGAGACACTGAAAGCGGCCAAGGAAAAGAAGGACGCGTCCGCGGCCAAAGCGGACGACGAGGGTGAAAAAGCCGCCGCCAAACCCACAAACGGCGACAAAGCCGCCAAGAACAAGGCGGCCGCTCCGTCACAGAGCCAAGGAAGCGGAAAGGCCGGCAAGAAATAACGCGACGTTGGGCGTTGACGCAACAGGAAGAGTCACTGATGTTCTGCAAGACCTGTGGCGTGAGTGTCCTGGTTTCTCTCGCGTTGTGTGCCAGCGGAACTAGCGCCTCGGCGGACGAGACTTTGCCCGCCATCGCGCGATCGCCGGATGGCAAGAGCACGATCACGCTCCGATCCGGCAGCGGGCAGGACGCTCGCCGATTGCTGCTCGAGGTCGCCCGTG
The DNA here is from genome assembly GCA_041497975.1 of Planctomycetia bacterium. Classification (GTDB taxonomy): domain Bacteria; phylum Planctomycetota; class Planctomycetia; order Pirellulales; family PALSA-1355; genus PALSA-1355. The sequence goes on along the minus strand of JBGQHN010000182.1, from coordinate 2,068 downwards.
ACGGCCAGCAGATTCTCCAGCCGGCTCGCATGAGCGTGCGGCTGGATGGGGACCGCGATCTGGCCGATGGCAGCCGGTTCCAAGAGGTTCGCCAAGGAACCGTGGATGAGACCTTCGCTCTATTGTGGGGAAAAACCGACGTCGTCAGGAATCGTGGATCTTGGACGCTGGTCCGGCTGGTCAGTGCCGGCGGGTTGAATTGGGAAATTGAATTGCGAGCGTATGACGACGGCGTGGCCTACCGCTACGTCTTGCCTGAACAGGATCGCCTGAGGGATTTTGTGCTGGTCGACGAGTCGACGGAATATCGCTTCGCGAAGCAGCCGATGATCCACTACACGACCTGCAAGGATTTCAAGACGGATCATGAAACCCAGTACGAACGCCGCCCGCTGGACCAATTGCCGCGGCAAACGCTGATCGACCTGCCGGTGTTGGCCGTGTGGCCCGACGGTTCGGCCGCGGCCATTACCGAGGCGCGGATTCGCGACTTTGCCGGCATGTACCTGGAACGAATCGACGAGCGGGACGTTGCGCTGCGAAGCCGTTTGTCTCCCTTGCCGGGCCGTCGCGACGCCTGCGTGACGGGCCGCACTCCGCACGGCAGTCCGTGGCGGGTGGTGCTGCTGGGGGAGCATGCCGGCCGGCTGATCGAGAGCAATTTGCTGGTGTGCCTGAACGACGAGCGCCCCCAGGGCGACTATAGCTGGGTCCGCCCAGGCAAGACGACCTGGCACTGGTGGAATGGGACCGCGGAGAAGGGGCTGCCGTTTAAGATGGGGATGAACTTTGCCACGCATAAATACTACATCGATTTTTGCGCGCGACACGGTATCGCGTATCACGCCGTCGTGGCCGACGAGCGCCCTTGGTACGTGCAATCGAAGCCGACTTTTGGCCCCCATCCCGACACGGACATTCTCACGCCCCGACCGGAGCTGGAACTGCCGCGAATCCTTGACTACGCCCGCCAACAAGGCGTCGGCATTCGGCTGTGGGTCCATTGGAAACCGCTGGGCCAGCGGCTCGAGGAAGCATTCACGCAATACGAGGCGTGGGGAATCAGTGGCTTGATGGTTGATTTTCTTGACCGCGATGATCAGGAGATCGTGAATTACTGCGAACGCGTTCTCCGCTCGGCTGCCCAGCACAAGCTGCACATTCAGTTCCATGGATCGTACAAGCCCAGCGGCGAACAGCGCACCTTTCCCCACCTGTTCAATCGAGAGGGAGTGCTGAATCTCGAATATCTGAAGTGGAGCAAGCTCTGCACGCCCGCGCACGACGTGGCCGTGGCTTACACGCGGTTGCTGGCCGGCCCGCTCGACTACCACCTGGGCGGGTTTCACGCCGCCTCGCGCAAGCAATTTGTACCGCGCCATGCGAATCCCTCCGTTTACGGTACGCGTTGCCATCAACTGGCAATGTATGTCGTGTTCGAGAATCCGATGCCGATGGTGTGCGACACGCCCTCAGCCTATGAAGATCAGCCGGGCTTCGACTTCCTGACCGCGGTTCCGACTACCTGGGACGAAACGCGTTTTGTCACCGGAGAGCCGAGCGAGTACGTCGTACTGGCCCGCCGCAAGGATCAAACATGGTATCTCGGCGGCCTGACCGATTGGACAGCCCGCAAGGTCGAGGTTCCCCTCGCCTTTCTCGGCGGCGGTGACTACGCGGCCTCGCTGTACGTCGACGGCTCATTGGACGAAGAACAGCCCAACGCCGTGCGGATCGAGCAGCCGACCGCGACCGCCGCGAAAACCTTGTCGATTGAAATGGCATCGGGCGGGGGATTCACCGCCGTGCTGAGCCCGAAATAGTCGTCGTCCAAAGTCCGGTCGTCGCTGGTAGCCATCCCGCTTCAACTCGCCCAGCTCGCGCTCAGCCGGATCGAAAGCATGCGCATCCACGCCGCTACGCTGCAGCGCAGCCAATACTGCGTTGCCGCTTTTCAACGACACCTCGCGTTCCGCCGAACGACCGCCAAACAACACTGCCACTTTTCCAAAGTTCTTCACTTAGATTTCTCTCCAACAATCCTGACTTCCGGATGCAACTCGATGCC
>JBGQHN010000181.1:0-9111 GCA_041497975.1 Planctomycetia bacterium | reverse complement strand
TGTCTAATGACGAATGTCTAATGGGCGCCTCAACGGTGTTTCGTGCATCGTTCATCATTCGTCATTCGATATTTTTCAATTGTGCCCCGCATCGTACATCCCGATCAGATCCCGGCGGTAGGTGTCCACCGCGGCCTCTTCCTGGCGCGCCATCCGCCGCGCGAACAGGGCCGCGTTGCTGCCCGGTCCCTCGTCGTGATCGGCCCGCTGGATCTCCCGTCCCCAGGCGCAGTCGCTTTCGACCGCCGCCTGGAAGCGAGCGAGTCCATTCAGGAACCGTTCGTGCTCGGCGGACGCGGGAAGTGGTTCGTGGCTGGTGGTTGGTGGTTGGTGTTGCATGGTTTTCGTCTCCTCACCATTCACTACCCACTACCCACTAACCACTATGGTCTTTTCAAAACGCGCAGCCAGCCGATGCGCCGAGTTGGCGTCTCATGCTCCACGCTCGCGCTGGCTGCGCCTGGACGAGGCTTTGAAAATTCCTAATGACGAATGACAGAATGACGAATTACGCGGTCGGCGGGTCGGCTGCCGCGTCCGCGGCGGTCATGTTGTCGGCCAGGGCCTGGATATCCAGAGAAATCTGGTGCAGCACGGGATCGTTCGCCGTGTTGGCGGCCTGCAGCTTTGCCACCAGGTCGGCCAACGCCGTCCCGTTGGTCACGGCGGCAGCTTTCAAATTGGCCAATGAGAGTTGGACTTCTTCGAGGGCGGTTGCCATGGTCGTTTCCTTTGAAATGAGTGTTTCCAGTTTGGACAAAACTTCCGACAGATCGACCGGCGCCTGCTGGTTGGCAGCAAGCTGGTCGAGTTTCTTGTTCAACACGGACTGGTTATTGAGCAGCTTTTTCAGGTAGGCCCGCTCGAGCACCTGGTTTTCCAACACCTGCTGCACGGCCGCCAGGATGTTTTCGCTGGCCGCATATTGGCTCAGCAGGTCGTACTTGCCGCCGTTGACTCCGCTGAGCAGCGTCTTGATCGACGGCGCCGCGAGCAGTCGGGAGGCAACCTGTTCGCGGTTCTGGTCGTCCATGGTTGGTTCTCGAAAATAATTTCCCGGGGCCTGACTCCGACGATTTTAGAAACTGCCGATTCAGTCCGCCGGATTCACCGGCACACCATTGACGATCACCGGCTGCGCAACGCCGTCCACGTCGACGGTCGTTTCGACGTGCACGTTGCTGCCCGCGGGCGCCAGAAACTGATCGGACGAACTGGCTCGCGTGCCCGCCCGTGCCGACTGCGGCTGCGGAGCTAGCGCGGCTTGCGGAGACAACGTCGGCTGGGGAATCATCAAGGCCGCCGGAGCAAAAGCCCAGGTCTGCGGCGTGCTGAGCGAAGTCAGCGACAGTTTGGCCGCCCGTTGCAAGTGGCGCGTCTGCGACGCCGCGGCGCGGGCCGCGGCCCGCTGGTGCCGCTGGACCCGCAAGTCGGAAAAGACTCCGGCCAACAAAGTCGGCGGACCCGCGTCAACGGCCAGCAGGGTCGTTTCGCGCACCGTCGTTTCGCGGACAGCGGCCAGCGTGGCCGGGGCTTGCTCCGCGACCAGCAGGTCGGGCTGCGCGACGGCCACCATTCGGGCAGGCTGCGGGATGGCTCGGACCGTGATTGCGCCGGGAACCATCACGGTTCGCAGAGCAGTCGGCGGGCAGGCTTGGGCGATCGGAGCGGTGACCAGCACCGCGACAATGGTAAACACATGACGCATGGCGTATCTCCTTTGGAGAAAAATGTCTAATGACGAATGACGAATAACGAATCCGCCGCAGGCGGACCGCTTGCGGCTTAGCAACACCTCCTTATCGAACTGCCAAAAATCGGGCCGCCTCGCGGCTCAAGCTGGGACGCGCGATCTCTTCCATCGGGGCGCAAAACTCACGAGCCTCATCCATAGGCGCGCAAAACGCCTTGGCCGCCAGCAAGCGCCGTTCCGACGCGCGGGATTTCTGGCGGGCTTCGGTCGCCGGCAGGGTCGGGGCGGCCGGGGCCTGCAGCAGATCCTGGTTGCGGGCGCGGGTGGCGCTGTTCGACACGTTGCAGCCATTGGAGCTGCTGCCACATCCGGCCTGGGCCTGGGCCACGCAAGCCAAGACCACCACGCACGCCATCGCAAAAAGTTTCAACATCGCAAAACTCCTCATAAAAATGGGTTACTTACCTTCCAACGATTCGGCCAGGCGCCGCATGGCGCCCTGGCGAGTCACGATCTTGTCCAAGCGGCCTTCCGCTTCGTAAGTGACAAACAATTTTTCGACGTCGCGCCACCAGTCCTGCCAATGCCCGGCCGCGGCGCCCAGCGTTTCGTCGGCTTCGCGATGGGCCAGGGTCAGCATCCCGAGGCTCTCGGTGCTGGCCGCGATGCGGATGATCTGCGAGATTCGCAACTTGTCGTCGGCCTTGCTGGGCGAGTCGACGCGCCCCAGCCAGACGGCCAGTGCCGCCTTGGGATTCTCGCTGGCCGGCTGCGCCAAGCGCGTCTCTTGCCGGCTCGGCTTGGCGGCGACTTCCCGCACGACCGCTGGCTTGTTCATCGCGGCCACGACCTCGGGCGCATATTGAAACGTGACGTTGGTGGCGTGCCGGGCGACGTCATAGCCCTTGCCCACCACCAGCACGCGGAATTTGTAGAGGCCCGGCTTGGCCGTGCCGCAGATCAGCTCGCTGCGATCCTCGTTGAAGCGCACGCCCTGGATCGGCGGGTCGATCTCCCAGTCGCACTTCTGCCAGTCGCCCACCAGTTTCAGCGAAAGGACCAGCGGCTCGCCGATCACGTGGCTGATCACCGCCGGTTGTTCGCCGGGCAGGATCGGGGCCGACTCGCCGGCGGCGATGATCCGCACGGTGACCTTCTCGGGCTTGGCCGGCGGCGGCGGCGCGGGTTGCGGCGCTGGGACGGTGGCCGGTTCGGCGGCTGTGGGTGCTTCTGCGGCCGGCTGCGGCGCGTGAGGTTGCGGCGCTGCCGGTTTGGCTGCCACGCTGCTGGCCGGCTTGAAGTCGGCCGGTCCGATCCGCGGGCCCGCGGCTGGTCGTGGGCTCGGGGGATCCGGCTGCTCGTGAAATTCGGCCCATAACAGGCCGGCCGTCAACAGCAGCGCCAGTTCGACCAGCGCATAAACTCCCATGCGGGTGAAGAAACGCCGAAACGTATCGGGGACTGGGCCTGTGCCGCTCATCGGGGCAGCTCCTTGGGCCGGATTTTGGCCGCCTGCGGATAGTCGTAAGGCGCAAGAATCGTGGGCAGATGGCTCACGAAGTCGGCTTGTTCCCGGGCGCTTAAACGGATGTCCCTGATGCGGTCGTCCAGAAAACGGTCTTGCGCGGGCTGTCCGTTCTCGTCGATCACCCGGCCGCCGGACCCGTAGTGGGCCACGAGTCGTTTCAAATCCATGGCGCCGGCGTGGGTCAAGAACGGCTGGCGCATGCCCACGGCCACCAGGCCGGGGATCTTGAAGGCGCGGCGATCTTTCCGCTGACCGGTCGTTTTCTCCAGGCCCACGTCGCCCGTGTCGGCGGCCAGTTCGACGCCCGTGTTGGCCGCGTTGCCGGTCGTGTACAGCGGGGGCGGATGGCACTCGCTGCAATGGGCTTTTCCGAAAAACAATGTTGCCACGCGGGTCTCTGCTTCGGTCAGCTCCTCGGCCTGGCCATTGTGCCAGCGCGTCAGAGGCGTGTCGGCGGCCACCAAAAGACCCTCGAAAGCCACCAGGCAGACCTGCATCCGGGCCACGGTGACTTGCGGGTCGCCGAACGCTGCCTGCATGAGCGCCCGGTAGCCGTCAATGGCGTTGAGCCGGTTGGCCACGTCGCCGGCGGTTTGCGTAACAGCCATCTCGACGTTGTTGGCCAGCGGCTGCGTGGCCTGCGCGGTCATGTTTTCCGTGCGCAGGTCCCAGAACACGGGCTTGTCTTGGCGATAGGCGGCGTTCAAGATGGCCGGGCTGCGCCGCACGCCGACGAAACCGGTCTTCGACGCCGGGCTGCCGATCCGGCCCACCGCCAGTTTGCGGCCATCGCTCAGGCCCCGTTCGAGCTGATGACAGTCGGCGCAGGAGGTCGTGCCGTTGGGAAAGCCCGGCTCGGGCTCGCTGAGCCGCGGATCAAAATACATGGCCCGGCCGGCTTCGCGGGCAGCAGTATCGTTGGTCTCGGCTCCGTGCGCTCGCATCGACCATGACAGGTAGGAGACCGTCACGCCCAGCAGGATCGCGATCCAAATCCATCGCAAGTGTTTCATGCCTCGTCCCTCACGAGGATTCTTGGTGCGCTGTTGAGCAAGTTGGCCTCTGGAGGCGGCGGTTCCGCGGTCACCGGCTCAAGCGGCAGGCTGTCTTGCGACCAGGTATTCCCGCCGTCGCCCGATCCTCCGAAGTCATCGAACGGCTGCACCGGCCCTTGATATCGAATCGCGCGCCAGCCCAGGATGGTCAAATAAAAAGAGTGCAGCGTCCCGGCGGCGTGCATGTCGGTCGGGCTGATCGGCGGCGCTGGCGCCGGAAACCAACTCAACTCGAACAACTCGCTCTCGGAAAAAGGAGCCGGTGCCCCTGATTCTTCGCGTTCCCAATCCAGTCGGATCCTCAACTCGCCCATGAACGGTCTGCGAACAATCTCAATGCTCAACCGCTGCCAGCAAACGATGAACGCTCCGACCAGCGCGACCAGGACGAACAGCGTTCTCAGGCGGAATTGAAAGAAGCGTTTCATCGTTTTGTCCTCCGCATGGCCGGCGGTTTGGTAACTTTCAATTGAAACGGGCCCAAGGGAGTCGTGAACTCGAGAATCACCGCGCCGCTCATCACCTGCGCCGCCGCCGCGGAGAGTTGCGCCACCAGCGCCGTGATCGCTTGCGCGGCTACCGATACGTCGGCCAGGCCGAACGGACCTTTCAGGGCTGGCTTGGACGGATTCGGGGCGTGAGCGCGGAGGACACGATTCTCTACCAGGCCGAACGGACCTTTCAGGGGTGGCTTGGTTTTAGGCATTGGCAATTCCCGGCAAGTAGGATTCCAGCGTCTTCATGTCGAACATATTGGGAGCCATGCCAGCCGTGTTCGCCCAATCCACGGGCACGGCAACCCAAACTTCCTTGATACATGCCTGCTGCCATCTCGGCGTGGCTCGGAAGTCTCCACCCCAGGACGCGATCTCGAGCGAGCCGTCGGCGCCGTAGCCCCAGGCCGGAACCGCATGACCCAGATTGGGATCGGGCGTGTTCTCATGCATCAGGTGCCGACGCCAATAGGGAATACTCGCGGGTATGTCCCACGTGTCGATCGACTTGAGCGTGGCCGGCGTCAGATCGACGCCCAGAAAAACGAAACCGAACAAGTAAATGCCATACTGGATCGAGCGGAAGTTTTGCGCGTTGAGGGCCAGCTTCGCCAAATATTTGTGGCCGCTCATGCCGGTCCGGATCATGTAGTCAATGCCGTCCGACAACTGGCAGCCGTTGTCGTTAGCGCCCGTCTGGGGATCGAAGGCGGCCCCTTCTGCGCCCGTAACGGCCATATATCCGGCCAACACGTCCGAATCGGGAGGCGTAAACTCCTGAGAGGCATTGGCTGTCGCGCATTGGATGGCGTGCCCCTGCGCCGCGATGACGCAGTCTCCGAGCTGGTTGTTGAGCATCGGGCCCATGGGGCGCGCGACCTTCGAGCCCCAATTGATGGCCGCCGGCAGAGGCGGGATATTGGCGGCAATCAGAAAATGCTCCATCGGCAACGCGCTACGAAGCTTCGCCGGGTCGGACTGCTGACGGCCGCATTTTCGCGTCGGCATTTTTCGATCCTTTGGGGGCCTGGAACAAATCGGGGCTAAGCCCCAAGGGAGGCCCGCCGTCGTTTGGAATCGGTTGTCAACTCCATGTGGTGCATGGCCTCCGCTGGCGGCTTAGCACCGTATTTCCCCGTTACGGTTTGGTCGGGAACATCGTCATGATCTGCTGGATCACGGGCAGCAGTTTGCTGAGGATGTTCGCCAGGCCGCCGCCGGCCTGGATGGCCGCGATGATCTGGGCGATGATCGCGCCGTTGCGGCCCAACGCCGGCGACTGCAAGGCGGCCAGGTGGTGCGCGGTCACCGGCTGCTGGAAGGCCAGGATGTCGCTCTCGACGATCTGGAACACGGGCTGCAGCGCGGCGATCGCGGCCGAAATGCTGCCGGCGGCCATGGCGGCCGCGGCGGCCTCGACCGAAGTCAAGATGGCCTGCGCCTGATCGGTGTGGGCGACCAGCCAGACGCCCAGATTGTGCGAGAAGTCCGTCAAGTTTTGCAGAGTGAAGGCTCGATTCGACATGGTCATGGCTCCTGAAAAGGGTTTTCGATTACGGGTGGGTTTGGATCACTTGCGCACGGCGCCTGAAAGCCGCGGCTTGATTCGGTTGGTTTTCAGCAGCTCATCGAGCCGCGCGGGCACATCGCCCTCATAACGGTCCAGTTCCTTGACGACCTTGTCGCGGGCGTCGAGTTGGAAGACCACGAAGGTCGGCGTGGTCTTGATCCGGAAGGCGGAGGCCAGATCGCCGCCGATTTTGGTTTCGATGCGCGTCTCTCGAATGTCGAAGCCCAGCCGCTGGCGCTGCGCGACCGCCGGGGCGACGCTCTCACAAAAATGGCAGCCGGCCTGCGTGAATTCCAGCACGATCGACTCGGCGCGCGACGTCATCGCCGAACTCAAGAGGATCGTAAGCGCCAACCATACCAGGCCGCTTCCGAAGCCGCCGGTATAAAGCGTCATGTCCTCGGTCGGATGTTTTACGATATTGGGTCGTTCGTCGCTCATGGGACCCTTCTTATATTGTCGCGCATTACGTTGAATCGTTTGGCCGAGTTGCGCAGCAAGTCGAGCGTCGGCAAGAGCCCAAATATCGAACCACTCGCCCGCCGGCAAACCGCAATCGGCTTCTTGCGGGCTCGGGCCTCGGCATACCGATCGCGACGGACGATCGCCTCGGCCAGCAGCTCCTCGCATCGCGGCCGCCCCTCAAAATGCGCCACCAGGTCATTCAGACGTTTGAGTTGATTGGCCATTGGTCATTCCGTCATTGGTCATTTTCTCAGGCCAACTTGGCTTCCGGTCCCGCCAGCCCCAGGCGCTTTTTCAGTTCATCCAACAAAATCGACCGCTCGAACGGATGTTTGCGTTGCAGGCTGGCCGTCAAGTTGTCCAAATAGCGCCGCCTCACTGGGCGGCCGTTGATCGTGGCCGGCGGCATCCCGAAGCGGGCCCTCCGCAGATCGCGAATCGCCTGTTGTCGTTGCAGTTGGCCGGCCTGGATGCGTCCGATCGTGGAGCGCGCCAGGTCGGTCACGGCTTGGATCGTGTATTGGCTGCAGCCGTCATGCGTGAGTCGTTCCACCAGGGCGATCATTTCAGGTTCAATGCCATACCAGGAGATCACTCGGTTGCCTTTCCGACGCCCTCCGCATGAAGACCACCAGTTCCAGTTTGTCGCCGGCGCGGCTGTGCCTCTTCATCTGCACGGCCCCCTCCATGCCCAGTTGTCGCGTCATGCGATCGAAATCGTTGTCGTTGGCGCCGAAGGCATAGGTAGCCGCCCAGGTGGGCCGCGCGCCGACTTCGGCCTCGAGAAAGATATTTTGATGCTGCAGAGCCCATTCGCGATGTGCGACCGCGGCGACGAGGATGGCCAGGATGATCAGTCCGCCCAGCGAAAAGGGCGAGTGACGCGTGACGAAGGACCAATGACGAATGACGAATCCGCCGAGGCGAAGCGCTGGCGGCTTAGCACTGTTGGTCCCGCGTCCTGGGTCGTTCATCCCGGCGCCTCCGCGTATTGCAGCAGGGCGTCGCCCGGAATTTCGGCCGGCAGGAAGCGCAGCTCGCGGCGCTCCAGGGCCAGTTCGACTTCATCGTCGCGTGCAGAAATCACACGCAGGCTGACGCGCTCGCCGCCCACGGCGATGGTCAGCAGATGGCCCTTTTTGATGCGGCGAATAGCCACTTGGGAAAATTCCGAATGACAGAATGACCAACGGCACTTCCTCGTGCCCAGAAAACTCCGCCGGCGCGCAAAAAAAAGACCCGCGACATGGGACGGGAAGAAATCTTCCCAACACACGTCGAGGGTCTTTTGAGACTTCTCAACAGCGGGCCGAAATCGGCCTGGTATCTTTGCCGGCCTTGTTCAGACCGGCCCGCGCATTATGGCGCCGCGGTCAGGGCTTGGCAAGCGATTCGCCGGCGCGGGGCGCCGATTGCGCTAAAAATCCCAAATCGATCAAATGGGGCGAATCGGCCGCCGCGATCGAGAACGTCTTGCCGGCCACCGAAATGGCAATTTCCGATCCGGCCACCTTTTCGACCCGCAGGACGGTCTTCTCCGTTCGCCCCGGCAGCCAGATCACGCCGTGCGCCCGCTCCTCGCCCTCCGGGAAGGTCAGCGACGTGATGCCCTCACTGATCCGCGGGGCGTACTGGCCGGCGGCGCACCACAGATTCAAATGGCCGTTGACGCTCGAGACGGCAAACAGGGCCGTGTCACGCTGGCGCGGGCCGATTTCCAGTTGGCCCCCCGGGTAGAGCATCCAGATTTCCTTCGGGCTGATGGGCAGCATGCGCGTGTTCCTCCTTGTGCGGTCGAATCCTCCAAATCACGAGCGGGTCGGTAATGATTGGCCCCGCAACTGCGCGATGTCGGCCTTGATCATCCGCACGAACTGGACCGTGGTGGCCGGGAATAGCCAGGGGTCTTCGGGATAGGCGGCCAGTTTGTGCACCAGTTCTGGCAACCGGTCCGGGTTCTGGATGCCGGCCGAACGACAGGCTGCGGCGCAGCGGGCCGCGTACTGCAGGGTGCACTCGACGTCACATGCCAAAATGGCACCCTGGGGGGAAAATTCCTAATGACGAATGACCCAATGATCAATAAAACCCGAAGCACGAACTCGCTCGTCATTCCATCATCCGTCCTTCAAGCAACACCCCCCATCCTACAGTCGGATCGGCCTGGCTTCCAGACAGGGCAGCATTTTCTGGGGGTTCTTACGGGCCGCGGCCCGCTTCTTCTTGGGCTTGGGCAGCGCGTTGGCGAAGTCGGGCGCCTTGGCGCATTCCAAGATCCACAGGGCGTCGCACTCGTTGTCGTCCTC
>JBGQHN010000180.1:0-9130 GCA_041497975.1 Planctomycetia bacterium | reverse complement strand
CTTTTCGACACGGGCCGGGAGCGGTGTCGGAATACGGTCCTTTGATAGGATTCCCGAGAAACGGTCGGGATTATGCGACGGCGACAGGCTCGACTTTTTCGACTGTTCTGGGAGCTGCTCGAATCCCAACAAGTGCTTGTCGAGCATCATGGCAATTCGCATTACATGTCTTCGCCGGTTACTTCTCGGCGAACTTCTCTTTAAGAACCCCGATCGCCTTTTCGAGCATTCGATCCGAAGTGCCCAGATAGTAACCCATCTCTGGCTCGGCGACGATATCTGGCTGGAGGCCAATTCCGTCAATCAACTGGCCGTTGGCGGGCACGAACACCATGTCAGTCACACAGACCCGCAAACCGCTGTTGGCAAGATAGAAAGTATTGGTTGAGCCGCCTCCGCACGCCGTGATCGGCGATCCGATCAAAGTGACGTTCGGAAGGCAGCGCACACATGCGAGGAATATCTCGCCGGCCGAAAAGCACCTGTGATCGAAGAGGACAACAACCGGCTTGTTATAGTAGTAGGTGTCCTTCGGAAACTTAGGATGGTTGTATGGGAAGATCGCCGGTTCTGCCTCAGGGCGCGCGAGCAGCAGACATGCGGTCGCAGTTTCTCGGTGTGCCGGAGGCTTCCACGCTGATCGGTGATGCGCCAAGACTTCCGAGAGTGTCGCCCTGCCTTGCTCCGTTAGGCCCTCCACGGCCGCCCGCGCTTCTTCGTCAAGTCCGTCGAGACTCAGGGGAGTGCCATCCATCCAGCCCGTTTTGCGTGAGTCTTTCCAGCGCACGAATTGGCCGACGACGACTCGCGGCTGTTGCGGCGAAACTAGGTAGCTCGCCATAAACTTAAGAAACTCAGTTCCGCCGCCTCCCGTATTGCCACGTAGATCGAGAACCAGGCCCTTCGTCGACCGCATCTTGGGCATGGTCGCAATAATCAAAGCTGTCCCGTCTGCGGCTGGATTGATCAAGCTCAGATAGCCAATCTCTCCTGCCAGAATCTCCCATTCGGGCTTTGGCACATTGTAGTGGGGGTGCCCGCCGCTGAAAGTCGGCGCGTCGATGTCGATCTTGTCCATGCCGTCTTCCGACACGAGACGCACGCCAATCCTGGGTGATTGTGGCAGTTTGAGCTCACTGCGGAAGTACGGAAAACGCAGCGTCAAGTAGTCCATACAATGCCAGCGGCGCGCCAGCTTCGGCGCGCGAGGCACATAGGGGTCGACGGCATTGACCCAGGTCTCGATCGGAACGCCGTCAATGCTTTCGAGATAAGGGTAGCCGTCTCGGAGCAAGACAAAGCGATATTTGATTGTTGGGTTAACCGGACCTGGGGCCACGTACTCGGGAATGTAGGTGATATATCGATCTCCGCAGACATCGATAAGGAACTTCGGACTGATTCCAGTGACCGTGTAGAAAGCCGGCAACACGTTTTGCATCTCCGCATGACCATCCCTCCCCAAGCAGAGCACACGGTGCAAGCGCAGGGCCATTTCAGCCACTGATAGACCGTCGCAAACGTCTCGCTCGATTTGATCCAATGCGGCATCGAAGTCCGCGTCGTTCAGATTCGCAAGGATCCACTCGCGCTTAAGAATCTCTCGAAATTGAGCCAAATCCTGCCGCGCTTCATCACGGCTTAGGTCTCGACTCATTTCGACCAGCGGTTCCTTCTGCTTATCCGCCTGCGATTTTTTTGAAGAGTCCTGCGCGGCGGCGTCAAACTGTATGAGCGATGTGAGAATCGCCCAGGCAAGGGCCGCAGGAATCAGCTTTTTCATGATGAATACGCCTCCGCGATCAAATACCAGCGATCCGGTCCCCTGCGGAGTTGTTCGTTGAAGCCATGGAAATATCGGAAGACAAAAGGTGACATTTTACATTCGTAGAATGTCCCCTCGCAGTCGGGCGACGGGATTTGAGCTCGGTGCTAACAACCGTTCGTTTTGCGGCGTCTCGGCCCTGCAACGAGTCTTGCTGTCGAACTCACAGTTAAGCGGTCTCAAGAAGTCGTCTCACGAATCAAAGTCCGAGGTTGCCGTCAAACTCACGCGCTATCGGGCGAACTCGCGCGGAGCCAGTCAGCCGGTCCCATTCTTGAGCGGCCTGTTATCGCACCGCGGTCAGGGCTTTGTCCGAAATGTCCTTGCGGCACCAAGCGCCATTCCAACGGATGCACTTGACGGCCGTATAGGCCTGCAACTTGGCGGCGGGAATGCTCGAACCAAGCGCCGTGACGGCCAACACGCGGCCGCCGTTGGTCACGACCTGAGAGTCGACGGTTGCCGTGCCGGAATGGAAAACTATGACGTTGGGGATTTTGGCCGCTTCGTCCAGCCCACGAATCGGAAATCCGCGATCGTAGCTGCCGGGATAACCCTCGCTGGCCATGACAACGCAAACCGCCGGCCGCGGATCAAAGCGAAGCGGTTCCAGTTCGTTCAACCGACCGTCGACCGTAGCTTCCAGCACGTCGACCAGGTCGCTTTCTAGCCGCATCAAGATTGGCTGGCATTCAGGATCGCCGAAGCGGACATTGTATTCGAGGACTTTCGGGCCTTGATTCGTGAGCATCAGCCCGGCATAGAGCACTCCCTTGAATGGCCGGCGGCCGCGCTTCATGGCGTGCACGGTCGGCACGAGCACTTGTTCCTCGATCAGGTGCAGCGTGTCTTCGTCGATCACCGGCGCCGGGCAATACGCGCCCATCCCGCCCGTGTTGGGACCCGTGTCGGCGTCATAGGCCCGTTTGTGGTCTTGCGCCGGAGGCAACGTCAGAATCGTGCGGCCGTCGGTAATCGCCAGCACGCTGACCTCTTGGCCGTCGAGTCGTTCTTCGATGACGAGCTGGTTGCCGGCCTCGCCGAATTCCTTGTTGCGGCCGATGCGCTTGACGGCCTCGATCGCCTCGGCGCGCGTGGCACAGACAAACACTCCCTTGCCGGAGGCCAGACCGTCGGCCTTGACTACGACCGGCACATCCTCGCGATCCTTGAGATAGGTCGTGGCATGATCGGCATTGCGAAAGACCTGGTAGTCGGCCGTAGGCACGTCGGCGTGGCGCAGCAGGTTCTTACAAAATACCTTGCTCCCCTCGAGTTCCGCTGCGGCCTTGCGCGGACCGAAAATCCGCAGCTTGGCTTCGCCGAACGCGTCGACAATTCCCTTGGTCAGGGGCAGCTCGGGCCCGACCACGGTAAGCCCTACGTTATTCTGACCGGCAAACTTGATCAGACGACCAAAATCAGTCGGAGAAATGTCGACGTTTTCCGCAAGGAGCGCCGTTCCGGCGTTTCCCGGAGCCGCAAACACCCGTGCGACGCGGGGGCTTTGGGAAATCTTCCAAGCCAGCGCATGCTCGCGACCACCGTTGCCAATCACCAGCACGTTCATGAAGGCACGTTCCGACGGCGAAGATTATCTTGGTCGATGCATCAAGGCGTCATAGTCGAGCCGCTTAGATTCTAGCGCCCTGGTCGATCAGGCGGAAGAGGGCGGCACGCTTCTCAAGGCTCCGCGGGAAACCTTCCGCCCTTATGCATCGCGGATTTATGAGCAAACGAACCAAACAAGTTGGCAGGTCTTGCTAGCGGCATTTCATGGCCGCTTGCCGCACATTTTCGCGTGATCCGCAAGGTTTTGTCCGGCCGCCCTCAAGTCATCCAAGAACTGACAACAAAAATTAATCGACGCGAGCCGGCGGCAATTGAAACGGCGTCGAAGACCGCCGCCAACTCAGCGCGAACGATCTCTGAGTTCTACGCGACAGATTCTCTGTGGCCCGGCAGCAGTATTGCGGTCCGGCGGCTAATACTTGCGCGGGTTGACTCGGCCTTGTACGCGCACCGGCAGGCCTTGGATGCGCAGAAACCCCTCGGCGTCCGTCTGGTTATAGCTGCCGCCCCCTTCCATGCTGGCCATTCCTTCGTCGTACAAGCTGTTTGGACTCCGGCGGCTGTCGACCATGAGATTGCCTTTATAAAGATTCAGGCTCACTTCGCCGGTCACGGGCTTTTGCGCTTCACGAATGAAGGCCAGCAAGGCATCCATCTTGGCCGCGTACCAGTACCCGTAATACACCATTTCGGCCACCTCGGGCGCCAAGCGGTCCCGCAAGTGAACCAGATCGCGGTCCATCGTCAGTTGTTCGACGAATCGGTGAGCCGCGTAGAGGACGGTCATGCCGGGCGCTTCGTACACGCCACGGCTCTTCATGCCCACGAAGCGGTTCTCAACGATATCGATCCGCCCGACGCCGTTTCGCCCGCCAATTTTGTTCAGCTCGGTGACAACTTCCAACGCGCTTAGCGACCTTCCATTGACGCTGACCGGCACGCCGGCCGCAAAGCCGATCACGACCTTTTCCATCTTGTCGGGCGCCTGTTGCGGCGAGACGGTCATGCCAAAATCGACCAGCTCAACCCCGTTGACGGTCAGGTCTTCCAACTTGCCGGCTTCATAGCTGATGTGCAGGCAGTTCTCGTCGGAGCTGTACGGCTTGGCCACGGAGGCTTTAACCGGAATTTTTTTCTGTTCGCAGTAAGCAATCATTTCGCGGCGGCCGGGAAAGCGGGCCCGGAACTTGTCCATGCGCCAGGGAGCGATCAGCTTGATCGAGGGCTCGAGTGCCTCGGCCGCGAGTTGAAAGCGGCACTGGTCATTGCCCTTGCCGGTGGCGCCGTGAGCATAGGCGTCGGCGCCGACCTCGCGAGCCACTTGCAGGCAGACTTTCGAAATCAGCGGTCGCGCGATGGAGGTGCCCAACAGGTAAATGCCTTCGTACTTGGCCTGCCATTGCAGCACGGGAAAGGCAAAGTCTCGGCACAGCTCCTCGCGCGCGTCCACGACCCGCGCCGATCTGGCTCCGCAGGAGCGGGCCTTTGCCAAGGTGGCTTCGCGGTCCTCGCAGGGCTGCCCCAGGTCGACGTACACGGCGTGCACGTCGTAGCCCTCGTCCTGCAACCAGCCCAAGATGACCGAGGTGTCCAAACCTCCGGAGTACGCCAATACGCAGCTCGGCATGATATTGATTTCCGTAGAACTTCGTCAGAATCGACCGGCCTATTCTCATCCGATAGACCCGTCGCGACAAGTGGCGGTTCGCCCGGCCACATGGGCGGTGAAGATAGCGGTCCGAGTGGGAGCCAGCCGCAGGCGGCCAGCGCATCTAGTCCGGACATCCGGGGCTATCCGGCGATTCTCACGGCGAGGGCTGTACGACGCGCCCCATGAACAAAATGTCGTTTGTGTCTTGATGGCGGATGGCGAACACGAAGGGGTGGTCGGCGCGGAAGATTTTTTTCTCCGCGCGCCCCGGCAATGCGGCAGAGGTGACGGCGATCACGCCCGTGGCCGCGGCCGCTTCGGTGCCCTCTTCGTCCACCTCGACCAAGGCCTGGTGCACGACCGCCGAAATCCACAACGGCTCGTCGGTGATCCCCGAAAAGTCAGCCGACGGCGTGAAGGCGTCCTTCATTCCCAACGCGCCCAGTGTTGCGCCGAGCGAAATGTTGGCATCGATCTTGAATTTCGGAAAGAAAAGATCCACGCTCGTCGAACCGAGCTTCGCCAACGAACGAGAGAGGCTCGCGGCGGCAATCTCGCGCTCCATTTGGGCCATGTCTTCGGGCCGCCTCGGAAGCCACACGACCATCGAAATGCCGTCTTGCGTATACGGCAGCTCGACCACCTGGTAGCGATCCGTTTCGAAGTACCGTAACCGCGAATCCAGGTGCATCAGCGGCACGGAAACATCCGGAGCGCCGGGTCGGAGAAATGGCTGATTCCTGGTGGCTTGCTTGTTAAAGGGTTTCGACCATTGCCCTTTGAAGTAAATAGCATTGGCCAACACCATCCGCGTCGAACTGTCGAGCGCGCTGGGTGAAATGAGCTCCTTGATCTTGTGCCGGGTCTTCGCGTCGACCCAGCCGTTGATCGCGCCGGCCGTTTGCGTCGTCTTGGAAAAATCAACCAACTCGAACCTGGCCCGAGCGCTGGTTTCCAAAAGCTGGCGGTAGGCGTCGCGAATGGGGAAACCCTGTTGGATCCAGGCGGAATTGGCAATCACCAAATCCGTGGTGGGATTCTTGGTATGGGGCGATCGGTCGGCGAGCGAAAGGGACCGATCGAGCAACCGGCCCGGATCGGCCAGTTGATCGCCAGCGACGTGCAGCACCTGGACAATTTGGTCGGCCGTTTTCCCGCGGGCCCCCACCAGGGCCATCAGCATGCACGACTCGACGCTGGTCGGCGAAACGACCACGTTGCCTTCTCTGCTGGCCACGTTGGCAAACAATGCTCGGGCAAACCCATCGTCGGCCGCAACTTGCTCATGGGTTGGTTGCATAGGATTCTCTGGCGAAGGGGGCTTGGGGTCGGCCTTGGCGACGCAACATGTCGCCGCGATTGTCACTATGATGAACGACGCGAAAACCGCGGTCCGCAATCGCCCGAACGAAAACTGGCGCATCATCGTCGAATCCTCAAGACTTCATCTGAAGTTATACGTCAACCCCGGGAATTAGACGACCCAGCGGCAAGAAAAGTTCCCCCCCACGCGTCACGCTGGCATTCAAGGAATCCGGCTCACGACGACTTCGTTGTGCGACCCAGCGCCAAGTCCCGTGCCGGCCACCAGCACGATGTGATCGCCGGGCGCAAGCGAGCCGTCCTGCAAACCCCAGGCCGTAACGGCAGCCAGCATTTCCTCGTTGCTCGACGTGGGAATATCGCTCAGCGGAATCAGACCCCAATCGAGGCACATTTGCCGCAACGTTGACGGCAGATCGCTGACGCCCACGGTGCGCACATACGTCCGCTGCTTGGACAGCGCGAGCGCCGTGGCTCCCGAGTGGCTGGCGACGACGATGAGCCGGGCGTTGATTTGCGCCGCGATGTGTCCGGCGCCATAAACGACCGCCGATGTGATCGGGTGCAAGCCTTCGGCCCTGAATGCGCCCGGCGGCTGCGGAACGTGGTCGCAATACAATTCTTCGGTGGCCAGGGCGACTTTGTTCATCATGGCCACCGCCTCGCGCGGGTATTGGCCGATGGCGGTCTCGCCGGAAAGCATGCAGGCGTCGCCGCCGTCGAGAATCGCGTTGGCGACGTCCGTCACTTCGGCCCGCGTCGGCAGGCGCGAATGCTGCATGCTGTCCAGCATTTGCGTGGCGATGATGACGGGCTTTTGATGCTCGCGGCACGCGGCGACGATTCTTTTTTGCACGACCGGCATCTGGGCCACGTCGATTTCGACACCCAAGTCGCCGCGGGCCACCATGACGCCATCGGCTTCGACGATGATTGCTTCCAATTGGTCGAGCGCCTCCTGTTTTTCGATCTTGGCGACCACCCGCGCCGACGAGCCGCGCGAGCGCAGCAGATCTTTGAGCTGGCGCACGTCGCCGGGCTGGCGAACGAAGCTCAGCCCGACAAAGTCGATCTCGTTGTCCGCGGCCCAAACCGCGTTGTCACGGTCCGCTTCGCTCATGGCCGGCGCACTCAACTTCACGCCGGGCAGATTCAATCCTTGGCGACTGCGAATCACGCCCGGCTGAACGACCCGGGCACGCGCAAAGTCTGGCCCCTTTTCGATCACGGCCATACTTACCGTGCCGTCGGCCAGCATCACGCTGTCGCCCACTTGCAACTCATCGACCAGCGATGGGTACGTGGTCGTCAGGTCGCCCGACTGTTCGCCGCGGTCCCCACGCACAAAGCGAAACTCGGCGCCGGGGGCACACTCGATCATGTCGCCCGGCAACGGGCCCAGCCGGATCTTCGGACCCGACAAGTCAACCAACACCCCGATCGGCCAGCGCAGCTCCTGGCTAAGGCGGCGAATGGCCCCCAGCCTTTGCGCCTGTTCCGATTGGCCGCCGTGGGCCATATTCAGTCGGAACACGTCCGCGCCGGAGTCTATCAGCGCCGCCAACTGCTCGGGTTGTTCGCAGGCCGGTCCAATCGTGGCGATGATCTTGGTGCGGGCACGCGATTGCAATTGCAAGCGGTTGTTCATCGTTAGAGACACTTCAAAAGATGAATGCGGTTGCGGCGGACATCACTGCCGCGCTTGGCCACAGCCTACTGAAAGCGATAAGATTTGGCCAGCAGACTAATCTGGCCACTCGTTCTTTCATTCAGCATGAGCGCGACCAATCAGGATCCCGCGGCAGGCGGCGAAACCCCTCGCGATGCGCCAAGCCGCCCGGCCCGCAGCGGTCCACGAGCGCGTCCGCTCTTGCTTGGCATGACGCTGGGCCTGATCGCCGCAGTCGCCGTGGCGACCGTATTTCTATTTGCTACGCGCCGCAACACGCCCCGTTTGACGCAAGAGGCCTACCAGCAGGCTTTGGAGCTGTGGGCGAAAAACGGTCCGCAGGATTACGAGCTCGATCTTGAGCTGGCAGGCAACAGGCCGGGAAAGATCCACGTCGAGGTGCGCGGCGGCGAGGTTGTGCACATGACGCGCGACGGCGTCGAACCGCGGCAAAAGCGCACCTGGGATTACTGGTCCGTGCCGGGCCAGTTGGAAACGATCGGCCAGGAGCTGGAAATGGCGCGCAACCCGGCTGCTTCATTCAAAGCTCCCGGCGCGACGCAAATGGTGATGTGGGCCCAGTTCGATCCGAGTCTCGGTTATCCGCGGCAATACGACCGCGTCGTGCTGGGCGCCGATTTTGAAGTTCATTGGAAGGTCACGCAGTTCCAGGCATTAGCGAGCAACGACAAAAGGACTCCGTAACAAAGTCTTCGAAAACCGAGTAATCGCATTTAGTTCGGCCGAATTGCAGCGGCCAGCGTCCGTTTTCCGGGCCTGGTGCCCGTGGCACTGGCCCTTTGGCGACGATACACTACTTGAACCTGGACCCCGCCGGCGTCGGAAGCAGATTTGGCCGCCGGCGCATGCCCGCAACCCACCCGCGCATTGGTCGCGCGAAATATCGCTTTGGCCCACTTGGGCGAACCCTATCCGTTGATCGACGAGGACTCGACCATGAACCATCAGCTCACTCGACGCGAGTTCGTGCACACTTCCGCCGGTTTGGCGGCGTTGGTTGCCACGCCGTATTGGATCACCAGCCGAGTGCAAGCCCAGGAATCGAAAAACGAGCGGCCTTTGATCGGGG